>CAYNXV010000218.1:0-5343 GCA_964401245.1 uncultured Bifidobacteriales bacterium | reverse complement strand
TCCGATACCCGTTCCACATGGGCTGTGAAGGCGGAGGGAATCTTTCCCCTGTCGCCCAAACGGCCTGCCAGTAGGGAGGACGGACCCGCCCAGATTTCCAGCGTATCGATGGCGACCGGAAGCAGCGCGACGGCCGACGAAGTGTCTATTCTCCTTGCGAGCCCCGAAGCGGAAAGCATCCACACTTCCCAACCCGAGGGCAGTTCGAAGTTCCCCACGGAAAGGTTGTCGGAATCCACGCCCGCACCGCGGCGCGATATCACCCGCCAGCGCAATAGGTTTCCCGTCTCGAAGGGCAGAATATCCATGCCCAGACGCCGCCCCTCCCGCTCGGACCAGATTCCCCGCGCGGAGTTTCCGTCCAGGTCGGGTGGCAGGAGCTCATCTTCGACGGACCAGCCGGCGCTTACGCCCGGCCTCGCTCCCAGATGCAATGCATTTCCCTGTTTAAGCAGCAGGCTCATCCTGTCACCCGCTCCGGTCTTTCGCGACACGGGGTTTTTGACGGGCGGAGGCGAGTCAAGCAGGGTTATCGTCGCCGCCTCGTCGTGGGAATACACGAAATAGCCGCGCCAGGGGTCCAGCTTTTCGCTGGGGGCATAGGTTTTGGATTCGGGTTGGAAGGCCCAGGGGCTTTTGATGGCGCTGTAAAGATACGCGTCCAAATCGACCCTCGATACGGGCCAATAGAGGGATTTGCCGGAAGTATTGGATACCAGGTTCCATCCTTTGCGGAGCCGTATCGCGACGGAACCGTCGGTGGCGACCGACGCCGCGTTCACTCCGTCGAAAAGTGGGGCTGCGAGGGGCGAGGGGCTGCTCAACCAATAAGCCTGGTGGGGCGACAGGGTGTCGCCGTCCTTCAAGTCGCGATAGGATTGCGCCGCCGCGTCCCAGGCGGAGCCTCTCAGCGTTTCGATATTGTTCAGCTTGCGAAGCTCCGCCAGCGTAAGCGGAGGATCGAGAGCGAACGGCACGCTTACCAGGTCCCAGGGTTTGGCTTTGTCCGCGCCCACCCGCCAGACCGAGGGGGCCCGATAATCCTTCAAAGGGTGGATGGGAATGAAATCGGCGGCGTCCCCGCCGGGAAATACGGCCGTCTGCCGCCCATCGTCCACGTTGAGGCGTATCCGCAGCGGTTCGGTTTTCTTTCCATCGGTTTCGAGCAGAAGCGCGAAGGGTTTTCCCGTCATCCATTCCACGCGCTTCCACATCAGCGAATCCACGTCGGAGCGCTGGACTTCAAGCAACAGGTTGGATACGTTGTCCTCGACCGTGAATTCCAATTCGGTGTGGCCGTCTCCGTTCACGGTTTCGCGGGTGAGGGTTATGGAAGGAGGAAGAGTGTCGCGGGCGCGAAAGTAGATTCCGGATTCCGGAAGCAGTACGGTGGCGGCCGAAGTGAGATTGCGGGCGCGATTTCCCCCTGCGCTCGACAGGGCGTACAAGGCCCCTTCGGCGGCGCCGGTAAAATGGAAACGGGCACGGGAGTCCGACCCGGTTCCGCCGGGAAGCACGAGACGGAAAGCGCAGCCTCTGTCGGCGAATCCCGGAAGCGCGGGCAGGCTGTCCAAAGGCAGAGCCTTGACCTGGGCGGCGGCGCTTCCGGGCGATTCCCAGGAAACCCGGCATTGGCCGCTCAAATGGAATTGGCCTCCCGGCGTCAAACCGACGGCGCCCGCGGTGGAGAAACGATAGGTTTCCAGGGTAACCGTGCTGATACGTCGTAAGGATCCGGTTCCCGCTACCGCCACGGCGCGCACCACGGTTTCTTTCGCCAAGCGCAAGGGCTGCTGGTAGCTGGTGCCGGAAACCGAATCGGGAGCAGACGAGTCAAAGGTGTACCGGATGACGGCGTCCGAAGGAGACGTGCTCAAAGCCACCTCCACCTCGCCGGCGAAAAGCCCGCCCGCAGGCGATGCGACGGGAGCCTTGGGAACCAGGGCGTAGGTTTCGGTGATCGAACCGCTCGGTTCCGAGTTGGGGGCGAGCGAGACGGCGCGCAAGTAGACACCCTTTTTCAGGATAATGGGTTGGGCATACAAGGGAGACTGGGAAGTCGGCGCGGTTCCGTCCAGGGTATAATGGATGGAAACATCGGGCGCCGAGGCCGTAAGCTTTATCTCCAGCGAATCCTGAAAATCCCGCGAGGCGGGCAGGGCAACGGGCGCCGGAAGTCGCCGGGTATAGAGAGCTTCGGCGGTATCGCTGGTTTCGGCGTCCCGCATGCTGAAGGCGAGAATGCGGGCGGTTTCGCGCAAAATAATCGGTCCTTCGTAGAAACGGACTTGGCCGTTTGTCCCTATCCGGTAATACATCTCCGCATCGGTGACTCCGGCGGAGAGAGTCACCGCCAGCTGGTCGGCGAATACCGTGTCGCCCGGAGTAAGCTTCGGCTTGGGCAGGGTTCCCGGCGTAGGGGAGTTGAGGGTGAAGAACCCGCTGCCCAGCACGCTGGTGTCGCCGTTGGTGACGGCGTAGAAGTGCAGATCGGTATTGCCGCGCAAAAAGAAGGGACCGGTATAGGGTTCGGGAGCGCCGCCGTTGCGTAGATAGAAAATCTGCGCCTGCGGAACCTTGGAGCTTAGGGTAACCTGCACGCTATCATCGAAGCGGGCTTCCGGCGGCGAGGCTTCGGGTGCGGGAAAGGAAACATGGAGACGCGCGGGCGCGCTTTCGGCCTGGCCGGAAACGTTACCCACCCGGCAGAAGAAAAGGGAACCGCTGTCTTTCAGGGAGGGCGCCGACAGGGTCAGCACCGAATCCTGGGCGCCCGCCAGGGCCTTACCGTCGCGATACCACTGGAATTGCAGCGGACCCGCTCCTTGCGCCGCGACCCGGAACACGGCCTTCTGGGCCGCCAATACGCTGCGGTCTTCCGGGTTGCTCGTAATGGCAGGCCCCCCCGGAAACGCCCATCTCTGATTCCCTCCGGCGTTTACGCTCTGGTCGGCGATTCCCAGGGATTGCAGTGCCCGGCTATTGGCCAATATCACGTGCTTGGCCACCAGGGATCCCACTACGTTGATATTCCAGGATGCGCCGGGGTTCATGGCCAATAAGGAATCCGCAGTCCCCTCGAAATAGGCGTCGCCACCCACGCCGATGGTGCGTCCGCCCAGGCTGGAGGCGACAAATGAGCCGCCCTTCACTTCCATCTTTTCCTGCACCCCGATATTGTGTCCGTTTAAATCGATGAGGCCGGCCGAATGCACCAGGTAAAGGCAATACAATCGGGAGTTGAGGCGAAGGATGCCGGTTCCCGAATGCACCAGTTTGTGGGACAGGGTCTTTTCCACGGGACCCCACAGCGACTGCACGCCTTCGCCCGTGAAATGGATCTCACCGTTGGAGGTCATGAATCTGGCGCCGGAAAAATCCGTGGAACCCCCTAGGGTAAGGGTACGACCTTCCAAATAAATGCCTCCCAAATAGGAGGTGTCCACTTTCAGGACTTGCACCGAGACATTCCGGTAAATGTGCAGATTCTTGGATCCGGTATTGTCCAGGAGAACACTGTCACCGGTATCCGGCACTTTCAGCGCGCTCCAGTTGGCGGGATTATGCCAACTGGAGTTGGTGCCGTTGCCGGTCCAGACGATGTAGCCGTCTTTTTTGTATCCCACACCGGGGTTGATGGGAAGGGGGTCCTGCGCCGTCAAAAAAACGGGGAACAGGATTCCGGCCCAAAGGCAGAGAGAGGCGAACGATGTTTTCGATATATTCACAAATCTATTTTAGCCTAATTGTTCGGATTATAGGCCGGAAAATCCGGAGGAAGGACTAAAATAATCGGTCGCAACCGGTGGAGGGAAGTTCAGTTTTCGGGAAAAATCACTCCCAGCCGGAATTTCCAGTTCAGGGGGGATTCCGGAAAGGCGTCCCATTCGCAAAAAATCCGGTCGCCATACCGGAGCGATAGGGAATAAAAAGGGGTATGGGTTCGGACGAACTTGTCTTCCGGATCGTTCAGGGGGCCGGGGTAGGTGCGGCGATTGTAGCCGGTATGGGCGAATCCGACTCCCAGCGCAGGCTCCAATGCTAAAAAGGGAAGGGGGTAAAAAGCGTGCAAACCTGCATTGGCGGAATAGACGGGGCGTTGGTTATACCGTCCGATTTCTCCGATGAGGCGGGGCCTGAGGAAAAAGACATTCCTTTCCAGCGACAGGGCTACCTGATACAGGAACTCGGTTCCCGTTTCCGTCGGGGAAAACTGCTGATCGATATCGCTGGTGGTGAAAGCCGCCCCCATGCGAAGGCGCATATCGCCCGTCACTGAAACCGCGGCCAGTAAAATCCATCCCACCAGATAACGCACGGTGAAAAGATAGCTAAGGGTGGGTCTCATTCGGCGTAGCGCGGGGAAACGATTTCGCTACGGAAAAAATCGTTTACAATCCCGAACAATTCGTTTACAAAACAAAGTAGCCCAAAAATCCGAGCCTTGATACATTCTTGCAGAATGAATACGACGAAACCTACCCGATCCCGCCGCCCCCTTTTGTGGTTGGCCCTGATAATCTTTTTGGTCGCAGGTCTGTTCCTGGTCCGGGCCAAATTCATACCGGCTCCGGCCGGGCCACCGGCACGGGGTGGAGCGGGAGGTCCCGCTCTGGAAGTTTCGGGAATGGTCCTCAAGACCCAACAGGTTGTG
Source organism: uncultured Bifidobacteriales bacterium (assembly GCA_964401245.1). Lineage (GTDB taxonomy): Bacteria > Fibrobacterota > Fibrobacteria > UBA11236 > UBA11236 > JBGTHM01. The sequence goes on along the minus strand of CAYNXV010000218.1, from coordinate 689 downwards.
CGCATCATCCGGAGTTCGGGAACGGTGCTGGCCGGAGAAGCGGTGGAATTGCGAAGCGAAACCGCGGGGCGCATTACGGGCATCCATTTCCGCGAGGGCAAACCGGTAAAGCGCGGAGACCTGCTTTTCAAAATTCACGACGCCGAACTCAGAGCCCAATTGGAGAGAGTGGAACCCCGTTTGCATTTGGCGGAAGAAAGGGAAGGCCGGCAGAAAATCCTGCTGGAACGCGAAGCCGTCAGCCGCGAAGAATATGATTTGGCCGTGCAGGAGAAAAGAAGCCTTACCGCGGAACGAAACCTCCTCAAGGCCCAGCTCGACAAAACCGAAATTCGCGCGCCCTTCGACGGCGTGGTGGGTCTTCGCAGCGTCAGCGTCGGTAGTTATGTGGCTCCCGGAGCGCAATTGGCCGGATTCTTCAGCCTCGATCCCCTGAAAATCGATTATTCCATTCCCGAAGCCTACTTTTCGCGGGTACGCGTCGGCGACACGGTTTCGGCCGAAATCCAGGGAGTGGAAGACAAGGCCGCCGCAGTGGTCTACGCCTTGGAGCCGCGGATCGATCCCGCTACGCGCATGCTGCGCATCCGCGCTTTGTTGCCCAACCCGGACGGAAAGATACCGCCGGGCGCTTCGGCCGGCATCGAAATGCCCCTTTCCGGAGGCGGCGAATCCATCATGGTTCCCAG
>CAYNXV010000217.1:2015-5379 GCA_964401245.1 uncultured Bifidobacteriales bacterium | reverse complement strand
ATCATGATTTGAAGGAAGCCTATGAGGCGACGCAAATCTGGGTGGACCAGACTCCAGCCTCCGCACTGCCCTCGGAATTGGCTTTCGCGGTGGTGGCGGAATCCGGGTCGGATATTATCATGCCCCCGGGGATCGAGATAACCGCCTTTGATAAGGATGGCCAAGGGGTGGGACTGGAAATCACGGGCTTTTTGAAGGGCTCGGCCGAGTACGATGCCCTAGTTCAGTCGGCCACCTCGGGAAGCCCCGTGCGGGCCAGAAGCTATGTAAATATCGACTTTGCCGGCGACCGGGAAATCATTGAGGAATTGGCGCCTGATTGGACAGTAACCAGCGTGACCAGCAAGACCGGTATCATGGGGCAAAGCAGCCAGATTGGTGTGGCATCGGCAGGGGGCCTGGAGTTCTACGTCAAAGACCATCTGGGTTCGACGGTACGTTCAGTGAAGGACATGGATGCATCGGCCACGGGTTCGATTTTTGACTACCTGGCCTATGGCGAGAAGAAAGACTTGGTCATGGGCGATGAGGAGGTGACGCCGACCTTTACGGGAAAGGAGTTTCAGAAGGATTTCGGGCTGTACTACTTTGGGGCCAGATGGTATGACCCCGAGTTGTCAATTTGGACTGCACCAGACTCGGCAAGGGAGTTCATAAACCTCTATTCATACGTGGGTGGCGATCCTATCAACTACTTCGATCCAAATGGGCTGGAGCGATTTGATGTGATGATTAACGTTTTCATACATACTCCAACTGCTCTAGGGCCTTTTGGGATTTACAGGGGGGATAATCGAAATCCGGGGGAAGCCGGCACTTCTAGGCTATCTATTCACGCCGTGGTTGAAACAGATCCAAGTATTCAGCCCGGTGGGCCGCTCGTAGGGGTGTTGGTCGAGCAAGGGATAACAAAGAATATTCGAACGCAGAAATCTGCCAGAGGAAAACCAAAAGCCCTTGTCACAGCGCATAGAAGCTCCCGAAGCGCTGACGATGCGATTCTGAAAATCACGGCCAGCGCCAAAGATCCACTGGGAGCACCTGGTCTCTTGAATATGCTTACGCCGGGTGTGGATTTGGATGTCTCGCTAAAATTGGCTCCAGGTCAAATACCACGGGCGACTGTAAACCATGACAACTATCCGGCTTATGAAATGCTGGTTGACGGTCGCCTTATTTATTCTCATGTTCCCAAAAGTTCCAATATGGCAGCCATTGCGATTGGGCTGGCTGGTTTTGGCTCAATCAGTTCTTTTTCTTCACCCTCTTTGTCTATGGGCGGCGTTCAAACTACCTCCTCGGTTTATGGAGGTAGCCTTTCCGTTACCAATAGTGAAAGTGGGGCGACAACCGCAACGGGGTCAGTTGGTACCTTTTCCGGTTCCACTAACTCCAGCCCTTTTGGTGTGACCACACCTTTATCGCCTGGAGGATATGAGGGGCCAGTCGCTTTCCCGTGGCCTAACCCTTTCTCGGAGGATTAAAAAAATGCTGTTGAAAAAATATGGACGTGAGCTTACCGATCGATTCCTGGTTTTCATGCTGGTTGGCTTGTGCATGGGTTGTGGCAAAGAGAGGAAGCCTACCCAATCCTTAATTCCGGAGGGATATAAGGGCTGGACTAGGATATGCTTTAATCTAAAAGATGCTCCGCAGATCAAGGAGGAAGACGGGCGTTTGGTTTTCAGGTTTGATTCGACAGGAAAAATAAATACTTCCTCGGACCTTGAAGAGGGGTGGGCTAAGGACGAGTATTACTACTACAATGGAACTTCTCGAAGAGAGCTGCACTCCACTGGTTGGGGAGGTGGTGGAATGGTTTGGGGTGAGTATACGGAAAACAAAGACGGGAATTATTGCTCCGGTTTTTTTGTAGGGACAGAAAGGCAATTTAAGGAGCACGGTGCCCAATCTAATCATTTTCCTGGAAATATGAAATTGGAATAGCCTGGGCAGGAAGCTTTAAGCCATTAGCGTTTTTCTTTTCTGGCCTTACGGGCAAGCTTCGTTCCTTCGGACAACGGATATTCTTTCGATCCGAGTTTTATTTAGTAGCAGTTCTAACCTAAGCTCCTACAGCCCTTCCTATAACCCTAGTTATTCTGCAAGCTCCCAATCATTAGAAAGCAAATCATCCTCCCTTTCGGCACAAGCCTTTAACAGCGTGTCCAATGAGGACTCAGATGCTGCGAGCGAAATTAATACATACGTTTCATGGTCACTCGGTGCCTCGAGTACTTTGGCAGAAAGAGACGTTGCTGCTCTAAAAATTGAAGGTCGCCAGATTGAACAGACCTTGCGTAGTGTTTCGAAAGCTGCCTCAAGTTTCTAGGAAAATTTTTAGGGCCGACTATTTAGTCCAGCGCCTACGGCGCCGACCCTGGATGAAAGCGAATACCACTCCCATCATAAAAATACTCCCGTAAATCCATTCCTGCGCCCCGCCGGTCACAAGATACAGGGTCCGTTCCGAGCGGACGGGCAGCTTCAGGCGCAATACGGTTTGCTCGAACAGGAGGGTCTCTCCCAGGTTACGGCCCTTGTAATCGTAGAAAACGCTCACCCCGGAATTGGCCGCGCGGGCGATGGGGGCTCCGGTTTCCACGGCCCGGAACCGCGCGATATTCGTATGCATATAGGGCGCGTTGGTCGTACCGAACCAGCTGTCGTTGGTGATGTTGATCAATATATCCGCGCCGCGATTCCGGGCGCCCCTTACGTAATCGGGATAAATGATTTCGTAACAGATGGACGGGCTCAAATTCGGACCGTTCAAACCCTGCAAACCCTTCGGATTGCTTCGCCACAGCGCATAGTCGAGGCCCGGATTGAAATCGCCTTCGCCCAGGTTCACGTAACTGATAAGCGGGAGAATATCTTCGAAGGGCAGCCGCTCGCTGAAGGGAACCAGCCGGATTTTGGAATACTGTCGGGGATTCTTCGAGGTATCCGGCGAAAAGAGATAGGCTGAATTGTAAAAGAAATAAGGGCGATGCTCCATGTCGCTGCGGAGCAGATCCAGTGAGCCGAGCAGAATGGGAATCCCGAGCCTTGCGGTTCTCCGCTTGAATTCCGCCTCGACTTCGGGGCGCAGGCGGAGAAAGTCCGGAACGGCCGTTTCGGGCAGGACGATGAGATCCGCTCCTTCCAAATCGGCGGCATCCATGGTTTTCCAGGTCTTTTCCATCACCTCCTGGAAATACCCTTCATCCCATTTTTTTATCTGGGCGATGGAAGGCTGCACCAGGGCGATATCCATGACCGGAGAAGGAGCTTCCTCTTCGCTCAATCGCAGCGAACCGTACAGCGATAAACCCAGGGGAATGGCCAATCCCGCCAGCATCATGGCCAGGCGCGTTTTGCC
>CAYNXV010000217.1:0-1915 GCA_964401245.1 uncultured Bifidobacteriales bacterium | reverse complement strand
ACCAGAACGACGAATACCAGCGGCCCCAAAGGAAAGCGCGGATAGCACCAGGCCAGCAGGAGGTGCGAAAGGATTATCAGGCTAAGGGAAAGAGGGTGCGTGATTCGCATCAGCCTTTGTTCTGGGGATGGAAGAGCAGCACGTACTCTCCGCGGGGTTCGCGTTCGCGATAATATTCCGACAATTCGACGGGCGTGCCGGTAAGAAACTCCTCGAATTTCTTGGTCAGTTCGCGGGCCAGCACGAGCTTGATCTCGGGTCCGTATACCTGGCCGATTTCATCCACGAATTTACGCACCTGATAGGGTGAAACGTAAAATATCAAGGTCGGGGCATGAGTCTCCTCCTCGCCCCAGCGCTTTTTAAGGATTTCCAGTTTACGCAGGCGCTGAGCGGATTTTTTGGGAGGAAAGTTTTCGAAGGAGAAATGGTCGGTGGGCAGGCCTGACGCGGGCAAGGCGGCCAAGATGGCTGACGCTCCGGGAATGGAAAATACCGGTATGCCTTTTTCGCGGGCGGCGCGTACCAGAAAGAAAGATTCGTCGGCCACGCCGGGCGTACCCGCGTCGCAGATTAGAGCTACGGCATGGCCTTTTTCCAGATAATCCAGCAAGGCGGGAGTGCGCTTGATTTTATTGAAGTCGTGATAGGCTTCCATGCGGGTGGTCAATCCGAAGTGGTCGAATAGCACGCGCGAATGGCGGGTATCTTCGGCCAGAACCAGGTCGGCCGAGCGGAGCACCTTCAAGGCGCGCAAGGTGATATCGTCCAGATTGCCGATGGGGGTGGAGACCAGGTAAAGGCCCGGTCTTTCCAAATGGATGGCCGGCGCGGCCGGCTTTTCTTCAGAATTTGCGATCATGGACGTGGAAACTCCGGACGGGAAGGGTTCGAGCCGGCCTATAATGTAATAAACGCGGTGGCGCCTTTATTTACGCTTCTTCTTGAACAGCTTATAGATTTGGCTGGTTTCCTTGCCTGCGGCCTGAGCCGTGACCTTCAGATAATAAAGGCCGTTGGCGACTTCCCTGCCTTCGGAGGTGCGTCCATTCCAGGAGGTTTCGCGATAACCGATGGCATTGCGGTCCTCGAAGGCCCGCACCAACCTTCCCGATCGCGTATAGACTTTCAGGGAGACGCGTTCGCAGAATTCCGTCAAGGTGTAGACGAATACCGCGGTGTCGGCGAAGGGATTGGGATAGCTGCCCAGGTTCAGAATGGAAAGCTTGGATCCCAATCGATACGTAAAGGATTGCCGCAATTGATTGCCCGAAATATCGTGGGCGATTATTTCCACCGAGTCGCGCCGAATATCCGGATCGGGCCAGAAGCGGAGGCGGGCGGCTCCGGCCGCGTCGAAGCCGGTTTCCAGAGAGCTGTTGGTGGTATCGAAGGTTTGCAGCCGGCTTGCCAGGCGCGGGGGAGCGATGAGGCCGTCGATGCCGGCATTGTCGCGCAGGATGATCTCTATGGGCGTGCGCATGGGCACATAGTCGTCGGGCAGCAGCCGTCGGCCACCGCTGGAAATCGACGCCTCGGGAGGTTCGTCGTCGCTGTTATGGAAAGATTGATAATAGCCGTCGCGGATGAAGCGGGAGGCACGCGCCAGGCTATCCTCGGCCACCGTGCTTTCCAGGCGCAACCATCTCTCCGATGCGGTTCTCCGGTAATGCCAGGCGGGAGGGAAAAGGTTTCCCGAAAAGGCTTCGGCCGTGGTCTTGAAAGTGAGGCTCAGATTCCCGTTCATACCGCCGGGAATGCGCAATTCCAGGGTGCGGGGGTTCTCCGCCACCGCCAGCAGATGCGGAGGGATTCCCGGTTGGGAATCCACTCTCGCGAACACCCGCAGCGAGTCGGGGGCGGCGGAGAGCAGCGAAATGGAAACGGGGGCCTGGGCCAGGGAGAGGACCCGTTC
>CAYNXV010000216.1:0-5436 GCA_964401245.1 uncultured Bifidobacteriales bacterium | reverse complement strand
ACGCAGGATTGTTGCTGAAAGGCGTTTCCGCGCGCGAACGCGCCATCCAGGTTTTTTCGGACATGCGGGTATGGGATACCGAAGCCAATAACGGAGTACTGATATATTTGCTGCTGGCCGATCACGATGTGGAAATCGTAGCAGACCGGGGAATTCATGCGAAGGTAGGGGCGCCGGGCTGGGAAAAGATTTGCCGACGCATGGAGGAGCTTTTCCGGCAGCGTCGATTCGAGGAAGGCGTATTGCTGGGAATTCGCGCCGTCGGCGAAGAGCTGGCGCGTCACTTTCCCCGCAGCGGGGGGGCCAAGAATGAATTGCCCGACAAGCCCGTCATCGTTTGAGAGGGGAAGCCGGCCGGGCCGGCATCGTCACTCCAAATAGGTATATCCGTAAAGGCCCGATCGGTATATAGCCAGGAATTCCTTGCCTTCCAGGGCCGAGATGCGGCCTTCTTTGACGGAAGCGCTCACCCACGATTCCAAATCGCGCACCAGCTTCTTCGATGAGAATTGCACGTAATCCAGCACGTCCGCCACCGACTCTCCGTCGAGAACCTGATCGATGACGAAACTTCCGTTGCCGTCGGCGACGATGTGCACGGCATTGGTATCGCCGAAGAGATTGTGCAGATCGCCCAGGATTTCCTGGTAGGCGCCTACCAGGTATACGCCTAAGTAATAGGTTTCGTCGGGACGTAAATCATGCACGGGAAGGCTGCGGCTGAGTTCGGCCGACCGGATGAAGCGATCGATTTGGCCGTCCGAGTCGCAGGTGATGTCCTGCAAGGTGGCTTGGCGCAAAGGTTCTTCGTCCAACCTGTATATGGGCATGATGGGAAATATCTGATCCACGGCCCAGGAGTCGGGCAGCGATTGGAACAACGAGAAATTGCAGAAATATTTTTCGGCCAATAGCCGCGAAAGGTTTTGCAGTTCCAGCGGAGGATGGCGCAATTGCGCGGCCATGGTGTCGGCTTTGAGGGCTATGGACCAGAACAGTCTTTCGGCCTTGGCCCGGGTTTTCAAGTCGAGAATGCCCAGATTGAACCGATCCAACGCATCTTCCCGCATTTGCAAGGCATCATGCCATGATTCCAGCAGGGAGGTCTGGGTGATTCCGCGGTAAATGGTATGCATGTCGCGCACCAATTCGCCGTCTTCCTCCGATACGCTATGCTCCTCTTCGTTCCAAACCGGTTGGCGCGCCGTCTCCAACACATTGAAAATCAGGATGGAATGGTGGGCGGTCAGGGCGCGACCCGCTTCGGTTACGACATTGGGATGCGGCAAATCGTTTTTGGCGGCCGCGTCTCCCAGGGTATACAAGACGTCGTTGGCGTATTCCTGGATGGTATAGTTCACGCTGCTGGCGCTGGTCGAACGCGTGCCGTCATAGTCGACGCCCAATCCTCCGCCTATGTCCACGAAATCGATTTTCAAACCCATTTTCTGGAGTTGCACGTAGAATTGCGCCACTTCGCGCAAGCCCGCCTTGATTTTCCGGATATTGGTGATTTGGCTGCCGAGATGGAAATGGATAAGGTTGATAAAGGGCTCCAGTCCCTCCTCCTTGGCCAATTCCAGCGCTTCCACCAATTCCGAACTGTTGAGGCCAAATTTGCTCTGATCGCCGCCCGATTCTTCCCACTTGCCGCTGCCGGAACTGGCCAGCTTGATGCGGACTCCGATGTTGGGCTTTACATTGAGGCGGGTCGAGACGTTTTTGATGAGGCGCAGTTCGTTGATTTTCTCCACGACGATGAAGATCTTCTTCCCCATTTTCTGGGCCAGGAGCGCCAACTCGATGAACTCTTCGTCCTTGTAGCCGTTGCAAATGACCACCGACTCCGGATTGTCCATGATGGCGAGTACGGCCTGCAATTCCGGTTTGGAACCGGCTTCCAGTCCGATATTGAATTTCTTGCCGTGCCGGACGATTTCCTCCAGCACCGGCCGTTGCTGATTCACCTTGATGGGAAAGACGTTGAAGTATTTGCCCTTGTATTCGTATTCGCGGGCAGCCTTGTCGAAGCAGCTGGAAATCTGCTCGATGCGACTGTCAAGAATATCGGGAAAGCGGAGGAGCACCGGACATCCCACATCGCGCAAGGCGAGTTCGTCCATGATGTCCTTGAGATCGATATTGGTGCCGCCGCCTTTGCGGATATGCACCGTAGCGTGGCCCTTATCGTTGATATCGAAATAGCCGGCTCCCCAGCCGGCCGTATTATAAAGTTCCTTGGAATCTTCGATTCGCCACTTTCGCATGTATGTTGCCGGCCTCCCGCCCCCGAGGGACTTTGATTGAGGCCCCCAAAATAACAAAGCGGGCGCTCCCCGTCTCCCATCTTATCCGCATGGGACAGGGACGGGCGTACCGGGGAACAGGATGACGGCGTCAATAGCGGTTAGAGGCTCGAAACCTCTTCCGTTGCCCCTTCCGACACCTCTCCCGAACGGGTTATGGAGATGGATTTGCTTCCGCCTTCGGGGCCGGTAAAGACGGCTTCAAAACCCTCGGGCGAAAAGGAGCCCGCCAGGGTTACGGACTTGCCGTTGGCATAGGTCAATTTGGAGTTGAAGGCGCCGGATTCGGGTTCCTGGCCGTGGGGGACGGGCTTGTCGGCGATGAAGTGGAATTCCGCTTCGCGTTCCGCACCCCGGCTTTTCCGGGCGTAAAGGGAAAAGGAATAAAGGGAATTGTCCGACTCATCCTTCAGGTCCTGCCCGGGGTTGAGCGTATAAATCAGTTTCATCGATCGCAATGAGTCGTTGCGGGGAGCGCCCTGGGTTTCGACTATGACTCTCAAAGTGTCGCCTTTGATGATCTCCTCTTCGCCTAGGGCATTTTCCATGCGGATGGTATGGACGCGTCCGTTTTTAAATATCTCTTCGGCGAAAAACGCCACCGGCTCGTCACCCGCGTTGTCGGCTAAGATGCGGATTTTAGCCCGGACCCGGCTTTCCTGTACGAAGGGTTTGTTCCGGGGATTCGTGGTTACGAGCTCCAGGGAAACCACGGATGCCGGCGACGTCTTGTCGATGAGAATCCCGTCACCGTCGCCGTCCGTCAATTCGACCCGGTCTTCCCGTCCGTTTTGGTAACGGGTATGGGATATGGCCCGGATGATGTTTTCATTGTCCTTGATATCGTCGCGGGCTTTGTCGTCCCAAACCACCTCTGCGGTGTCGTGCCGTGTCAATAAAGCTGATGAGTGGGTGAAATAGACATAGGCTACGCCCTTGGCCGTGTCGGACAAATCGATTTGCAAGTTGTCGTTTAACAGTTCGGCGGCGGATTTTGAGAGGGGTGAAGCGGAGTTCTCAGATTGCAGCATCTCATGAGTTAGTGCCTGCAAATCGGTATCGGTATGCATGGCGGAGATTTCACCCCAATTCATGCCTTCTGAGAAATAGGCGGCCACCGAATTACCTGCGGCTTGGCTGGAGATTTCCACGGAAGCGTCGGAGTCGGGTCCGGCGGCATTGCACCCGATGAGCGCGAGGGCCAGGCCGATGGCTGGGAGGGTAAGTAAAGAGCGGTTCGGTGATTTCATAAGACTTCCTTTCGTTGAAGTGTCGGATAGGGGTTGAATCGCTGACATGTCCAAGTATAAATCAAAAGGGGGTTTGCATAAAGTTAAAATTAAAATACGATTACAAATAAACCCGATAATGTGCCATAAAAAAGCATTAAATTGGATTTATTCGGATTAATTGAATTCGAATAAGATTATTATCTGATTACATACTAGCGATGTTTTAGGGCTTTTGGGGGTGAGCCTGAATTTTTCACCCTTGTCCCCGACTGGGGAGGTTATTTTTTTTCGTCCCGTCGTCCCAAACAGCAGGAGGTCGATTTGACACGCCCCGGCAAAGTCTTCCAATTCCGAATCTCTCTCCGGTTTATTGCTCCGGAAATTTGGCGGAGAATCCAATTGCCCTATTCGGCCACCTTTTGGGATTTGCATGTGGCCATACAGGATGCCATGGGCTGGCAGGACCAGCATATGCATGTCTTTCGCCTGCCCGCCGACCATCCGGGTCATTTTACCGAGGTGGGGCTTCCCGGAGACGATGGATTCTGGGAAGCCGAAGCGGTGCTTCCCGGTTGGGAAATCAAACTGTCACAGCATTTCCGGCTTCCCGGAGCCCGGGCTACGTACGAATACGACTTTGGGGACGGTTGGGAGCTTGAGATAGAGTTGGAGGCGACGCCCCCTCGCGAGAAAGGCATCAAGTATCCGCTTTGCCTTTCCGGCGAAAGGGCCTGTCCGCCGGAAGATTGCGGCGGTGTGCCCGGCTACGCGGATTTACTCCAGGCTCTGAAAAAACCGAAGAGCCGGGAGGCGCGGGATGTGGCCACCTGGCTGGGGCGTTCGTTTGATCCGGAAGCTTTCTCTCCCGATTCCGTGCGGTTTACCAATCCCAAAAAGAGATTGGCATTGCTGACCAGCGAGGATTAGCGCCGGTAAAGTTTGTATCTTTTTCCGCTCTACTCGCGAAATTCCATGGCATCCTGTCGAATTTCGTCCATTCAACCCTAGAGGCTCCGATGCGCAAAGTATTCCCGTTATTAACCGCAGGCCTCGTCGCCGCGGTTCTCACTAATTGCAATGCCCAGAAACAATCCGCCGGAGGCGGCAATGTGAAGCTCACCACGAAAAAGGACTCCGTCAGCTATGCCATCGGCATGGACATCGGCGGAAATTTCAAATCACAGTCCATCGACGTAGACATGAAGGCTCTGGTAGCCGGTATCGAGGACGTGGTTCAGAGCAAAACGGTCAAGCTCACCGATGAGCAAATCGGACAAATCATGACGGCTTTTCAACAGGAGATGCAGGAGAAGATGCAAGCCAAATCAATGGAAGACTCGAAAAAGAACCAGGAAGCGGGAGTAAAGTTCCTGGAAGAAAACGCCAAGAAGGAAGGCGTCGTAACCTTGGAAAGCGGTTTGCAGTACAAGGTCATTACCGAAGGTAAAGGCGCCAGCCCCACGGCCGAGCAAAGCGTCTCCTGTCACTATCGCGGCACCCTGATAGACGGTACGGAGTTCGACAGTTCCTACAAGCGCGGCGAACCCGCCACCTTCCCCGTCAACGGAGTCATTCCGGGATGGACCGAAGCCCTGCAAAAAATGAAGAAGGGCGCGAAGTGGGAATTATACGTGCCTTCCGCACTCGCCTATGGCGAACGTGGAGCCGGTCAGACCATCGGACCCAACTCGACGCTGATTTTCGAAGTTGAACTGCTAGAAATCATGTAGTTCGAATTTGAATTAAGTCGGGCGGCAATGCGCCTGAAGTCATAGGCCTCGCTCCTGTTGGGAGCGGGGCCTTTTTTATGATCGCTTTATGAAGCGTCGCTGCGGGTCGGAGTCCGAGGCCGGGGATTTTTCCGGCCACGCTCCGCCCGCTCCGCTTTGCTGTGCGGT
>CAYNXV010000215.1:4074-5527 GCA_964401245.1 uncultured Bifidobacteriales bacterium | reverse complement strand
TGCTCTTGCCCGCCTTCTTGGTTTTTTTCTCGTCGCGCTTTTCCTTCAAGGTTTTAGTGGGCGCCTTATTCCAGGGCAACCCCGGAATCGAATCCCGCCGCCGCTGATGTCGCGGTTTTCAGCTTCTTGACTCTTCCAGGCGTTGACCTGTTCTCATCAGTCCCGTCTCCCAGCACACCATCGTTATTATCACCGAAGCTCCAGACCTCGCCCTTGGCAGTTACTATTAACTGATATCGTGATCCTGAAGAACTGGCTACAGCTCCCTTGATTTCCGGAACCTTAGTTGGTGTCATACGCGTCCATATACCATCGTCAATATAATCTCCATCCCCCCATGTCCATACTGTACTGTCATCCCGAATGGCTACGGGAAAATCACGAAAAGATATCGACGTTACATTTTTTAAAACCTCTACGGGTGCATATTGCGCTTCTGAATTACCATTGCCCACCTGACCGGCGTAATTGTCACCCCAAGCCCATAAAGTACTATCTGCTTTGAGAACATAATTCGACACATAAGCCCCTGTCGCAACCTGCACGACTTTTCCCATTGACGGCAAGGACATAGGTATCGCCGTGACACTTCTTTCCAATCCGTCCCCGAAAGAACCGTCGAACTCGGTTCCCCACGCCCATAAGGTGCTGTCGGCGCTTATAGCGAACGTATGGTAGGCGCCCTGCGCGACCTGAATGAATTTTCGGGAACCCTGAACCGCCGTGGGAGTCGTTACGAATTCACTAAAATGACCTATGCCAAGCTGTCCGTACCGGTTCGACCCCCATGCGCGCAAAGTACTATCCGAAAGCAAGGCCAGGCTGTGGTCGGCATCACTACCGGAAAATATGTTTATCACATTTCTCAAACCTGGAATTTGGGTCGGAGAAGTTCGCATCGTGGTATCTCCAACGCCCAGTTGCCCATAATAATTGGCGCCCCAGGACCAGATTGAACTATCCGCAGCAAGTAGATGAGCATTAAAACGTCCAGCTACGACTTTAAGTCCACTTTTTTGCATTATTCGGTTCGGGGTCCAGTTATCGGGATTTATAATTAAATCCCTTCTTCCATTTCCAAGCTGTCCCCACAAATTGGAACCCCAGGTATAAACCTCGTCGGATACCAGATGGTAATCCTTATTGCCGCGCCATTCCAGAAATGCCGGGGAAACAGGGTCGGAAAATCCATGGGCCCGTCCTCCTCTGACCCCACAATATTGGGCTCCGCTCCCGGAACAGAATGCTAGGATAGAGTCTACGGCCTCCTTTAATTTGGTTCCTTGCGTCAATTCCTTATAGAGAACCTTACCCGCCTGGCTTGCGAAATCGGATAGTACGTATTCCGTGTAGCCCACCATCGCCATCTTATCATCTCCATTTGCCCGGAACGCATCCCAAAGACCATTGTTGTATAGGCCGCGGCAGGCGGAAATGTAGAGAAGGCTGCCAT
>CAYNXV010000215.1:0-3974 GCA_964401245.1 uncultured Bifidobacteriales bacterium | reverse complement strand
GGACCCTCCCTTCGTACCCTCAGGCGCATCGCTGATGAAGGCATGCACTCCGCTCGCATATTGCCAGCAAATCGCCCGGCCGCCGGGCCCGACTCCCGAAACAATTACGCTGGGCTGTTCAATCAGCCAATCCGCCACGGAATCCATCGCCGCCTCCCGACCTAGGGCCGCCGCCAGCGAATCATAGAGAAAGGACGCCCGGGAATTGACCTGGAGGATTTCATTATAAACCGCATCAGAGAACGGCTCCTGCGCCGAAAAAAAGTGGATACGGGAATAAAATATGCCCCCATCTCCCACCACCTTGAGGCGAAGGGAATAATCCTCGCCGGATACGGGGGTAAGCGGAAACTCAAGCGAGTAGATGCCGTCATCGGCTAGCGAATCCGCTCCCACGCCATCGTCCCGAAGATCACCAAGTTCCTGCTCGAAGTCACCCCACCGCACCAGAATTACCCGGTTGATACCTGAGCCCTGGATGGGAATCCGCACCCGGAAGTCCGTCGGCCGTCCCGCCTCCAGAACATCCGGGCTGAGATTGAATTCTCCGGATTCCAATTCAGTGGAGTGGGTTACCAGCACCCTTTCCACTGCCACTCTTCCCCCCTTGGAATACACGAAGGTAAGCGGATTATCTCCTTCGGATAAAGGTACCCGCAATCCTGACCAGTCCAGGTCTTGTGGATTGAACACGCCGGAGGCCGAGGCGGAGAACCATTGGATGAGGCCGAAAGGACCAACTTCGCTCGATACCGTACCGCTGAAGGACAGTGTATCCTCCGCCGTGAAATAGGCTCCTTCCCCTCCCACGGAGGTGAGGCTCATGAGATAAGGTCCATCCTGCACTTTTTGCGCCGCTTGCAAGGCTTTCAGGAATTCTTCCGGCTGGGCCACCTCCCGCACGATTATCGCCACCGTATCCAATGCCGGGGCCAACATGCCTTGTGTATCCCGTACCTCTAATTCAAATGCTGGGATATCCGGGCCGCGACTCAGCCCCGTCGTAGTCGATCGATCCGGATGGAAAAGCACCACCGGCTCTCCCCTTATCTGTTTCCAACGATATTGAAGGGGAGTACCCTGGGGAGAGCTGCTTTGCCGCGCATCCAAGGAAAAATAAGTGTAGGACAAAACCCCTTCCGGCCCGGAGGCCACCGCCGTCAGCATCTCCAATGCTTCCAGCCTGACCCTAAGGGAATCCACGCCCCGGTTTCCCGCCGCATCGAAGGCCTCCACAACCAGAAGGTTTTCCCCCGCCGACAGCACCCAGTTGGTATCCTGCGGAGATCCATCCACAGTATAAGCCACTGTGATGGGAGATTCGGCAACCGTGGTATCGGCTCCCGGACTGGTAATCACTACTAGCGGGGCCTGGGTATCGCGAATAACGGAAATTTGAGCACACTCCGTGCCCGCACAGCGGATGATTTCATTAACCCCTTCAACCTGAAGCTCTTCGGTAGTCTGAGTGGCTTGGGAAACTCCATCGACAACCCATTCCACGCCCACCGAATATTCCCGGGTTATATATCCATCGGGGGGACTGATGATTTCCACCACCTGCCGACCTTCTCCAACGGGAATGGGAATATGAAATACCTTCACCTTCGACTCCAGAACAAGCCGCCTTCCCCAAAAAACGCCCCGCAGAATACTTCCGCCACCGACCCTGATTTCGGCCAAGGGAGCGGCCAAGGCGCCTCGGAAATGGGTGCCGGCCCCCAACCCTAGGGGCGATGCCTGCAATGAATGGAACTCGATGGAATGCAGGGGAGGGTCCTCCGAGGTATGCATGCGGGTTTGACTACCCAGTTCCATTGACTTCACCAGGATCCGGATGGGACCCGCTGTCGCATCCAAATGAATGTGCCCACCCGCTTCCGTCGCAAACGTATCGAATCGATAAATTCCAGAGGTAAGCCGTAAATGCCCCTTGCCGCTAACAGATAAATCGGAATAGTCCCCCGGCTGCAGTTCCAAGGATTTTCCCGATTTCACTAGAACGCTTTGACCTCCAGCGGTGAAGGGTTCCACGGATTTAGCGCATGGAGGCAATGCTTCGCCTTCTACAAGGGTTCCGAAAACCTTCGCCTTGTCCGAATGCACCACTTTGCCGCCGGCAAGAACATTGCCGAAAACTTTGACTTTGCTTCCGAGGAGAATATCCCCCTGTGAATGCAGAACCTTTCCATCGATGCAGGCAGGCAGATCCGTGGCATATACCGGATGCAAAAACCACAAAAACGCCAGCGATACCAAATACCGTGACATAAGCATTTAACCCTTCATGGATGCCGCGAAGAGTGGCATTTAATAAGAACCTGTTTGTAATATCTGACGCAGAACCAAAAAAGGTTAATTCCGCAGCCTGCGTCAACAAAAATCCGTATGTGAGGGAATTTTATTTTTTTAGGAAAATCAGCCGAGAACCGGACGATTCAGGCACTGCTCATTCCAGGGGTTCTTCAGCGGGGCGTAAAGAATACAGATTAAGAAGTCGAAGCATTATTCCACGACAAGGTTCTCCTGGAAAAAAACTCGAGGTGCCGTATTGAATCCAATTTTTTCAAGGATTCTGTTTTCAAGGATGAACCGGTAACTTCCACTTCTTAGACCCTGAATCTCGCCTTTGATTGCATAAGGGCCCGATGTTTTAATGCACATAACGGTATCAAGGTGGAGAACGACCAAAGAATCGCCGGCCTTCCGGAAAGAGTATTCATATCCCCGGCAAACCATTTTGGAATAGTAAACTTCGAAGAATACAGTATCTCCACTTACCCGCACTTGGCTTGTACCCCAAGGCATGGCTTTCCCACTCTCCCTGCGAAAACTTTCAAACTCGAAAACGATCTCCTCCCCACTATCAGGGTCGGCCACGGTTTTGGCAGAGGCCTCAACTTCCGGTTCCACTTCCGATGAGGCTTCAATACGCTCAATATCTTCCGAGTGACTCGCCGCACCTTTTTCCTGTTGATTCTCCGTGCACCCCATGGAAAGGAAAAGCCAGAACAAAGATGCCAGGAGCGTGGATGGAATCAGGTGGCGGATGTGAGGCATTTTCATGGGATTCTTCAGAATAAACTCCTTTTACCATCCTCCTTTTTCAAATCAACCATCGCTTGGCACGCCTAGTTGTTCACCGCCGGATTCGCAAGTGATGGATCTTATTTCACAACCAGACTGTCCTTGAAGAGAACTCGCTGCGTCGTATTGTATTTTTTATGGATTCGATTTAGGAAGAACAGGTAATTTCCACTTCTTAGGCCGTGAATCTCGCCTTTGATTCCATGGTCACCTATGTGCTTCATACACATATCGAGGTCTTGATGAAGAACTATCAAAGAATCCCCGGCCTTTCTGAAAGCGTACTCATATTTCCGGCAAGCCTTTTTTCCGTAATAGATTTCAAAAAACACGGTATCCCCACTTACAACCAATTGATCGGGCCTGCTTTTCCAACCCCTTTGAATGATCTCAGGACGCATATCCTGAAATTCAAAAGTAATTTCCTCCCCACTATCAGGGTCGGCCACGGTTTTGGCAGAGGCCTCAACTTCCGGTTCCACTTCCGATGAGGCTTCAATCTGCTCAATATCTTCCGAGTGACTCACCGCACCTTTTTCCTGTTGGTTCTGCGTGCACCCCATGGAAACAAAAAGCCAGGCCAAAGATGCCAGGAGCGTGGATGGAATCAGGTGTCGGTTGTGAGGCATTTTCATCTCCTACTTTTCCATAAATTAGTTTCGCATTCTAAACGCAGAAAAACCAATGATGTGTGCCGATCGGCACAGATGAACTATATGCTAAAAAGGGCTGGCCTCACCGGCCAACCCTTGGACTTACAATTCGCTTTTGGAGATTAGTTGCTGCTCTTGCCCGCCTTCTTGGTTTTTTTCTCGTCGCGCTTTTCCTTCAGGGTTTTGGCGGGCGCTTTTTTGGTTTCTTTTTTGGTGTTCCGTTCTTTGGCCATG
>CAYNXV010000214.1:0-5532 GCA_964401245.1 uncultured Bifidobacteriales bacterium | reverse complement strand
GCGGGGGCGCGGCCTTCATGGCTTTGCAATTCGGCGTGGCCCACGGAGCGGAGGTTTTTGTAACTTCGTCCCACGATGATAAGCTTGCCAAGGCGCGGGAGTGGGGAGCGTCCGGAGGCGTCAAGTATTCCACTCCGGGATGGAAACAGGAATTGCTCTCGCTGTCCGGCCCCTTCGATTGTATTCTCGACAGCGCCGGTGGAGACGCTTTTCCCGAATTGCCCGATTTGCTTAAACCCGGAGGCCGACTGGTATTTTTCGGAGCGACCCGCGGGAATCCTCCCGGACTGGAATTGCGCAAAATCTTCGGGCGCCAAATCACCCTGTTGGGAAGTACCATGGGGTCTCCGCGCGAATTCGACGCCATGCTCCGTTTCGTATCGGAAAAAGGCGTCAAGCCGGCCGTGGACAGCGTGTTTAAATTAAGGGATGCCAATCAAGCCCTACTGCGCATGGAAACGGGCGCCCAAACGGGAAAATTGGTGCTGACGGTATGACGCGAATATGAAGCCATCCCTTTTCCTTTTCTGTCTGGCGGTTTTTTCCGGGATTTCCCACGGCCAAAAAGACCAGCACCAAAATGGTTTTCCGGATCCTGCCGATCCGTCCATGGACAGGGTGGTGCTGGAACTGCCTTCGGGTTATCGGTTCCGCATGGCGGGTTATGTGGCTGCCCTCGAAAAGGGCTTCTACCGGAATGCGGGCCTCAATGTGTCGCTTCAGGAAAGCGAATCCGATCGGATGCCCTGGGAGAGGGTACTGCAGAATCAGGCGCAATTCGGAATATCGGGTTCCGAGATCGTCCTTAACCGCATGCGGGGCGAACCCCTGGTGGTATTGTCGGTCATCTTTCAGCATTCTCCTCATGCCTTGATGGTCCGATACGATTCCGACATACTCACTCCCAAGGATTTGATCGGCCGCAAAGTCATGATCGAGATGAACCAGCGGGACGCCGAATTGATGGCCATGTTCCGCAAAGAAGGCATCGACATGTCGCGCATCACCTTTCTTCGCAATTCCTGGGATATCGGAGATCTCGTCCGGGGGGAAACCGAAGCCATGGGAACCTATGTGGCTCTCGGGCCCGCCCTGTTGCAGTCCCGCGGCATACCCACCAGCCTCATTCATCCTTCGCATTACGGAATCAATTTCTACGGGGATTGCCTTTTCACCACGCAGGAGCAGTTGAGATTTTTTCCGGACAGGGTGGAAGCCTTTCGTAAGGCCACGCTCGCGGGATGGAAATACGCCATGGAAAATCCAGATGAGCTCATTGATCTGCTCATGACCCGGTACGGCGGGGAGGAAAAAGGATTCCGGCGCTCCCACCTTCGCCAGGAAGCCGAATCCATGCGGCAACTCATCGATATCAATCTGGTGGAAATCGGTTACATGAACGCGGAGCGCTGGGAGCGTATCGCCAAGACCTACGCCGATTTGGGCATGGCTTCGCGACCCTATTCCCTCGAAGGCTTCGTCTATTCTCCCCCGGGCAATATCGACTATTCCTGGGTGCGGTGGATTTTCATCACGGGCGCGGTGGCTTCGCTCCTCATTTTGGGAATCTGGCTTTGGAATCTCCGATTGCGGACGGAGATCACCCGTCGCACTTCGGAATTGACGGGCAAGAACGACGAACTCATGCGGGAAAGCTCCGAACGGCGGAAGGCCGAGGAGGATAGGGCCGGGCTCGAGGAACAATTGCGCCAATCCCATAAAATGGAGGCCATCGGACAACTGGCGGGCGGGGTGGCCCACGATTTCAACAACCTTCTGACGCCGATTATCGGCTATGCGGAATTGACCCTGATGGAATTGCCTCCCGACAGCCGCGAGCATGCCCACCTGTCCCACATACTGAAGTCCGCGGATCATGCGAAAATGCTGACCACCCAATTGCTGGCTTTCAGCCGCAAACAGGTGTTGGAAATGAAGGTAATCAACCTGTCCGAGGAGATTTCCCATTTCGGCCGCATATTGCGCCGAATCATCCGGGAAGATATCGAGATAACCACCCGTTTGGAATCGGAGGTGGGATGGGTCAAGGGCGATCCCACCCAAATCCAACAGATACTCATGAACCTGGTATTGAATGCTCAGGACGCCATGCCGGGCGGCGGACATCTCACCATAGAAACCGACAATATCCTGTTGGACGAGGCGTTCGCGCGGCTCCATTCCGATGTGGAAATCGGCCGCCATGTCATGTTATCGGTGAGCGACACCGGGCACGGCATGGACGAGCATACCCGCAGCCGGATTTTCGAACCTTTTTTCACCACGAAAGAAAGGGACAAGGGCACCGGACTGGGGCTGGCGACGGTTTACGGCATAGTCAAGCAGCATGCGGGAAGCATCTGGGTGCAATCGGAACCGGGGCACGGAGCCACTTTCAAGATTTTTTTCCCGCTTACCGACCGGAAACCGGGAAACCTGGAATCCGAGGAATCCGGCAAGCTAGTCGCCAATCAAGGTGAGACGCTGGTCGTAGCCGAGGATGATGAAATGGTGCGCAAGCTGACCGTGGAAATCCTCTCCTTGCAAGGATATAACGTGATTGAGACGGGGAGTCCGAAGGAGGCGCTGGAAATCGCTACGACGCATGCGGGAGAAATCCATATGCTGGTCACGGACGTGGTGATGCCCAAAATGAACGGAAACGAACTCTATCGCAACATGGCTTCCATTCGCCCCGAAATCAAAGTGTTGTATCTGTCCGGTTATACCGACAACATCCTCGCCGGCCACGGAATGAGCTCGTCGAATATCAAGTTGCTGCAAAAACCTTTTTCAGTGCAAAGCCTGACAAGCAAGGTCAGGGAAGTGTTGGATTCGGAAATACCCGAAGCGCGAGAGGTCGGTGATCGGGATCAGGAATTGCGGGTGGCGCCGGACGCATCGATATAAATCCAGGCGTTTCCGGATTGGACGCGCGCCAGGCCTTTGAAAAAATTACAGGCGGCCTCGAACCTGGGCTTGATGGCGATGGCCCCGGTCCGGTCGATATATCCGAAACGCCCGTCGACCTTCACCACGGCCAGGTTTTCCGAAAACCAGGAAGCGAAATCGAACCGCGGCGGAATGGCGAAGCTTCCGGTCGCGTCGACGAATCCCCATCTCCCTCCCTGGATTTCGCCCGCTCCTCCCCATCGGCCTCCCATGTTTACCCGGGCCAGTCCTTCGGAAAAGGGATAGGCGAAATCGTATCGCAGCGGAATGACGAGCTTCCCGCTCTTTTCGATATAACCCCACTTGCGGGTCAACCCCAGCCACCGGGGCAATTGCACGGCCGCCAGGCCTTCGGAAAAGGAGCCGGCGCGCAGATACCTCGCTCCGATGCGGAAGGCTCCCGTAGCGTCGATGTAACCCCATGACGCATGGGAGTCCCCGCCGATGCGGACCGCGGCGAGGCCTTCATGAAAATGTCCCGCTTCATCGAAGTCGGGAGAAACGGATACCAGGAAATCCGAGGAGGCGTATCCCCATTTGCCGTCAATGAGCACCCGCGCCATTTCCTCCGAGAAATGCAGCGATTCGCGGGATTCGGGGGGGATTATCATCCGTCCTTCGCCGTCGAAATAACGCCATTCTCCCGCGAGATTGCGGGTACGGCCCATGCCTTGGGCGAAATCCTCCGCTTCGTCGTAGCGGGGCGGCACAATGAGTTGGCCGGATGATTTTATGAAGCCCCACTTGCGCCGGGGGTAATTGCCTACGGCCACCCGCGCGTATCCATTGCGGATGGGGGAGGCGGCATCGAATGTGGGGGCGATGGCGTACCTGCCGTCCTCGTCCACATAGCCCCATTTTCCCGAACCGTCTTCCGCGCTTTTCACCGCGGCCAATCCTTCGGAAAACCTTTCGGCTTCGAGAAAGCGTCCATTGGTGGCCAGGTTTCCGCGCGTGTCGATAAAGGTCCAGAAATCGCCCGAAAGCACCCGCGCCCGGCCGTTTTGGAATCCGTCCGCGCCCAGGTATTGAGGCGGGATGAGGATCTCGCCCTTTTCGTCTATGAACCCGGCTTTGCCGTCCACCCAAGCCACCGCGAGCCCTTCGCTGAAGTCGCCCAATCGTTCGAATCGGGGAGGAACCACCCATTCCGCGGACTGGTTGATGAATCCCCAGGCCGCTCTGCCTGATGTCGACGGCGAATTTCCGGGTGGAACCGTTTTCACGGCCGCCAGTCCGTGGTGGAAATCACGGGCTTCCAAAAAGGTGGGGCCGATGGCGAAAGCGCCCGTTTCGTCGATGAATCCCCACTGTCGGGTATCGCCTTTTTCGGGTTCCAGGGCTACGGCCGCCAAGCCCTCCGAAAACGCGGAGGCGGTGGAAAATCGCGGCGCGAGCACGCAGCGGCCCGTTCCGTCGGAATATCCCCATTTTCCTTCTGATTTGAACGGAATAAGCATCGATTGCCTTTGCAAAGCCTGGGGCAATGATATCCTGCCCGCATGCCCGGCGGCAAGTGAAAAGCGGGAATATGGAAAGGGATGGATTCACTCCCTCTAGTTTTTGTACTCTACCTGCATGACCGTAATCACTCCCGAAAAAACCGACGTGGCGACTGCCGTCGCCACCATCCTGCTGGTGGAGGACGAAGACATTGTCCACCGGCTTTTGTCCCAGGTTCTGGAAATGCAATGCTACAAGGTTCTGAAGGCAACCAACGGAACCCAGGCTTTGGAACTCAGCCGTGAATACGCCGGATCCATCGATTTGCTGGTGGCGGACGTCGAACTGGAAAGATCCATGACCGGTTGCCGCCTCGCGCGGTCGCTGCGCAGGTTGCGGCCCCGCCTGAAGGTGCTTTACATTTCCGGATACAGTCTCGACTTGAACCATATGCCGGACAGGGGCTCGATCAAGCGCGAAATACAGGAGTTACTCGCAGGTTACCTGGAAAAACCTTTCAGTCCTTCCGATTTGACGGAAAAGGTCAGGCTGGTGTTGAATGATTTCCGCCCCCCGGTGCGCCGCTAAGCCCCTGAACCACTGAACCGCTGAGCGACCCGGCTCAACCCAGCAGCGCGGCCGAAGCCGGACCCGACAGGATTTTCAGGAAATTCAGGATGTCCGGGGTAACCGCTTCATGACGTAGCCCGCATGGCGCCCAGATGATGCCCCTGCACTCTCCCGTTTTCCATAAGGGTAGAACCGCCACGTCGCCGGCTGCATGGGCTTCGAAGCTGGGCAAAAAACAGGCCCTCCCTTCCCGCAGGGTCCAATCGAGAATTCCTTCTTCGATATGCTGCCGCAACAATCCGTAATATTCATCATGCACCGTTCCCGCGAAAGGGGTGGGCAGCAGCGTTCCTTCGCGGGAGCCGAATGCCGTCGCTCCTTTGGCGTTTACGGCCGTAACCAGGGCTTTGAACACGATGCGGAGCGCGTCTTCGGGTTTGGATGCGCGCATCAACTCCTGCGTCCAGCCCGAAAGCCGTCCCAGGGTGATGCCCGCAAGCGTGGACGCTTCATCGATGCCCGGATTCCCGGGTCGACCGCTCATGGCGTTTCACCCAGAAACTCGCC
>CAYNXV010000213.1:0-5587 GCA_964401245.1 uncultured Bifidobacteriales bacterium | reverse complement strand
AAGGAATTGGAGGTTTAGGCGTGGCGTTTCCGCAAATCCGGGTGCTATACTCAAAAATCTACGTGAATTACTCGTGATACGGAGGCGGAATGCAGGGAATGACCCGATCGAAATGGATTTGCGCCCTGTCCCTCATCTTATCGCTCTCCGTACTCACCGCCTGCGTAACGGATTCCGATACCGCTCAATCCGAAAATCCGGACGGCCTCCATGCGGAAAAGCATTCGTCTCCCCAGTTGCGCGAGGAATCGCCTAGCGAGTCCGTTCCCAACGGGTGCTCCCTGATATACAGCGCGGACTTGGGGAAGGATCTTTTGCTTTGCCCGGAAAAAACTCCTCCACCCCCTCCCTGAATCCGTGGACAACCAAGGTATAGCCAAAGTCCTGTTGGATCACAAACTCGTCACCCGCGAGCAATTGGGCGCGTTGTGGCCGCGTTTGAACGGTAACTCCGACATTGCGGAATTGATGGTCCGGGAAGGTTTACTGAACCCGCAAATCCACCGGCAATTGGTGGAATATATCGCCAAAATCGAAGCGGGCGGCGCCGTCAAGGCCGAATCGAAATTGCCGCCCCAGGTCAAGGCGCAGGAACCGGTGAACACGCAGGTGCAGAGCCAAGCACAGACGCCGGCAAATCCGCCGCGGAATGCGGCTACTCCCCAGGCGGTGAAACCCGCAGCTCCTCCAGTAACTCCCAAGGTACCCGATGGCGCGACTCCCGATCCCGTGCTTCCCGTGGAATTCCGGGGCAAGTCGGGATTGGGCGAAGGGAGCCGCCTTCCTCCCGACAAAGTGGACGCGGGAAGCACCTGGGAGGAAATCCTGCTTTTCGGCAGAGCCTGCGGAGCCACCGATTTGCACCTTTCTTCGCAAAGGCCTTTGCTGCTCCGCTATCACGGCAGTCTGCGTCCCGCCAACGAAGGGCAATTCCCGGCCGAGGCGGTGGAAAAACTGCTGGCCTCGGCCCTGGCTCCAGATGAATGGGGCCGCTTCAACGCCAAGGGGGATTTGGAATTCGTCTATACCCTCCCGGGCGCGGGCCGGTTCCGGGTAACCGCCATGCGACATGCCAAGGGTCTCGACATCACCGCGCGCGTCATTCCCATGGAAATCCGCGGCTTCGAAGAATCGGGGCTTCCCGAGGGTTGCCGCGAATTGACCAGTTGGGCGCAGGGCCTCGTGCTGGTTACCGGTCCCGCGGGATGCGGCAAGACCAGCACCCTGGCCACCCTGGTGGAAATGGTGAACCAATCCCGCCACGACCATATCATCACGGTGGAGAACCCCGTGGAAATCGTCTATACGCCGGCCATGTGCCAAATCACCCAGCGCGAGTTGGGTCTCCATTCGCTTTCGCGCGACAACGCCCTGCGCGCCGCTTTGCGCCAGGACCCCGATATCATCGTCATCAGCGAATTGCGCGATTTGCAGGGTATTTCCATGGCGGTATCGGCGGCCGAAACGGGCCATCTCGTATTCGCCACCATGAATACCACCAACGCTTCGCGTACCATATACCGGCTTATCGATTCCTTCCCCGCCGAAGAGCAGGGCATCGTTCGCAATATGATTTCGGAGAGTTTGCGGGGCGTGATATCGCAGCAATTGCTTCCGCTTCTCGACGGAAGCGGCGTGGTTCCCGCCTATGAGGTACTGCTGGTGAATTCCGCGGTGGCCAATCTCATCCGCAAGGACGAAACCCACCAATTGGGAACTGCCATGGTAACAGGCAAGGGCTCGGGCATGGTGCTGCTCGACGACTCGCTGCGCCGTTTGGTGGAAACGGGCCTGGTCGCCCCCGAAGAAGCCCATAAGCGCGCCAACAGTCCCAAGGACTTCGAGCGCTTTTTGAAAAAGGCCTGAACACGATGGCGCAACTCGACACGTACTTCGACTCCCTCATCCAGGCCGGCGGCTCGGACCTGCACTTGCTGGAGGGCTCGCCCCCGAAGATGCGGCTGCACGGCCACCTGGAAGCCATGCCCGGAGAAGCCGTGCTTACGCGCGAAAAGTTGGAAACGCTCCTGGCGGAAATCTGTCCCGAGGCATTATGGGAAAACTTTCTCCGCTCCGGCGATATCGATTTCGCCTATGCCTTTCCCGGCAAGGCGCGCTTTCGCGCCAATTACCTCCGGCAATTCCACGGCAACGCGGCCGTATTCCGCGTGATACCCTCGCGCATCATGACCCTCGACGAATTGGGAGCGCCGCCGGCGCTCAAAGGTTTCGCCGCTCTCCAATCCGGACTGGTTCTCGTCACCGGCCCCACGGGAAGCGGCAAGTCCACCACCCTCGCCGCCGTCATCGATCATATCAACGGCGAATTCATCCGGAAAATCGTCACCATCGAACAACCGGTGGAGTTCATGCATATTCCCAAGCAATCGTTGGTGGTGCATCGCGAAGTAGGTCCCGACACCGAAAGCTTCGCGTCGGGACTCAAAGGGGCGCTGAAAAGCGACGCGAACATCGTTTTGGTGGGAGAAATGCGCGATCGCGAAACCATCGAGCTGGCGCTTACCGCCGCCGAAACCGGCATGCTGGTTTTCGGAACCTTGCACACCAATTCCGCGGCCAAGACCATAGACCGCATCATCGACACATTTCCCGCCCAACGCAAAAACCAGGTCCGCTCGCTATTGGGCAACAGCCTGAAAGGCGTGGTCGCCCAGCAATTGCTACCCACCGTGGACGGCAAGGGGCGCCATGCCGCCTATGAGATACTTCTGCATACGTCGGCATTGCCGGGCATCATCCGCTCCGGCGACACTTCCAAGCTGACGACATTGATGCAAACGGGCAGACAGGCGGGCATGCAAACCATGGACGATTGCCTGATGGAGTTGGTGCAGTCGGGCCGCGTCTCCCAGGAGGCGGCCTATTTCAAAGCCCTCGACAAATCCCGCTTCCGGCCGAAATAAAGGGTTAGGAGCGCCGGAAAACTTGTGCATCGCGGGAAGCCCGTCGCGTCGCTTCTGAACTAATCACCCGCGCGTCCGGATTTTTTCGAAGCGCGCCAAAGAGTCCAGGCAATCCAAAGCGAACACCCCCAAAGAAGTGTCACGCAGAACATACCCGGCGCCATAAATCTTCGATCCGGGAAAGAAATATCCCGCCTCATATCCATCCCAGCAATAAAAGCCGCCGGAACCCGGTTGGTTGAAAATCACGCAAACGAAATTCTCCCCCATGCGCGCCTCTTCTTCGAAGGCATGGATGGCGGCCTCCGTAGCCTTTTGCATGTCCGAATAACCCTCCCGCGGCTCCAATTCATACGGGCCGGCTACGGAAGCATTCAATTCGGCGCTACCATAAGAAACCGTTTTCACATAACCCAGGAGATTGAAGACCCGGCTTTCCACCTGCGACAACCAATTGAGGGGAATGGGATATTCCGGAAATGCAGCTAAGATAAAAGTCATGGAGCGGCGTCCCTGCCATAGTTCCATTTTTCCTCCGCTATTAATGTCCGAACGGTTTGCCGCGAAACATCTCTTTAAATGAAAAAATCGAATTTAACTGGCTTGAAAATGCCAAAGGAATTTTTCCCTGACTACTTACATTTTTGTTACAGTGATATCCGCGGTAAACAGGGAAATTCAGGCGGCAGGAGACAGAAACAGAAGCTGTTGCAGCAAAAGATTGACCGCCGGCATGCTAACGCCCGCTTTCGCCGCGGCGGCCAACGGCACGGAGTAAATGCTTTCCCATTCAAGCGGCCTCCCCGCCAGATAATCCAGGCGCATGGAGGGATCATAGGGAATCATCGCTTCGGTATCCCGCAAAAGTTTTTGCGGCAAGGTTGCTTCCAGGTCGAAACCCAAAGCCTGAGCCGCCCTCAATACCTCGTCCATCAACGCCGATACGGCTTCACGTCCCTGCGGGTGGGCGACAATCTCGCGGGTATTCGCGTTCAAAACCACCGAAAGACCGTTAAAGGGAATGTTCCATAGCAGCTTGCGCCAGCGGGCTTTGCCGAGATCAGCCACGGCGCGGGTTTCTATTCCGGCGGCCTGAAAGATTTCCGCCCACCTTACGGCCCTCGCACCCGGAGCGGCTTCACCTTCCTTACCGTACTCGCCCAGGGTTACCGAACCGTAATCCTGATGTTCGATAAGGGCGGGACCGAGTTTACGTGCGCAGAGAAAGGCCAAACCTCCCAATACGCGCCCCGGACCCGTGAGGCTCTCCAGCATGGCCTCGGCTCCCAAGCCGTTCTGTAAAGTGATGACGACACCGTCCGGTTTTAGAATGTGCGGAAGATAATCCGGTAAGATTCCGTTGGCCGTGGTTTTCAGAGCTACCAAAACCGCGTCGGAAGGGGGCAATGTCGACGGTCCCTTATGGGCATTGACCCGGGGCAGGGAGAAATCGCCTCGGGGCGATACCACGCGAATCCCCTTTTCACGGGCTTCCGCATAATCACTGCGAAGAACGAAATGGACCTCATGCCCCGCGCGTTGCAACAAGGCGCCGTAATAGCCTCCCAGCGCCCCGGTACCGATTACGGTGATGACCAACTTTACCTCAAAAGAATCGGAACAGCGAACGCGCAGCCGCCGATCCGGGCCAGGGAGTACCGATAAGGCTGATTAAAAGACAGATGCCGAAGAAAATGGCCGACATCCGGTGAGCTTTGACCGCATCCCCCGCTTTACCCCATTTGAAGGCCTTGACCTTGCCGATATGAGCCAAAGCCACCACTGCCAACATCATGAAACCATGTTCGACGGCCCAGAACCGCATGATGGGGTCCTTCATGGCGCCACCGAAATCGGAAAACGCCGCTTGGGTAATGGGGCTGAGAAATAGATAGAGGATGAGGCCGATGAGCAGTTGGACATCGATGGAAATCACGGCGAAGCGCCCGACCTTCTGGTCCATGGCCGACCAGGGTTTTTTGCCGATAAGGCCAATCAGGGCACGGATGGTGACCCAGGCCAGAAAAATCAATACCACCCACCGCAACCAGGAATGGAGAAACAGGGTAAAACCGTACATGCCCACCTCTTTTGGAAATTTGAAGTCGAATCGGCGATTCGCTTGCCTGCAAAGGTAATTATGTCCCCGCGAATCCATTTGCATTTTCGGAAGGGAAAAGCTAATTTCTCCCCGAATACACCGTTTTTGCGCCCACTGGCGGCGCCGCATTTTGCAGGAGATTTCTCATGCCGCAGATTAAAGGTAAACGCGTCGTCGTCACGCTCGAATGCACGGAAGCCCGCCCCGCGGGTATGTCCCCTTCGCGTTACATGACCACCAAGAACAAATCCAAGCAGCCCAGCCGCATTGAACAGAAGAAGTACAATCCCAACATGCGCAAACATACGCTTCATCGCGAAGTGAAATAACCTCCGGAATCCATGGCCACAATCTTCACACGCATCATCAGCGGTGAGATTCCCGGCGAAAGGATTCTCGAGGACGATCGTTTTTTCGCCTGCCTGGATATCCGTCCCATCAACCCCGGACATACCCTCGTTCTTCCCAAACGCGAGGTGGATTATCTATTCGACCTGACCGAAGAGGAGACGGCCGGCATTTGGGTATTCGCCCGTAAAGTAGCGGATGCCTTGCCCAAAGT
>CAYNXV010000212.1:0-5618 GCA_964401245.1 uncultured Bifidobacteriales bacterium | reverse complement strand
ACGCGTTGGGAGTGAGCCCGCGCGACATCATCGCCATCTTCCAGGCCATTCACAAGGCCGGCGCCTTGAACGCCGAGCTGGTGGTCATGTAAGCATTGCGGCGCCGCCCCGAAAGGCGGCGTGAGAGTTCATCAAAAATGCTTGAGACAGCTTTTCCCGATAGGGAAAACGTTGAATCCCAACTCGAACAACCGCTTGTGATCCAGAATATTCCGTCCGTCGAAAATAAAGGCGGGGTGTTCCATGGATTTCAGAATGCGTTCGTATTCGAGTTGCTTGTAGAGGTCCCATTCCGTCATGACCGCCAGGGCATGCGCTCCCTTCGCGGCCGCATAGGGATCTTCTTCGAAAGTCACCCTGTCGCCCAGATCCTTCAATTCTTCCCGGGCGTTCTTGATGGCTTTGGGATCGCTCACCACCACATGGGCTCGTTCTTCGAGCAGGCCCCTTACCACGGAAATGGCGGGTGACTCGCGCGTGTCGCCGGTATTGGCCTTGAAGGCGAATCCCAGCACCGCGATGCGTTTTCCCGCCACGGTATTGAACATATTGCCGAGCATGTTGTGGATGAAGCGGTTCTGCTGCCATTGGTTGATTTTGACCACCGATTCCCAGTATTCCGCCACCTCGTTGAGGCCGTAACTTTGGCAAATATAAACGAGATTGAGAATGTCCTTCTGGAAGCAGGATCCGCCGAATCCCACGCTGGCCTTGAGAAAACGCGATCCGATGCGGGAATCGGTTCCGATGGCATAGGCGACCTCGTCTACATCAGCTTCGGTCTTTTCGCACAGGGCCGAAATTGAATTGATGGAGGAGATGCGCTGGGCGAGAAAGGCGTTGGCAGTGAGCTTGGACAGTTCCGCGCTCCAGACATTGGATTCGATGATGTTGGCCTTGGGAACCCAATGGGCATAGATATCTACGATTTCCTGGCGGGCCGCCAGACCTTCGGGGGTTTCGCGTGAGCCTACCAGAACTCGATCGGGTTTTTCCAAATCGACGATGGCAGACCCCTCCGCCAGGAATTCGGGATTGGAAATGACCTGGAAGGTGATTTTGCCGTTGGCGTTGAGGATGCGCTCCATGGCTTCGGCGGTGCGCACCGGCAGGGTGGATTTTTCCACGATGATCTTTTTGCGATCGGAGTTGGCCAGAATCTGCCGGGCGGTTTTCTCCCAGTATTGGAGATCGGCGGCTTTGCCCGCGCCCTGTCCGAAGTTTTTCGTGGGAGTGTTCACGGATACGAAGATGATGTCCGCTTCCCGGATGCCCTGATCGGTGTCGGTGGAAAAGAAGAGATTCCGGCCCAAGGCCGACTTCACCAACTCGTCGAGTCCCGGTTCGTATATGGGACAGTGTCCGCTGTTCCAGGCCGCGATGCGTTCGGCGTTGATATCCACCACCGTCACCTTGTAATCCGGGCATTTGGCGGCGATCATGCTCATGGTGGGACCACCGACATAGCCGGCTCCGATACACAGGATATTTTTTTTGAATGCCATTTTTCCTCGCGGGATGGGGATACCGGGTAAAATTAATTTCAGCCGGGCTTTATGACTAGTATGGTGGCGCCGGGGTTCCCCTTTTCGGGGAAATGCCTAGCGAGACGATGTCGCCATACGCTGTCGCAATTGCGGCGGACACGCGAACGAATCGAGTCCGGTGAAGCGGCGCTACGGCCGTGTATGACCCTTAGACGATGCGGTTCATCGTAACGCCTGTCCAGCCATAATCCGATTTGAGCCAGGGCTTCGTCCACGGCGCAGCCATGCAAGTCGATTTCGGAATCCACCTCCGTTTCGAAAAGGGGACCTTTTTTCGGTGGCCCGATGGCGCTGGATTTCGCGGGCTTCGAGGACTTTTTGGGCTTTATACCTTCTTTGGGCTTGGGGGGATGGCTCTTCAACCATTCCAATTGAAAGGCCCGCGCCTCTTCTTCGTTCATGGCGACGCGGTCTCCGCTTGCCGCTCCAGCGCGAACACCGTCGCATAGAAGGGATGGTGCGGATTCCAGTCCTCTTCGGGTGAGCGTTGCCCGTATTTGGCGTCTTCGTTTCGGATGTTCAGACGCTTCGCCCATTTCTTGAGGCTGCGCACCAAGGGCTGGCGGGCCTCCACCGCTTTCCGTTTCGCCCGCACCCTTTGTAATTCCTCCGTGAGCAATTCCGGCCAGGCAATCTCTTCTCCGGATTTCCGCAGGAATTGGATATCGGCGAGAGCTCTCAAGCGCGGATCGCCGCTGCGAAGCAATGCCAGATAGGTGAGGATTTCCGCGTCCATCTCCCGGGTGAATCCTTTGGCATGGGCGGTTTCATGGCAGGCCGCCAGCAGTCTCCAATTATGGCTGGTAGGAAGATCGGAGGAATCCACAATGGCCAATTCCCCGAAAAAGGGATCGTGAAAAGCCGGTCCTCCGTACGAGAGGCCCATCAGCGTG
This sequence comes from uncultured Bifidobacteriales bacterium, assembly GCA_964401245.1. Classification (GTDB taxonomy): domain Bacteria; phylum Fibrobacterota; class Fibrobacteria; order UBA11236; family UBA11236; genus JBGTHM01. The sequence continues at coordinate 3,178 of CAYNXV010000212.1, read as the reverse complement.
GAAAGCGGACCCATGGTTTTGATAGCCGTAACGCGACGGCCGGAAGGCAGGCCCAAATCTCCAAGCACCCGGTCGAGGGATTGATCGCAAGCCGCCATCACCTTATTTTCGTCCAGGGAATAATAGTCTTCGCGCGTGAGATGGGTTTCGAGCCTTTCGGCGCGCTCCGACACCCGGGCTTTAAAAACCGCGTAGGGGAGGGAATCCGCCGCCACCCTTTCGTGCAAGGGCTGGCGCCAGGCGGTAGGCGAAAAGCTGAAGGCGAAGGCGCCCTGGCCGCAACCCAGTAACACCAGGAATACGGGTCCCAGCGCGGCGAAAATGGGGCGGGCCTTTCGCAGAATCGTTCCGCGGGCCTGCGGGAGCCATCCGATGCAGAAAAGCAGGGTGGCGGCCATGCCGCTCCATACCGCGAATTCCACCACGGAAAAGGGTATTAAGTCCACCAACAGGCCTTTGGCCTTAGAAAGCGGCAATCCGGCGAATCGCCAATAGATTTCAAAGGGAGACGCCATGCTGTTTATCGGTCTCCGTCAACGCTTCAGGCGTATCCCAATACCTGCGACCCGGATTGCAGGTAGGCGGCATAATCCTTCACCCCGTCCTCGAGGGAAAAACGGCACCCGGGATGGCCGGTCTTGACGAGTTTCCCCATTTCCGCCTGGGTGAAATACTGGTATTTGCCTTGCAATTCAGCGGGCATGGGAATGAATTCGACGGCCGGTTTCACACCCAGGGCCGTGAACAGGGCATGGGCCAGGTCCAGCCAGGAGCGGGCCTGGCCGGTTCCCACATTATAAAGTCCGCCCGGAACCTGGGTATCGAGAAAATGCAGGGTCATGTCCACCGCGTCCTTCACGTAAATGAAGTCCCGCATCTGCTCTCCGTCCTTATAGTCGGGTCGATGGCTCTTGAACAGTTTGATTTTGCCCTGGGCCGAGATTTGTCCGTAGGCTTTGGCCACCATGCTGCGCATGTCGTCCTTATGGTATTCGTTGGGTCCATAGACGTTGAAATACTTGAGACCCACGAAGTTTCCCAGCAGCTTTCTATCCTTCAGCCACATATCGAACATGTGTTTGGAATAGCCGTACATGTTAAGGGGCCTTAATTGTTCGATGGCATTCTCGTCGTCCGAATATCCCGTGGCTCCGTCTCCGTAAGTGGCCGCCGAGGAGGCATAGATGAGGCGTATGCCTTGTCGGCGGCACCATTCCGCGAGGGTTTTGCTGTATTCGAAATTGTTGCGGATGAGGAACGAAGCGTCTTTTTCGGTGGTGGCGGAACAAGCGCCCAAATGGAGAATGGTTCGGATTCCCATTTTATCGAAGCGGGATTGCTCTATGCCGCGGATGAAATCATCCTTTTCCACATAATCGGAATAGCGAAGGGGAACCAGGTTTTTCCATTTTTCGCCGATGCCCAGTTCATCAACCAGCATCAGGTCCCTTTCGCCTCGCCGGTTCAACTCCCATGCCAGGGCGCTGCCGATAAAGCCCGCCGCTCCGGTAATTACAATCATAAGGCTCCCACCGGGATAATAGTTGCAGGAGCGCCAGCCACCCAGTCCAAAAATAGGCGCTTAATCCGTTCCATCAGGGGGAAAATAGCAAATAAGCCATGCCTGCCTTTCAATACGGCCATTTTTCCCATGGTAATTGTATTCAACCCGGAATACCATCTTTCCCTAATATGGTGGTAAATGTGGAGGGAAAGGGCTTGGAAGAATTTTGGGATAACTTTGTTGCTTTTACCGTGTGCCTAGTAAACCCCCTAGGGGTTTACTAGGCGATTGTTGGTTTTGATGAAGCCGCGCTTCGCTATCCCCCCTGCAAGGGAGCTCGAAGGCGGCCGGTTACCTACTTACGGACAGCCGCTGCCGAAACACCACTCATTGCACTTGCCTTTGTGCGTGCTCTCATAATGGTTGCCGTCGTCTCCACCATCCTTGTTCTCGATAATGTTGTTTGTTCCTGTCGCTAGGCAGAACTCGTGCGCGTTGTTGGGGAAGATGTACATGGGGCCGAGAGCAGCGAGAGTTGTAGTAAGCGAATTGCCATACTTTCGCGTGTTGCTATGTGCGTTGAAGTCGGCCTGGGTGACCGCATGGTACCTCTCGCTACTTCCGCTCGAGCACTGGCAATCCCTTCCGTCGGCCCAGCCTTCGGCGCAGTATAAATACACTCCATTTTGATTGCGTAGCTTCCGGTCGGTGATCTCCCACTTGTCGCTGCTCCCGTCCGCTCGCGGCGCGCCGCTTCCGCACCCGACACTGACCCAGTTACCACCCACATTCACGCGGAGGTTTCCCGAGCCGCTCGAACCGCTGCTGCCGCCACTGACGATCATGTTATCCAGGTTGGGTCCCCCCGAGCTGGTGTTGGCCAATACGCGTATCGTGTTATTCCCGCTTCGCAAATTCGCCTTGATAGCCATTGTTTTCCAGCTGCTCCAACCACCCGTGGGAGCGAATGACAGGTTACCGATGCTTGTGCCATTTACGACAACGGCTGCCTGACGATTACCGGATCCTCCATTGGCATACCGAATGGTCAGTGTGTACTCGGCTGCGGAACTTACGTTCACATTGTTCCATTCAATCCACGTTCCATTGCCGCCATAGTCCATGAAGCCAGAGCCTGTGTAACCCGAGTGATTGCTGGCTACTACGCATCCGCTTTGGGCGGTACGGCTTTCTGCCTGGTAGGTTACCGACACCGCTGACGAAGTAAAGAGACTGGACGGTCCTAAATCGACTGGGGTGGTTGGCTCTTCAAGGTCGGTGTCGGTCATGCAACCCGACAGAGCCAACACGAGAGCTATGAAGCCGGGAAGGTAACCGGCGCGAAGCCGCTTTGGAATAAAGAGCGAACACCAACGTTTATTATGATGCATACAATTCCTCTCCAAATGATTGATGTCGTACCCCCAACTGATCGTAAGGAGGTGGGACAAGAGGAATATAGGCCGGGCAGGAAATTTATGCTTATCAAATTCGACCCTTTTAGCGAGGAATGCACGCCGGTTTGGGAAGGGTTGCCCCTGACTAACTTAGGGAAATTGGAGGTCAAAGCGAAGCCAACCCGATTTCCAAAGGAACTCAATCATTTTTGTCTCAGACACATTTAAGCTCCTATAAAAATTTACCATTCAGTAAATACTCGCGGAAAGGATACTG
>CAYNXV010000211.1:1316-5656 GCA_964401245.1 uncultured Bifidobacteriales bacterium | reverse complement strand
AGCCCATGAAGGTCCAGCTTATGTTAATTGCCTGGGGGCGATGAGAACGGAAGCTTTCCTGACCTTTTCTCGGGTATTAACGGGGTAGGTGCCGACGACTCCTGTCCACCGTCGGAGGGTCCCGCGATCCAGCTTGGCGAGTGCTCGGTTGCCTCCGTCATGAACAATCGAGCCTTGGTCAAAGCCGTTTCTTGGGCCAATCTTTTCATGTCTTCGCGCATTTGCGAAAGGCGAATGGTTATGTAAAGCAACATATAGGTGAATACCAGGATTACGCATAGCAGGACTACGGTGATGTAATGCAGATGCACCAGTTTGGCCGCCCGGATGAGCAGGGAAGGAAAGATGCCGAAAACCAGGAAGAAGACGCCTAAAGGGAACCAAAGCAGCGCGTATTTTTCCTTGAGCGATCCGTTGCGGATGAGGAGCAGGATGCCGAGAGTAAGCAGCAAGGCGCTTCCCGCGAAAATAAGGCGGGCGGAAAGGTCGATGTTCATGATTTCCCCGGGGCTTTGGCAGATACCGCGTAGGGGTTCTTGCGAAGAAATGAAATGAAGAAGGCCAGCGTGACCGAAAACATATATATGACGGCATGGGGGAAATCGATGCTGGAGTTGCCTCCCTGTCGGGCCAGCATGGTTACGCGCAGGGGTATGATTTCGTATCCGGCCCTGATGAGCAGTACCTCGGTTTCAATTTCGGGAAAATCGGATGGAAAGAACCGATCGAATTTCTCCGCTATGTCCCTTCCGAAACAGACGAGTCCGGAGGTAGGGTCGGGCACATGCCGGCCGGTGAAAACCCTGAAGAGCAGCCGGAAATAGAGTGAACCCATTTTCCGAAAGCCGTTGCTGCTGTCCGCGAAATTTCCGTGAGAACGCGAACCTTGCACCAATGCGCCGAGACGCCAATTTCGGAGCATGTCCGGCAAATACTCGATGGGATGCTGTCCATCCCCATCTATGCGCAAGAAAAGTCCATAATCCTCCTTGAGGCAATATCTGATGCCCAGTTGCACGGCTCCTCCGATGCCGAGGCAGATTGGGCTTTGAAGGACTACGGTACGGGGGAACACCCGGGCGACATCCGCAGTGCCGTCATCGGAGTTGTCGTCCACGACGACTATATCGGCCAAAGGCAGGCATTTCCGAATCCCAGCGACGACACCGCCGATATTTTCGACTTCATTTCTGGCCGGAATGATGATGGCGGTTTTTTGCATAATGACCGGCTTGTGCCGGGATAATTGCGAAAATAAAGGGAAATTACGATCCCATTTTATCACTTAATTGTGGAGAATTCCATGCCTACTCCGCGGGATTTATCCGGTATAGGAACCAGGATCCGGCTTTGTATAGCGGAGGCGTTTCCGGTATCTGGCCGTATGCTTCCAGATACCGGCAGGTATTGTGACTCCCTGGCCCGCACAAGGCCCATACTTCGCCCTGGGATTGAACCGCGATTACCAGCGGCCTTTCCCTGATTCTGTGCAAAGCCAGTGCGGGAAGTCCCGTCTTCAAATACGAGTAATACCTGTCGGGCGACAGGAGCAATTTCGGCTGCTTTTCCATGGTCCGGATATGGTCATGAAGTTTCAGGAAATTGTCTTGCTCCTCGCGGTACAAATAAAGGTGGGCTTTGGGGGTGTGGGCCGCCTGGCTAAGAAGCAACAAGACGCTTACGCCAAGGGAGGCATAATGGGTCCGCCGGAAAGAAAGTACAGGGGCAAGTTCTTGGATGGGAAAAACCAGGGTAAGGAGAAAAAATGGAAAGTAAGGAAACATATAGCGGATCAAATCTTCAGGAATGAAAAACAAAAAGGTCGGTACCAGGGATAGTAAACCGGCCAGTAGCCATGGCCGTAATTCCGAATGCCTTTTCCAGAGCAGAACGGCTCCCACCATGGACCAGGCGAAAACGGACAATACCAACAACCGCTTGAAGGGGTTCATGGCGACGAGGTCGTAGAAATAGGGGAATAGGGTTTTGGCATGCATGGAACCGGTATAGGACCATAAGTTATGGCTGCAATTGTTCCAAAGCATGGTAAAGCCTTGCATGGGATCGACCAGCACAGGAAATTTGCGGTTTAATAGCCCATCGGTATATTCGTGAGGGCTGAGATTTCCGCCGAGGACCCTTTCCCACATGTACCAGGAGGTGAAAAGGAATATGCCGCAAAGCACCGGCACCCATTGTTTTTTTTTGGCCCTCGTCACCAGAAAGGCTGAGAGGAAGAGGATGCCGATTACCCGGGTACGGGCCACTATCACCCAGCAGACAAGGGATAGCCAGGAATGGACTGTTTTCCGGCGTCCGTCCTCCACCTCCCTTGTCCGACTTTCGAGGAGCATACCGCCATAGAGGAGCGGAAAGAATAAAGCCTCGGTGAGGAGTGAATTCGCAATGGTTACGAATGCGGTCGAGGAGCCGATGGCCATGGATAGAAAAAGCGCCGGAAGGAAAGACAGGTACCTTTGCAGCCACGCAAAAGCCAGAGCGACGCCGCATGAGAGCAGGGCGGCGTGGAATACCTTGAGCCATTCCAGGTGGGGATGGAGGACTCGCCAATAGGGCGCCAGTAAGATTGGGAAGGCTGACGGAACGCGGATCATTCCGGTATTGGGAACCGGTGAAGCCGGATCCTGATATCCCTTTCCCTCGGCCAGGTTTTTCGCAAAAACCATGTAGACGCCGCTATCATGGTGGGATGGCATATCGGGCCTGAATCCGATGGAGACGAAAAGCGCGCACCACGTCAAAACGAAGAAATAGATTAATCCCTTCCAATATCGGTGATGCCAAGTCATCAGGAAATCTTCGGCATGTTTTTACGGAAGGGATGCTGTTTCAACGCAGGGGGTGAACTCATTGCATACGATTGTATGATCCTACTTTCGGGGGTTGCAATGTACAACTTTCCCCCTAAGCGAATCCACGCGGATTCCGATAGGATATCTTGCACGCGACGGCGGGCTATAGGACAATGGAATCCGGATAGGCGACCCGTTCCGATGCAGAATTATTTCGACTATGAATTGGCTCTGTGCGACAAGGTAGTGGTTCCGCTGCTTAACCGGTTGAAAGTGGATTTGGCGAATGCGACGGTATTGGATGCCGGTTGCGGATACGGAGGCGTGATAGCCGGCCTCAGCTCTGCTTTTTCACTTGGTTGCGCCGTAGGGCTGGACCGGGACGAATCCATGCTTCAGGCCGCACGTTTGAGGGTCAGGCAAAAGGTGAAGTGGGTGAACGGGGATTTCCTCGAATATTCAGAGACAAGATTCGATCTGGTGCTGTTACGGGACGTCTTGGAACATATTGGAGATGTAGAAAGGGCCCTTAGCAAGGCTTGGGAGGTGTTGAAACCGGGAGGACGGCTGTATGCGACCTTCGCGCCGTACTTCTCCCCTTTCGGTGGGCATCAACACAATGGCGAAGGCCCGTTTTCCTATGTCCCCTGGCTGCAATTACTTCCGGAGCCCCTCTTTCGCCGATGCCTGCACATCCGCGGGAACGGTTATAAAAACCGCGAACGATTGCGTGAGGACATGGATTCGGTGTTGGCTACCCGACTGACCTTGGCGAGATTGCATAAAGCGGCCGCTCTAAATCCCTGGATATCCGAGTATCGAGGATATTTTCTTTCCCGCCCGGATTACCGGATTAAGTTCGGATTGCCGACGATAGCTTTGCCGGGCTGGATACCCCGCTCTTTGGCGGAATTGACTGCCACCGGTGCTGAATTTCTTTGGCGGAAACCGGGCTGATGGAAAGAAATACCCTACCATGATCCCGACCAACCTCATCATCAATGCCGACGACTTCGGTTTGCATGAAAAGGCTTCTACCTGGATTTTCCGTTGCGTTCAAGAGGGTCTCATCAATTCCCTGTCCGTCTTGCCCTTCCGGGACGCGTCGCAGGAGCGATTGTTGCGCACCATTATTTCGGAATATCCCCAGGTAAAAATCGGAGTTCATCTGTCCCTCATAGAAACTCCGCCCCTGCTGCCTCCGGTTGCGGGTCTAAAAGGGAAAAATTTTAATCCACCCCGTGATTACCGGGAGTTCTTGAAACGATACTTTCTTGGAAGGGTGGAGGAAAAACAGGTTTATGAGGAATGGAAAGCCCAAATCGAATTTGTAGGCCGATTTTTAGGGGATTCCAATCGTATTGCGCATTTGGACGGACACCAGCATTTGCATGTACTTCCCGGACTTTGGAGGCAGGCGATTCGGCTGCAATCTGAATATGGCATTCCTCGAATCAGGGTCCCCTATGAATCGGCGGTTCGAGGGGCGTTTCATCATTTCCCTTTTGGATTGGCCTTCCAGCTTCT
>CAYNXV010000211.1:0-1306 GCA_964401245.1 uncultured Bifidobacteriales bacterium | reverse complement strand
TTGCGCATGCGATCCGATTCCGTCAAATTCATTGGAGCCTTTACCAGCATGCGGTTTACCGTGGAAGGGAATTTAAATGCCCTTGGAAGGGTGTTGAAAAGACCGGATGACTTGTTTGAATTGATGGTACATCCCGGGCAGAACGCGCACTATAAAAAAGGGAAGGGGTTTGCGGTCGAGGAAGAGGAAGGGGCCGGCGCCTTTGATCCGGAAACGGAAGAACTACGCAGCCTGCACTTCTTTTTCCAAGGGAGGTAATCAGTCGACGCGGGCGAAAACGTTGATGGTGGAGGTACCGGGAATGTCCTGGGAATACGTTTTCAAATCGGGAATCTCCTTCATCGTTTTTTCGGCAAAGAACCGGTAACCGAAATTGCCGAGAAAATCCGCTAATGATTCGCAACTGTCTCCAAAATTTCGAAGGTTCTCCGGACCCAGTTCGAAAACAAGCTTGGGCTTCCAACGCATCAGAGAGTCCTTTGCGCCCCGTAAAATCCTCCCTTCCATTCCATCCACATCCATTTTGATGAAATTGATTCTGGGTATCCGCCGATTGATGCAAAATTCATCAAGTGTCGTCGTCTCAATGTCGCGGACGACCGTAGTTCGGCTTCCGTTCAGCGGGTAGCTGCCTTGAGGCTCAATTTGAGAGGAGAGGAATGCGGCATCCGAAAGAGCCAGTTTTTCACAAATAATGTTCGAGTAGGGATTCAATTCCATATTTTTCATCAGCCGCTCGAAAGCCCAGGAGTTGGGTTCGATGGCATAGACGAGTCCTTTGGGCCCCACGCTCTGCGACAGGACCAGGGAATGGAGCCCGATATTGGCACCGATATCGATAGTGATATCTCCCGTATCCGCTTCCCTACGCATAAGAGCCAGGGTATCCGGCTCAAAGGTTCCGCTATAGTAAAGATTGGCGTCGATGACCTGTCCCAAATCGATCCATATGCGAAAGCCGCATACCTCGTGGATGAATGGCTTGCGAGGAACTAATCTATGAAAAAGGGAAAGGATTCCGGCGAGATAAGGTCCGAAGCCGGGATACAGCGGCGTACTGCGATAAATCCGGATTAGCTGGCCAATGATTTTTTTCATAATGCCCGTCTGTCAAAGAACGCATCCGGCATATTTGGCTCTTTTCCCGTATCGTGGAAGCATCTCCTCGTGCTGGACCAGGAATAGGTCGGCAAATGGATAAACGGCCTTTCCGGTAAGAGTGGGTTCCCGGATACGAGTGATGACCTCCAGGAAAATCGTCCGAACCCGAAAGAAAGGGGAGAGCCAGAAGAAGGGTATGGCAATT
>CAYNXV010000210.1:0-5674 GCA_964401245.1 uncultured Bifidobacteriales bacterium | reverse complement strand
CTGGTCGCCTCGCGCGCCGACCTTCCCGCCCCCTTCGAACTTTTCAGCGAAGACATGCCCAAATGGCCTCAAATGCCCATAAGGAATCTCGCTTTGGAAGCCGCCAACGCCCTGCCCTATCAGCAATCTCTGCCTCCGCTGGCCTTCGAAGCCATCCGCCTGGACAAGGGAGAGGATTTGGCGTTATCCGCCGCGACCGAAAGGGACTCACTGGTAGGCATGGTATTGTTTTCCGGCCCGGACTCATCCCGACTGGTACGGTTCCAAACCGCGCTGTTCACCCTGCCTACCGCTACCCCTCCCCTATCTTTTCGCTACCTGATTGTGGCCAATGGCGCCTTCGGAGGGAGCGGAATATTCACGCTCAAAGCGTCTCCGTCCGATTTTTTCGCCTATCCCAATCCCGTTTCGCGTCGATTGGGTTCCCTCCAATTCGCCTTGCCGCAAAATCGCACCTTCCCCTTTAACGTGAGATTGTTCAGCGAGTCCGGACAAGCCCTGCGCACTTTGACATTCGCTTCCAATCAGGAAATCCCCCGCTGGGATTTGCGGGATGGAGCGGGTAAATTGGTGGGGCCGGGGGTTTACTATTACCGGGTGGAAGCGGACCCGCTGGTGCCGGTTGTAGTCACCCCGTAATTCGAGCAGAAGAACTCTTCAGCCTCCCAGTACGGATTCCAGACGCTCGCGGGCCAGCCGCAATTTGATTTCCGCCAGCCTCTGCGAGGCCCGGTCGAGAAAAACCTGGCGTCCCGTAACATGATCCAAAAGCTTTTGATGTAAATCTTCAGGAAGCGTTTCTTCGAGCAAGGCTTTTATCTCGCGCATATATCCCAATTCGAATCCCGACTTCCACCCTGCAGGCAGGCTGACATGGGCCGACGAAGGAATGAGATGAGGAAGGCCCGACCACCGGGTTTCCAGGGCCAGATAATGGGAGCGCCAGGAAGGCTCCCAGGCCGGGGGCAGGGGATGCAACCGGCGAATGAGCGTGGCCGGGTCGTCATAAGGAGCGCGGTCCAATTGCTCGCGGTAACAAACGAGGAAGGCCAGGAATTTGATGAAGGGATCATCCACCGATTCGGCGTCCTGATTAATCCCGGCTTCTTCCGATAACAGGATATGCGCGACCACCTGCAGCAAATCGACGTCCAGGGCATTGTCATCCGGGACTATCGACTCGGTAAGGTCGGAGCGGCGGTCGGAAACCCGAAAGCGGACCGAATGCAATACCGGCTCGAATCGATACAAGGAGCCCAACAGCGCTTCCAGCGAGGAGAATAATCCCGCCTGGCCGCCGGCCAATTTGTCTTCGAGACGCTCCCAGTCCTCTTCCCCCAATTGCAATCGATCCCTGGTTTCTTTTTCTTGAAACAAGCGGGCCAACCGGCTGACGCAGCGGCTTCCCGAGGGAGTCAGGCCGTAAAGCATGCAGGTATCCAAGGAGCGCACCACGGCCAATTGGGCCACCAGATTCCGGAAGGCGGGGGATTTGGATGTCAGCCTTCGCCGTATCCTATCCACTATTCCATCCCATTCGATGAGATGGGCGCCATAATCCGACGCGGGAAAACCGGAGGCCGCCCCCGCGCCTTCGCCTTCGCTCTCTCGAGTAGGGAGTGCGGTGACGGCTTCGCTGCGCGCCATGCGCCTGTCTTCGTTGATGCGCATGGCCGATCGTCTTTCGCCCTGCAGAAGTTTGTTGAAATTCTGCAGAATCTTCTGGATTTGCAAATCCTTGTGCGTGTCCTGAACCTGCACCTGATTCAACAAGGCGTCTCCCAGGGTTTGCAGGCCGGCGACCTTATCGGTTCGGTCCGGCCCCGCCTTGGCCAGCCGGTATCCTCCCGCCAGCACCAATTCGAGCGCCGAAAGTTTTTGCGATCCCAGGCGATAACCTTGGCGCGACAGGGTTTCGGGTATAAGCAGGGTATGATCGGAGGAAAAGGCGGCGATATCGCGCAGCCAATTCAACAAGTCCTCATGATAGAGGCCCCCCTCGTCCAGCACCAATTCGCGCAGTAGGGCGAGGGTGGGATTGGTGACGCTGCGATTGGCCAAAACCGCGCGGGCGGCCAAAAAGACATCCATGGGGCCGAGACCGAAGCCGTGCCGGGAACCGCCGCTTAAGCCGCCGTGGGATTTGCCGTTGGAGTCGCCATTGAAGTCACCCGCCAATTCGACGACCCGCAGCAACACGCCGATGCCCGCGGAGGATGCCTCCTGCATGTTTCCCATTAGAGGAAGCCGGGCCGATCGCGCCACCAGGCGGAATAAATCAGCCAAGGCCCGCTGCGAATGGGGGTCTTCGGATTGCGCCAGCGCCCGATAGCGGTTGATGAGGCCCGGGTCGAATACCTCGTTTTCGCGGCGCCCCACGGTTGCCCTGCGGCCCAAGGCATGAAAGCTGTTCTTTTCGGAGGAGGTGACATGGGTGGAGCCGGTTTGATCCAAATCGGCGGCCATGCGCAAAAGGCCGAGATAGGTTCCCGGCTCATAATCGGAAGCATCCGCGCGCAACTGGCCTTCCACGTCCCAGATGAATTGGTGGGAGAGCAGGTCCTGGCGATGTCCCAGTTGCTCGCGCCGCAAATAGATGAATTTATAGATATCGTCGTCGAGCTTGAGCAATTCTTCGCGGCTGTCCTGGGCTGGGCGCACGAAATCGAGCTTGGCGTCCGGACGCAATAGCGACCGCTGCCGATAACGCGGCCCCGTCGCCATCGCCGCATCGCGCGGATCCAGGCGGTAGGGCGTTATCTCCCCCTGTTTCGAAAAACGGGCGATTTGGAGGGTGATGTCCTGGGTTTCTCTTGCGCTGATGGCCACGAATGCAAAACTCCCTGTCGTCCCTGTAGTATGAGGCGGGACAGCCCTAAAGATACTTGCAAGGGGCGGAAATTGTCCCTTTTACCGGGCACATGACGACCCCCATCCCGCGTCCGATTGGCAAAGTACCGCCGCGAAGGCTAATTTTGGATTTTTTCAATTCAATATTGCCGCCCCGGGCTCATCGCATGGAAGTCCCACATGATCATTCCCCTTCGACCCCGCCTCAGCGATCCGGAATTCAAGGAATTGGAGACCATCGCCTCGGAATTCAACGTTCGCATCCAACCCATCCATGGAGCCGAGCGCTCGATATACGCCATTCTGGGGGATGAGACTTCCCAGCTGTTGCTCAACCGCATCGAAGGGTTGGCCTATATAGACCGGATAGACCGGATCCAGATTCCCTACAAGTTGATGTCGCTGCAAAGCAGCCTGTCGCATCACCGGGTGCGGGTGGGCAAGCGCCTGCTGGGGAAGGACTTCGCCGTGATAGCGGGTCATTGCACCATCGACCCCGCCGAGAAAAATCTTTTTTTCGAAACCGCCCATGCCGTCAAAGAAGCCGGAGCCGATATGCTGCGGGGCGGCGTGTGGAAGCCGCGCACTTCGCCCCATTCTTTTCAAGGCGACGCCAAAAGCCTGGAAATCCTCATCGAAGCCAAAGAGCGCACCGGCATGCCGGTAAACACCGAGATCATGGATTTCGATCAGCTCAAACTTTGCGTGGAAGCGGGCGTGAACAGTTTGCAAATCGGGGCGCGCAGCGCCTTGAATTACCGCCTGCTGCAACAGGTGGGCGAAATGACGCGCGATACCGCCATCAACGTGCTGCTCAAGCGCAGCATGCATATGGGAAACCCTTCCGAATTCATTCTCGCCGCCGAATACGTGGTGGCCCAGGGAAATCCCAATGTCATACTCTGCCCGCGCGGCACGGTTCCCACCATCGAAGGCTTCCGCAACCAGCCCGATGAAAGCATCACGGTGCTGCTCAAGGAAAAGACCTGGGCGCCCGTTATGGTCGACCCTTCGCATAGCGTGGGCAAAGGCACCTATGTTCCCTTCGCCTGCCTGGCGGCTGCAGGTTACGGCGCCGATGGTTTGGTGATTGAAACCCATTGCCGGCCCATCAAGGGAATCGGAGACGATCCCAAACAAGCGGTGACGCCCGACGTATTGGCGCAAATCATCAAGGATGCGCGCGAAATCCACGCCATGGCCGTGCGGCATCGCGCCCGGCAGATAAGCGTATGAACCGGGCTTCGGACGAAGCCTCCTTCGACGAATTGCTTCCCGCCCAATATGCCGGCGCGTTGAAGCGCCTCAAGTTCGACGTTCCCACCCGCGTGCAACAAGAGGCCCTACCCAAAGCCTGGCGCGGCGAATCGTTTTTCGCCATCGCGCCCACGGGAACGGGCAAAACCCTGGTTTACCTGCTTCCCCTATGGCGCCAGGCCGCAGAAGGGACGGGCCGCGCCCTGGTCGTACTTCCCACGCGCGAACTCGCCTACCAGGTGTCGCAAATGCTCTCGCAATTGCATCCATCGCTGCGCGACGAAATCGCCTTGGCCATCGGTGGCCATCCGCTGGAGAAACAGCAGGAAAGATTGGGACATAAGTGGAGCGTGTTGCTGGCCACCCCCGGGCGGCTCATCGAATTATTGGAAGCGGGTTCGGTGCGCAGCGACCGCATCAAATTGCTGGTGCTCGACGAATTCGACAAACTTATCTCGATGGGATTTTCGGATCAAATTGAAGTTTTGTTGAAACTCCTGCCGGGTAAGCGCCAAAGGTTGTGCTTCTCCGCCACCGCCGCCGAGCCGGGTCTGGCTGAACGCCTGGGATTGGAGGATATTCCCGCGCTGGAAATTGCGGCGGGTACCGAGGCCAAGACCATGGAAGAGCGCGTTTATTTTTTGAAAAGCGCGCGCACCAAGCAGAAACTGCTCCTGGAAGCCTTGGCGGAAAACCAAGGCCAGGCCCTGGTCTTTGTCCGCAATCGCGAAAAGGCCAATCATCTGCACGGTTTGTTGAAGCTGCGGGGAATCAAAACTTCCGTATTGCACGGCCATCTGGATCAAAAGGAGAGGGCCCGGGTTTTCCAGAATTTTCGCGACGGAAAGCTGCCCGTGCTCATCGCCACCGATTTGGCGGGCCGGGGTTTGGATATCACCGAGGTTTCGCTTATCGTCAATTACGACGTTCCGCAGAATTACAAGGATTACCTGCATCGTATCGGGCGCACGGCGCGCGCGGGGCGCACGGGGGTGGCCCTTACTTTCGGGGCTCCGGATGAATATATTCCCATGCGTAATCTGTGTGACGGATATCCGGGAGAATTGCCCACGCATCCCGCCTTTGCGAATAGGGAGGCCTGGTTTATTGCCGCCAAACGTAAGCATGACGCCGAGGTTAAGGCAGAGCAGAGATCCGAGGCCATACGTAGGGAGCAGGGACTGGCGGTGGATGATACTGAAGACAAGTCAGGGGACGGGGGTGAATCCAACGTAGAAGAGGAGTCGGCGGGCGGTTAGCAGCGGCGCTGCGGGCCGGAGGCCGAGGCCGGGGATTTTTCCGGCCACGCTCCGCCCACTCCGCTTTGCGCTGCGGGCGCCGGCGAACTCGACCGCCGGAAATCAGCGGGCTTCAATCTCCTGCTGCGCAGGAGCTGCGCCCGCCCGGCGGTCTCAGACAGGCGCCGGCTAACGCCCTTCGCAAAGCGGGGGCTCCGCTCACGCCGGAAAAATCCCCGGCCTCGGCCTCCGGCCCTTCGCTGGTGGAGGTCCCATCGGACGGCGTTGCAGGGAACGGTAAATGAACGGGGTAGGGGGTTGAGGGGGTC
>CAYNXV010000209.1:0-5710 GCA_964401245.1 uncultured Bifidobacteriales bacterium | reverse complement strand
CGATACTGAGATTACCGGCGATAAGCTCGGTTTTGGAAGGGAAGTCCATGCCGTAAAAACAGGGATTCACAACGGGAGGCGAACTGATGCGGATGTGTACTTCTTTGGCGCCGGCATCGCGCAGCATCTTGGTGAGAATCTTCAAAGTCGTTCCACGCACGATGGAATCGTCCACCATCACCACCCGCTTGCCTCTGAGCACTCCGGCGATGGTGTTGAATTTCAGCTTCACCTTTTGGTCGCGCACGTTTTGCGAGGGATCGATGAAGGTGCGTCCTACGTAATGATTGCGCAATAGGCCGATATCGAAAGGGAGGCCAGACTCCTGAGCATAGCCCAGGGCGGCCGTATTGGAGGAGTCCGGAACCGAAATGACCACGTCGGCTTCCACGGGATGTTCCTTGGCCAGTGCCTTTCCGATTTTGCGCCGAATCTTGTCGCAGCTTTCCTCGAAAATGCGTGAGTCGGGCCGCGAAAAGTAGATGAACTCGAAGATGCAATGCGCCTTGCGGCTTTTCTGGGTGAATTGCTGGGTGGTTACGCCTTCGCTGGTGATGGAACACAACTCGCCGGGCTGGATGTCGCGAACATAACTGGCTCCCAGCAGGTCGAGCGCGCAGCTTTCGGAAGCCACCACCCACGACTTGTCCAGGCGGCCCAGACACAGGGGTCTGAAGCCGTAACCGTCCCGGGCCACGTAAATCGCATCCTTGGAGAGAAATACCAGGCAGAAAGCTCCGGTCAATTGGACCAGGGTGTCGGCGATGGCTTCGACCAGGGTTTCTTTGCGGGAACGCGCGATGAGGTGGAGGATGATTTCGGTGTCCGAGGTGGTCTGGAAAATATTGCCCTCGTCCACCATGCGGGTGCGAATCTCGGGAGCGTTGACGATATTCCCGTTATGCGCCACCGCCAGCATACCATAACGTGTGGTGACCAGCATGGGTTGGGCGTTGCCCAGATTCGAATTTCCGGTGGTGGAGTAGCGCACGTGGCCGATGGACGCAAAGCCCGTCATGGCCTCGATTTCCTTTTCGTCCCGGTTGAGTTCGGTGACCAGTCCCATGCGCTTCAAAACCGTGATGGCGTTGCCGTCCGCGGTGGCGACCCCCACCGATTCCTGGCCGCGGTGTTGCAGCGAATAGAGTCCCATGACTACGCGGCGGGTGATTTCCGGTCCTCCGTAAATCCCCATGATGCCGCAGGAATCCTTGATACTTTCCACTGGGTCGCCTTCTTTCCGCCTCGCGTATGGTGGGTATTGGAAGCGCACAAATATAGGAACAAATCATCCCGGTTCTTCCCGTCCCGGGCGATGTGAATGCCCCCATAAATTACCATTTCGCGGCTTTCGCAATAGTGGCATCTCCCGTCCGCCACGCTTATACTGGAGACAGCAGAGGAGAGGGTTTGCGGCCTTGCGTTTATGACAATGTGGAGCGGGTGGTGGCTGTGGGCGACCTGCACGGAAATTACTCCGGTTTTTGCGCGATTTTAAGGCATTGCGGCCTTATTGATGCGTCGGATCGCTGGATAGCCCGGGGTACCCACCTGGTACAAATGGGCGACGTGGTAGGACGGGGAGGCCAGCCACGCAAAATTCTTTCGCTACTTCGCAGATTGGAAAATGAGGCGCGTGAGTACGGCTCGGAAGTCCACATGCTTCTGGGCAATCATGAAACCATGAGCTTGCGGGGATTCCACGCCTATAGAACCGCCGAGGAAATCCGGGATTTTTCGGAGGCGGCGGGAGAAGCGGTGGCCGAAAGGGACAATGTCGATACGACGGAGAAATCTCGCCTCGAAAGGCCGACGGTCCCGGCAGCGCTGAAAGGCTTTGTTCCGGAGTCGGTGCGTTTCGATCTCTCGCCGCAAGGACGGGTGGGAGGTTGGCTGGCGGGACTCAATTCCGCCCTTAAAATCAATGGGATATTGTTCGTGCACGGCGGCCTGACCCGCGAATTCGGCTTCGAATCCCTGGCCCTGTTGAATGAGCGTATTTCCCGGGAAATCACATCGGAAACCGAACCGTTCGATCCCCGCGCGATGCACCTGGGGAACAAAGGCCCCCAATGGACTCGCGATTACACGCTCAATCCATCGGAGTCGGCTCGCGAAGAGTTGGAAGACGTGCTGCGATTCCATCGCTGCTCGACCATGGTGGTGGGCCATACCCCTACCTTCCACATCGACAGGAACCAGGCGGGCCGTATCATTCCTCTCTACGACAACCGCCTCTATTGCACGGACACCGGCATAGGCAAGGTCTATGGAGAGCAGTTGAGCGCACTGACCCTGGAACAGGGGAGATTCCGCTGTGCCTACCCCGGTGGCGGGTGAGGCCGCCTTCCCCTGATTGACGTCCCGGTGCCCGGGAATGCTATATTTGCCGGGCATGGTCTCTTTCAATCCCGACTCCGACGAAAACAACCAGCCCCGCATCAATATCGAGCTTTCGGAGGCCGCCGCCGAAGGTATTTATTCGAATCTGGTTTTGGTCAGCCATTCCTCGTCCGAATTCGTCATCGACTTCGCCCGGCTTTTGCCCGGACCTCCCAAAGGCAAGGTTTACAGCCGCATCATCATGACGCCTCAGCATGCCAAGGCGCTTATCGCCACCTTGCAGGAGAACATGTCGCGCTTCGAGCGTAATTTCGGTCCGGTGCAACCGCTGCCCGGTCCCAGCGGACCGGAATCGGATCTCGACATTTAACGGCCGTTGGAAAATGCATTCAGGAAGGATTTGCGGTGAAGTTGATTTGTCTTGATTTGGAGGGAGTGCTCATTCCGGAGATTTGGCTGCATGTGGCCGACAGGACCGGGGTTTCCGACCTCAGGCTCACTACGCGCGAAGTCAAGAATTACCGGGAGCTCATGGAAAGGCGCGTGGAGATTTGCGCCCGGCATGGTATAACCCTGGCCCGTATTCAGGAATACATAACCGAATTGTCGTGCATGGAAGGCGCGCGCGAGTTCCTGGACTGGGCACGTGCGCGCTACCAGGTGGTCATCCTCTCCGATACCTTCTACGGTTTCGCGGATCATTTCATGAATCTTCTGGGCTACCCCACGCTTTTCTGTCATACCATCGCGCAAAACGACCAGGCTGGAAAGCTGGAATTTTTCCTGCGCCAGGAGAATGCCAAGGCGGAAGCCGTAAAGGCTTTCAAGTCCCTGAACTTCAAGGTGCTGGCGGCGGGCGATTCATTCAACGACATCCATATGCTCAAGGAGGCGGATGTCGCCACCTTCTTCCGCGCGCCGGATGGAATCAACCGCGAGTTTCCCGCCTACGGAAACCTCCACGGCTACGACGAGTTGGCGCGTTTCATCGAAGAGGAATTGTAAACCACCGAAGAGCCGAAGCGTTTGCCGTTGCGGAAACTTTGCGGACACTAAAAAGGGCCGCCCGCAAGGACGGCCCAGGTTTTATCCGGCTTGGATGCGAAGGCGGGCCATCAGCCCGCCCGGCTACCAGCGAAAGCCGATTTTATCGAGAGCCGCAATCTTCTCCTTCTCGAGAATCTTGTTCCTCCGCTTATTGCGCTGGATGCTGCTCCAGGTGATAAGCTTCCGGTTCTCGGCGGTGGAGCTGTCGATGACGGGCCATTTCTTGGCGGCCGTCTTCTTGTACTCCTTGAGAAGCTGATAATTGCGGTCCCAGCTCATGCTCTTCACGCTCCACTGGAATCCCAGGGCCTCCAGGTTTTTCTGGCGGTCGCGGGGGAGCTTTTTCGCCTTATAGGCGCAGCGTTGCAAATGGCACCACAATCCCAGGCGGTTTCCGGCGGGGAATTCCTCGCGCGCCTTGGGCCAGCGGGTCGGATTCTTCTTCCGGTATTCCTTGAGCGTGGAAAAATGGGTTTCCCAGCGATCGGGCAATTCCAGGGGAAAGCCGATTTTCTTAAGAAGCTGGACCCTGTCCTTGGAGATCATGTCGGTGGCATAATTCTGCCTTTGTCTCCAAACCCACAGGCCCAGACGGTTCCCCTTGGGAAATTCTTCCCGGGCAAAGGGCCACTTTTTGGGGTGTTTTTTCCGGTAGTCCACCAAATGGCCGTATTGGGTCATCCAATGAACGTCGCGGCCATCGGTTTTTTCCCAGGGAAAGCTGATTTTATTCAGCATGGCCACCCGATCCTTGGCCAGTAAACCGGCTTCGTGCAAATCCCTTTGACGCTGGGCCCACTGTCCCAGACGGTTGCCGTTGGGGTGTTGATCGGTTAGCGAAGGCCACTTATTGGGCTTTTTCTTCCGGAATTTCTGCAGATTCTCGTATTGCCACAACCATTGCTCGTCCCATCTGGAGGTCTCCGGATGTTCCTTCGCGGATTGTGTCTTGGTTTTCTTTTTGGTCGCCAATTTTGAGTCCTTCCCCTCATGATGATTGGTAGTGAAAATGGCGCCTTCCCCGCCCAGGAGAGACGGCTGAGAAGCCACCACTATCGCCCGCGAGCCAATCGGCCCGCGGTAAGCCGGGATATCCCGACATGGTTGGGTGCCGAAGCGCGCCCAACCAATTTCGCGCATTACGAGGGCTGTTCCAGGCTGCGCCTGGGTCCCACCGCCGGAGTCCCGGCTCGGAAAATCGGGGGATCCAATACTTCCCCGCTCGACACGGTATTCCCGCTCGAAGCGGATAGCCCGCCGATACTTGCGCTCAAGTCAATTTTCAAATCTTGTTGCTTTTGTCAGCAACGGCCCAATACCACAGAAAATATAAGATACAAGACTTATTTGCCAACGGCTAGGGAGATATTTTTTTACTTAAATCCTTTCCCATGCGTGATGCCCTTCGCGCATCGCCCTTTTCCCGGACGGAGGTCGGCATGCAGGTATTGCTGGTAAGGCACGCGCCGGCGGAAGAGCGTGACGGTTTCCATTATCCCGACGATGACCAGCGCCCCTTGAGCCGAAAGGGCCGGAGAGCTTTCCATGTTTCGGTGGCGGGCCTGGCGCGTATCATCAAGGTACCCACGGAAATCCATGCGAGCCCTACCTTGCGGACCCTGCAAACTGCGCACATTCTGTGCGTAAAAGCCACCGGAAACACAGCGCAGGTTCGCATCGCTCCTCAATTGCACCATGATTTTTCCGTGAAGCGCGCATACCGATGGCTGCGGACTTTACCTGCGGGCGGGAACCGGGTGTTGGTGGGCCACGAACCCTGGTTGGGTCGCTTCGTAGCCCACTGCCTTGGGGCTTCGCCAACGAACGCCTTCCCTTTTACCAAGGGAGGCGCCTGCTTGCTCCGGTTCGAACCCGGCGCGAAAGACGGGTGCGAGCTGCAATGGATGATTACGGCGAAGCAACTGGCCCTGCTGGCCCGATGATGCGGTGTAGTCTGGGGTGTAGCCACCTCAATTTTCGGGCAATATGCTATTTTCCATGATCCCATGTTGATCAGGATAGCGGATATCGGCAGCAATTCCATCAAAGCTTCGATTTACGAAGTGGAAGCGGATTCCCTTCGCTGCCTAAGCTCATCGCGGCTCCCTCTCTCGTTGGGCGAGCAGGTTTATGGAAAGGGCGCCATCGGTCCGGATGTCTCCGAGACGATTTCCGCATTTTTATCGGCCTCCGATGCCGATGGAAAAAAAATCGGGGCTTCCTTGCTTCTGGCGACTGCGGCGGTACGTGACGCGCCGAACCGGGCGGCATTCGTCGCGGATCTCGAAAAGCGCCTCTCGCTTGCCGTCACCGTTTTGAC
>CAYNXV010000208.1:0-5742 GCA_964401245.1 uncultured Bifidobacteriales bacterium | reverse complement strand
GCCTTTTTCGGGCCCGGCACGGCCGAAAGACTGGGGCTCGAGAACGAGGAGCTGATCCGTATCCGCCTGCAAGGCCGCATGGTGGAGGCGCCGGTATACATACTCCCCGGCCATGCCGACGAAACCGTCACAATCACCCTCGGTTACGGACGCTCAGCCGCCGGAGCGGTGGGCAATGCACTGGGATACAACGCCTACGCCCTTCGCGTCTCGGACGAGCCCTGGCATATGCGCGGCGCCGTCATTGAAAAAACCGGGCGCACCTACCCCCTAGCCAACGCCCAAGGACATTGGCGCATGGAAGGACGCGACATCGTGCGGTCGGCCACACTGGATTATTTCCGCAGTCATCCCGATTTCGTGCATTATGGCGGCCCCCATTTTCCGCTGCCTTCGCTTTACCCTGAATTCAAATACGACAGCTATGCCTGGGGCATGGCCATCGATCAGAACATCTGCACCGGATGCGGCGCCTGCGTCATCGCCTGCCAGGCGGAGAACAATATTCCCGTGGTGGGCAAGGAAGGCGTGATGAAATCGCGCGAAATGCATTGGCTACGCATCGACCGTTATTTCCAGGGGGATTTGGAAAACCCGGAAATCCTGTTCCAACCCATGCTGTGCCAACATTGCGAAAAGGCCCCCTGCGAACTCGTCTGCCCCGTAGTGGCCACCGCTCATAACGGCGAAGGCCTCAACGAGATGATTTACAATCGCTGCATCGGCACGCGCTATTGCTCCAACAATTGTCCTTACAAAGTGCGACGATTCAACTTCATGAATTACACCAACAACACCACCGAAAGCCTCAAGCTTATGCGCAATCCCGATGTAACCGTGCGCAGCCGGGGCGTTATGGAAAAATGCACCTATTGCGTGCAGCGCATCGAGGAAACCCGCATAGAAGCGATAAAGGAGGATCGCCGAATCCGTCCGGACGAATTCACCACGGCCTGTGCCCAGGCCTGCCCTACCGAAGCCATCACCTTCGGCGACATCAACCAGGCCGAGGCCCGCGTAACCCAATTGAAAAAGCTGCCTCAGAACTATGGCGTGCTGGCCGAACTCAATACCCAGCCGCGCACCACCTACCTGGCCAAATTCTGGAACCGCAATGGCCGCCTTGCACGGCCTGCAACGGAACAACCCCCTGCGGAACGACATGGAGCCGGGGCGTGAAAACTCTCAAGGATCTCGATAAGGAGGGCAGACCCCGCGTGGCCGGAAGGGATTTGACCTACCAATCCATCACCGATACCATCAGCGGCCTGGTCATCCGCAAATCCACTCCCAAAGCCTGGCTGGTGGGATTCACTCTCTCATTTATTCTGCTGGTGGGGTTCCTATACACCGTCGTCTACCTGCTCGCCAAAGGCACGGGAATCTGGGGCATCAATATTCCCGTGGCCTGGGGATTCGCCATCATCAATTTCGTGTGGTGGATAGGCATCGGACATGCCGGAACTTTCATCTCCGCCATCCTGCTCCTGCTGCGCCAGCAATGGCGCACCTCCATCAACCGTTTCGCCGAAGCCATGACCCTGTTCGCGGTGGCCGCCGCGGGCATGTTTCCCCTGTTGCATCTGGGCCGACCCTGGGTATTCTATTGGATGCTGCCCTACCCCAATACCATGGGGCTTTGGCCGCAATTCCGCAGCCCCCTGGTATGGGACATTTTCGCCGTACTTACCTACTTCACCGTTTCGCTGATGTTCTGGTATGTGGGCATGCTTCCCGACCTGGCGACCATGCGCGACCGGGCCCGCTCGAACTTCGGCCGGATGTTTTACGCCGTATTTTCGCTGGGTTGGCGCGGTTCCGCCAAGCACTGGCAAAGGTGGGAAATGCTTTACCTGATTCTGGCCGCCCTCTCCACGCCCCTGGTGCTTTCGGTGCACAGCATCGTCAGCTCGGATTTCGCCGTGGCCATCGTACCCGGTTGGCATTCCACCATCTTCCCACCCTTTTTCGTGGCGGGCGCCATCTTCTCCGGTTTCGCCATGGTCCTTACCCTCATCATTCCCGTGCGCGCCTTCTACAAGCTGCATGCCTTCATTACCGATCGCCATTTCGACAACATGGCCAAGCTGCTTTTGGTAACGGGATGGATACTCACCTTCGGATATATCGCTGAATTCTTCATCGCCTGGTACAGCGGGGATAAATACGAAACCTCCACCTATTGGGACCGGGTCACCGGACCTTATTGGTACGCGTTCGCGGGACAGATCTTCTGCAACGTGGTGTCCATTCAACTGTTGTGGTTCCGGGGGCTCCGTACCAACGTCATCTTCCTGTTCTTCATTTCCATCGTCATCAATATCGGCATGTGGTACGAACGTTTCGTCATCGTCGTGCAGAGCCTGTCCCACAATTACCTTCCCGCCCAATGGGAGCTTTTCCATCCCACGTTCTGGGACTGGGCCACCTATATCGGAACGTTCGGCCTATTCTTTTCGCTTTTGTTTCTGTTCATCCGCATTCTGCCCGCCATCTCCATGTCCGAAATGAAGGAGCTGGTGCATAAGGAGCATCATGACGCGGAGGGAAAATCCTGATGTCCGAGGCGACGGATAAAGGGCTGTACGGCATGTTGGCCGAATTCGAAACACCCGAACAATTGGTGGCTGCGACACGCCTGGCCCGCTCGGCGGGATACCGCGACATGGACACTTTTTCGCCGCATCCGGTGGAAGGCCTGGAAGAGGCCCTGGATCATCACGACAATACCGTCGCCTGGATGATGTTTCTGGCGGGGATCGGCGGAGCTTCACTGGCTTTATTCCTGCAAACCTACACTTCGGTCTGGCATTATCCCTACAATATCGGCGGACGCCCCTTGTTCAGCTGGCCCGCCTTCATACCCGTAACCTTCGAGTTGACCGTGCTCTCGGCCTCGCTGGTCGGCGTGATCTCCATGCTGGTACTGAACCGGTTGCCCATGCCCCATCATCCCCTTTTCAATCTGCCGCGTTTCGCCCTCGCATCCGACAACCGTTTTTTCCTGTGCATTTTCGCAGAGGACGGGAAGTTCGACGTGAAAGAGACGAGAGAATTCCTCGCCGGACTCCATCCCGCGGAGGTGACCGACGTTGAGCGATAGGATGCCGAAGAATATCATGAAAGCTGCGCAGTTATTTATGAAAGGCGCGAGCCTGGGGGCTCTTTCCTGGCTCTGCCTGGCTTGCGCTCCGCAAGACATGCACGACCAGCCGCGCTTCGATCCCCTGGAGGCCACCGGTTTTTTCCCCGACAGCATGAGTGCGCGACCCCTGGCGCCGAATTCCGTCTCACGCGGTCATCTTCCCTGGACCGGCCAAGGGATGCAGGGGGTGGAGGAATTCCTGGCCTCCCCCGCCTGGCTGGAAAACCTTCCCCCGGACACCATACCGTTCGCCCTTACGCCCGAGCTGTTGGAACGAGGCGCCACAAATTATCAAATCCATTGCACTCCCTGCCATGGACCTTATGGCGAGGGAGACGGATTCGTCACCACGCGCGGTTTTCCCGCGCCGCCGTCTTTTCACCAGGAAAGACTGCGCACCGTATCCAATCTTCACTTCTACCGCGTCATCACCGAAGGGTTCGGGCGCATGTATCCTTACGGTTACCGCGTGAAACCTCCCGAAAGGTGGGCCGTCATCGCCTATGTACGCGCCTTGCAACTGGCCCGCCATGCTCGTATAGAAGATGCCCCGCGCGACTCCCTGTCCCGATTGGAGGCGATGCGATGAAAATCTCCTCCGCCATTCCCGTCTCTTCCATACCTCCCCGCTCTCCCCTGCTCGCGCGCCCGGGCTTCTCCCTAGGCGCCATGATCATCGGCTTGGCGGCTTCGGCCCTGCTCGTCATCGGCGGCCTTTTCGATCCCCGGCAATTCTTCCAATCCTATTTGCTGGGTTTCGTCTTCTGGGTGGAACCCGCTCTCGGATGCCTGGCGCTGCTCATGCTGTATCGCCTGGTCAACGGCCATTGGGGACGCGCGACGAGGCGTTTCCTGGAATCGGGATCGCTGACGCTGCCCCTGATGGCTCTGCTTTTCATTCCCATCTGCTTCGGCATGGCTTATCTCTATCCCTGGACCCATGAGGCGGTGGTGGCCCAAAGCCATTATCTGCAGCATAAGCAGCCCTATCTGAACGTTCCATTTTGGCTTATCCGCCAAGGCATCTACTTCGCGGTGTGGATAGCGTTGGCATGGTTGGCCGCCCGGTGGATTGGCCGGGAAATCGTCGCCGACAGCGATGAGAAGCGTTTGTTGGCACGCGACAGGGCAAGCAGCCTCAGCGCGGTGGGCCTTATCCTGTTTGTGCTTACGGTGAATTTCGCTTCCTATGACTGGACCATGTCGTTGGAACCCGAATGGTATTCTTCGATGTACGGTTTCCTGTTCATTACCCAACAGGCTCCCGTGGTATTCGCCCTCCTAATTCTTTCCGCCATCCATTCGGATTGGACCGGGTATCTGGCGCGCTTCATGGTGCCCCGCCACTTCCGCGATCTGGGAACCCTGCTTTTCGCCTTCACCATCATCTGGGCCTATTCCAACTTTTTCCAATTCATGCTGATCTGGGCGGGCAATCTCCCGCATGAAGTCACCTGGTACGTGCATCGCTCCCAAGGGGGATGGCAATATCTGGCCATTTTCTTTTTCCTGTTTCATTTCGTGTTGCCTTTCCTGGTTCTGCTTGCACGGCGGGTGCGTTCCAACCTGTCCGTCATGCCCTGGATAGCGGGAGGTCTATGGGTTTCGCATCTGGTCTATATGTTCTGGTTCATCGTTCCTTCTTTCCATCCGGAAGGTTTCACCTTGCATTGGATGGACTTCGCAGCCGTAGCTGGCATCGGCGGCATCTGGTGCCGGTTTTACCTGTTCCATTTGCGGCGTCGTCCGATAGAGCGGGACGAGGAGGTGTACGAAAACATCGCCAGAGATACCGACGGGGAGAAGGCGCATGTCTAGGAAGCGCCAGAACCCATGGTGGCAGGGATTAATCGGTCCCATCCTGAGCTTTTTCGGAGGCCTGCTTTACGCATTGGCCGGAAGCAAAAGGCAACCGGAAACCGGAAAGGGCGCGGCAAAACGCGTCAGGACAAAGTCAACGCCACCTCCAGGATTCGAGCACCAAGAGGCGGCGGGCGAAGCGGACTGGAAGCGGGGTCTTATCGACCAGGAAAGCCTGGATTTGGGGCATGAACCGGAAAACGTAAGATTCCGATACTTTGCCTTTGCCGTGGTCTTCTTCGCGGCTTTCATCGGGCTTTCCATCCTGGCCATCTGGGGCCTGCTCGTTCTCCTCGCCGATCCCGGGATGGAACCCGCGTCCCGGCCACTCACCATACCGCGCGAAGAATGGGAGGCGCCCTTGGCCATTCCCCTGGGACCGCCGGATCCGGGAATTTCCGTCAGCCCCCGCCGCGAATACCGGGAATACCTGGAAGCGCAGGAATCGCTCAGGCCGGCTTATGCTTGGATAGACCGCGAGGCCGGGACCATAAGCATTCCCATCAAGCGGGCCAAAGAGATTATCGCGCAACGGGGATTGCCGGAATGGGTGGGTAGCGGTTCGGTAACTTCAGTGTTACCCGGAGATTCCACCATGGATTCTTCCATTGATTTTCCCTCCGGAAACGGGCAGGGACCTGCACTAAGCGAAGGTCAAGAAGGGACATCTATACCGGCGCAAGGACGCGCCCCTTCGCCCCAATCGCGGGTACCCGAATCATCGCAACCTGAAGGAA
>CAYNXV010000207.1:0-5766 GCA_964401245.1 uncultured Bifidobacteriales bacterium | reverse complement strand
ATTCCACCTTGAGACGTAACTGTTCGGGATAGTCCATGAATATCCAGTCGCATCCGCCGCAGGTACCCGCCACCCGGCATCCGGGTGTTACCCGTTGGGGCGAGGCCGCTTCGATGGCCACCAGCTCGGCGCGTTCGAAGTCGCGCTTGCTTTCCACGATGCGCGCCCGCACCGTTTCACCCGGCAACACTCCGGGTATGAATACGGCCTTGCCTTCGCGGCGGGCCAATCCTTCTCCGCCGGCGACGATTTTCTCGATGGGCAGCGTGACTTCTTCGCCCAAGCCGCTGCGGTGGGAGGATGGTTTTTTCAATGGAAGGCCGGATCCTCGGGCAGGGATGGATTCTCGCCTCGTTGGATTTGATAGTACGAGCAGTCCTTGCAATTCTTGGAAATCTTCCGCGCCCTGAACCACTCGTAACACGGCTGCGAAAAGCCCTGTCGGTAGCGCGCCTGCTTATAGGGGCAATAGGCGCAATCGGGGCCGCAGAGAACGTCCCAACAAGGAGCCGACATGATGAACCTCCTTCACAACCCCGGGAATGGCATTACCGGGCTTCGACGCATCCGGAAATCTCCTTGAAGCCTTTTCGTTCTACGCGATAAAGCGCGGTATTCTGATTGGCTCCCTTTCCTTCGCCGAAAAGCACCAGTCCCTGTACTCCCGCGAAAGACCGCACGCCGCGGAGCGTTGATATCAGCCCGTCTTTACCCGGAGAGGAGTTCAGGCCTTCGAGCAGGAAGCGCGTAGCGTCGTATCCCAGCGCGCCCACCTTGTCCGGCGCTTTGCCCCAGCGGGTCTGATAATTGCGGCGGAAGGATTTCCAGCTTTCACCGGAGGGATTTTCCGGAAAGTCTACGCTGAACACCGCGCCTTGCACCACGGGCGAAGGCTTATGGAGGAGCATCTTATCGTTCCAACCGGAGGACCCCAGGATTTGCGCGCGCAGTTTATTATAGGAGGCTTGCGAGGCCAGTTTATAGGCGTCTTCGCCATTGCCGGCGGGCAGAAACAGGCCTTGCACTTCGAGGACGGAATCGGCCACCGATTTTTTCAGCGCCGCTCCCGCGCTTTCATTCGTATAGCCTTTTTCGAAGCGTTCCCTTTCCAATTTCACGCGCGCCACCTGGGTGCGGATTTTTTCGAAATAGCCGGCCAAATCGGTGTCTTCGGGATTGTAATATTCGTGGGCTAAAACCAGGCCGCCGCTTTTGTCCACGTTGGAGCGAAAGGCCTCCGATAATTGGTATCCGTATTCGGTGTTGGGAGCCAGAATGGCATAGTCTTTGAGGCCGAGGCACTCCAGGGCGTAGGCGGAGACGGCCCGGCCCAAAATTTCGGTGGTGACGTTGAATTGGAAAATCCCATCGCCCAAGTCGGCGATTCCGTAGGTAGTGGCCGTGGGCGTTACCATGGGGATTTTGCTGCCGCGGCTGCTCAATTCGATGGCCACCGCGGTGGATACGTCGCTCATGGCCGGGCCGACGATGGCGTCAATATCTTCTTCGCGCAGGATTTTCCGCAGCTTGGTGACGGCCGTAATCGGGTTGCCGTGAGTGTCGAGCAGCAACCCGCGGAAACCGGAGCCGGGTTGTTTATTGTATTCCTCGATGGCCAATTGCGCGCCTTCGTTCAATACCTTGCCGATGTCGCCGAATTCTCCGGAAAAGGGCGCCATGACTAGAATGGTTTTTACCTGGGACTGCGTCGCGGAAGATTTTTTCAATTTATCCCGTACTTCGGCCACCCGCGCCGACCGGGGAAATTGCGACAGCCAATCCTGATAGGCCGAATGCGCCGCCCGAAAACGTCCGCTGCGATAGTACTCGTCACCCAATGCCTCCAGCAGCAACGAGGTCATGGCCGCCGAACGCTCCGCCAATTGCAGGGCCTGCTGCAATTCTTCGGACTTGAGTCCGCGCCCGTCGATAAGATGACGCAATGCCCTCTCGTTGTTTTCGAACAGTGAAAGGGTTTCGGTCTTGTCGGCCGATTGCACGAAGGCCCGCGCCGCCGAGGCGTAATCGCCTTTTTGCAGGCGCACCAGCCCTTCGTAATAAAGCATGCGCGCGGTATGGGTGGAAGACAGGTAGTATTGCCGGAATCGGGAGATCAATAGCTCGGCCTTGCCGTGCTGCTTGAGTCTCAGCAGCACGTCGGTGAGCATCACCGCGGCTTTTTCGGATTCCTTCGATTGCCCGCTGAGCCGCAAGAGCCGCAACAATTGGGTTTCGGCTCCCTTGTAATCCGCGATACGGTAGGCCTTTTCCGCTTCGCCCAACAAGCGGTCCGCTTCCGCCTTTTTGGATTGTCCGGCCGCCGTACCCGTCAAAATCGAAAGGAAAAGTAAACCGGCAAGGTATGACCTCATGCGCATTCTTCTCCGGAAAAATTGTCCATCAACATAGCAAAAGCCCCGGAATGACGGTATTCCCCGGCGATGGGAATCCGGGATCGAAGGATTATAAACTCGCCTTCAGGGCCGTGTAAAGCCCGGTGCAGTTTTCATACCTGTCGGTGGACTTCAGGGACAGGCCTTTTTTGAGAGCGTCCCATATCCATGGCGATATGCGGGGATTCTGCTCGATCAGGGGAATGATTTCGTTTTTTACGATGCGATTGCAGATTTCGGGAATGCGCGTGCCGACATAAGGAAGCTTATGGGAAAGGATTTGGTAGATGACCACCGACAACCCGTATTGATCGGATGCGGGGCCCACCTTCTCCCCCGTGAATTGTTCGGGCGACATGTACACCGGCGTGCCTACGGCCACTCCCGTCTGGGTAAGCATCATGTCTTCCACTTTGGCGATGCCGAAATCGAGAAGCTTGAGATTGCCCGGCTTGAGATCGCGGTGGATGATTTGCCTGCTGTGGGCGTAATCGAGCGCGTCGCAAATCTGTTCGAGCCAGGGCATGAGAAAAGCCGGATCAGGAATGGGATTTTCCCGCATCCATTCGGCGAGAGTCCGGCCCTCCAGGAATTCCAACACCAGATAGGTGACGTTTTTGATGCGCCCGAAGTCGTAAACGGTATTGATATAGGGATGACTGAGCGATCCGGCGGCGCGGGCCTCGTTGGTGAACCGATCGTGCATGCGGCTGAATCGCAAATCGGCGTCGTTAAGGAGGGTCTTGATGGCCACCTTCCTTCCCATGCTGGTATCCAACCCTTCATACACCGAACCGCCGCCTCCTGAAGCGATTTTCCGAATCAGCTGGTACTTGCCCAGTTGCACCACCTGTCCGGTTTCGTCCCGGATGATTTGCGGCCTGTCGTCGCCGGGTTCGACCGAATACTCTGCAGGTCGCGTTTTGGGTGCGGGCGCGGTTGCCTCCGGTTTGCGGATGGGCTTGAAAACAGGCGCATCGGATTCCCGGACGACCGACTGTTTATCGTATACTGCGGCCGAATAGGTTTCCGCAGGGGGCGATGTGGGTGCGGTTTTCCCTCTTGCCAAAAGCATCGAAGGCAACCAAGCGGTAAGGGCGGCGAGAAAAGGCAATTCCGGCGGCAACCACCAATGCGTGGTGCGGAAAGCCAGGAAAGAGAGCAGCGGATAGAGGAGCGCCAATCCCAGCGCCAGCAGTCCCACCAAGGGTCGAGGTGCCAGAAAGGCGGCGGCCAGCACGCCGATGAAAAAAGCCGCGGCCAGAAATTCGGCCAGCCGCCTTTCCCATGCGGGCTGAACATATCCCGCCTGGTTCAGCAGGTTGGATGCCACCACGGCGCTCACTTCCACGGTCGATAACCGCGAAGCCTGGGGAGCGGTTCCCAGTCGCGCATCGGAGCGGCCGTCGCCGAGAAAGACGATGCGGCCCCGCAGGGATTCGAGACCTATGCGCCCCGAAAGGAGATCGTGCGCCGATACCACTTTGACGGAGTTTCCCCCCTTTGTGAAAGCAGGCAGGTACTCGGCACGGACATTGAGCGGCACCACCCTATTCGATCCCAGGAGCACGCCGCCGCCTTCGATGAAATGCACCTGCTCCCGTGGGATTCCCAGGGATCGCCGCACTGTCTCCAAGGGAAGTGAGGGAAGGATATATCCGCCCAACCTACCGAACAAAGGATAAACCGGCTCCCCCCCCGAGAAGGGAGGCGGACTATAGGCCAACGTAACACCTTCTCCCCAGGGATAAGCCGCCTGTCCTCCGCCTTTCACCAGTGGGAATTGCGCGACGGCCTTATCCGCTGGGTCCGCCGAAAACAAGGAATCTTCCAAGGCGGCCGGAAGGCTGAAGGGATACAGGGAGGAGACGGGTCCGGGAACGAATCCGCCGTCCAGGACCACTGGTAGCCCGGCAAGCGCCTCCGACAGAATGCCCTTGTCTCGCTGGGAATAGTTTTTTTCCAAATCGAGATTGACGCCCAATATTTCAGGATTAGACTGGGCGATAAATTCCAGGAGGCGCGCCAAATCCCATACTTGCCAGGTTCTCCCCCCGTCACCCGAGGGGCCTGAACCGTCAAGCTCCACCACCACAACCCGATCCGATACGGGTGCCGAACCTTCGGAGCGGCTGAATAGATGGAAGGTCCCTCCGCTCAGGGGCTTACGGATTTCGGGAAACCGGATCCAGGCGAGAAATCCCGCTATCGACAGGGTAATCGCCACCCAGCGGGTAAGGGATGATTTCCGACGCGATTTCGTCATGCTTTTTGCATCCTGGCCAAGCGGTACTGCAATGCCCGCCTGGTTATGCCCAACGATTCGGATGCCAGGCGCCGGTTGAAACCATGGCTTTCCAAAGCGGCGAGAATCTCATCATCGGTACGGATGGAGTTGCGGAGGATTCCGACATTCGCAGGAGCGGGCGATTCGGACGGCGCGTCCCGCAAAGCCTCATCCCAACCTCGGCCCAATTCGCGCAGCACGCAATATCTTTCCACCAGGTTGCGTAATTCACGCACGTTGCCGGGGAAAGGCTGTTTAAGTAATGCCGGAGGCATGGCGCTCAAGGCCGACACCGTCTCCGCTTCGGATAATTGCGCCCGTAAAAATCGCCGGACCAACCAGGCAATATCCATGGGCCGCTCGCGCAAAGGCGGCAATCGTAATTCGACCACGTTGAGGCGATAATACAAATCGCCGCGGAAACTCCCCGCCTCCGCTTCCTGGCGGAGATTTTTATGGGTAGCCGACACCACCCGGAAATCCACCGGTATTTCGCGATGGTCTCCGATGCGGCATACCGCTTTTTCCTGGAGCACGCGCAATAATTTGGATTGCACATGCAAGGGCATGTCCCCCACCTCATCCAGGAAAAGCGTGCCTCCTTGGGCCTCTTCGATTTTGCCTTTGCGATCGGTCAGCGCCCCGGTAAACGCGCCCTTGCGATATCCGAAGAGTTCCCCTTCTATCAATTGGGGAGAGATGGCCGCGCAATTGACGGCAATGAAGGGATTGGCTCCGCGGGGACCGGAGTCGTGCAAATGGCGGGCGATCACTTCTTTTCCCGTTCCGCTTTCGCCGAACAGATGGACGCTGCAATTTTTACGGGCGAGAACGGAAGCCATTTTCAGAACTTCGAGAAGAGGAGAATCGGGAGCGCATAACTCAGGCAACTCGGCGGTCTTTTCCGGGGATGGCGTCTCCGCGCCGCCAACCGTCGCGCTTCTACCCACGCGATAGGGCATCAAGGTTTGTAATATCGAGGGAATGGAAACCGGTTTTTCGAAAAAATCGACCGCACCCGCCTTGACGGCTTCCATGGCCCGCGCCACGGTACCATAGGCCGACATCATGAAAAAAGCCGGCTAC
>CAYNXV010000206.1:0-5781 GCA_964401245.1 uncultured Bifidobacteriales bacterium | reverse complement strand
TGCCTGAGAATATGCGCCAGTTGTGAAACGATTTCTGTTTTCATAATAACCCACCCTGGTTCGGGCTTGACCACTCCATGCGGTCGCCTCCACTCCACTGTGTGCTATTCCGTATATCGACCCGAAAATGGGCGGACTTAAGGTGAAAATCAACTATTCAGACCCGAGACATCCTCTAATTTCCAAAAATCATTAAGAAGCGCATAAAAAGAGGACAAAAATTCTGTAATAAGACAAAGGGTTCTGGACATCACGGCAAAAATAGGCGCGAGTAAGAGATTATGCGCTATTTAAGGGGAACCTTGAGTTGACCCAGCTGGTATAGGCCTTCCGTTCCGGCTGGAATTTCAAATTCCACCGCTTCCCATAATGATTGCCCGGCAATCTGTATCCGGTAGCGGCCCGGCAATAGAGAGGGCAATTGAAAACGGCCCATGGAGTTGGTGAAACTAGTAATAGGGGTGAAAACCTTATCCCCTAGGTAGGTGACGTTGATAACCCTCTGCTTCACGTACTCCCCATCCGGTTGGATCAATGTTCCCATTGCCACGGTGGTTGCATCTATTCCCAGTTGAATGGAATAACCCGTTTTATAGGTCGGATACAAAGTAAAATCCGTTTTCGGCAAGGAGGCGCCTATAGGCGAATTGATCGCTTCCAAACGAATTTGTTTCAAATTGTAAGCGGAAAGATTGGGTAGTACGCCGGCATTATAACGGTTGCTTTTGGCGTCATAGCCCATCTGATTGGGATTGACGAGAATTTCGGATTTGCGATGGCTTTTGACGCCCTTTGTCATGAGGAATCCTCCGTTGACGGGTCGCGAAAGGGCAAAATTCCCATCCGCGAAAACCAGGGCGCTATGCAACCTGATTTCGGAATAATTTTGGTGGTAAAGCTGAGTGGAAATGGCGGTAGGTTCCATGCGCCGTACCACAATGTCCGCCAATCCTTCGTTGGCACGGAATCCAAGCCGGCCTTCGAAGTCGTTAATCTCGGGGCTGAAGCTTATCCCAGCCGATGCGGTGGGGTTGATGGGATAAGAAGCGCTGGTATTATACTCCCAATGGGCATTGGTATAATTATCCCATTGTCTCGGTTCCTTGCCGCTATAAGCGTTATATCGGTGCGACTCCGAACGCTGATTGGCGATAAAACCGTTATTGTCGTTCCAAAAGGAATAATTGAGGCGAGCCGAAATGGATGTGTTGGAAACTCCCCTATCATCAAAATAATATCTGAGGGAAAGTGCGCTTGAGAGGCGATTCACCCATTGTTTATTGAGATCGAGAGTAATATGGGAAATACCGCTGGTATCATACCTGAAGGAGTAGCCGCCGCCCAGATTCGCATTGACCTGCTCAAAAGGTAAATTCATGAAACCGGTTAAATTTATGGATTCCTGAAATTCATTTCCGCTATGGAAGGGAGAAAATCCACGGGATAACAATTCGACTTCACCCCGCCAAGTAAGCCTTTTGGTGTTGGCCTCATCACCCTGCTTCCGTTTGGGAATTCGGGTATAGGCCAACCGTCCCGCGAATTCCGGCGAGAGGGTCGAATCGAATTGCCCCGCCAAATTGAGATGCACCGAGCCGATTTTCAGGGCTTGGAGGCCTTCCATGCCGAAAACCCCTTCTTTCGGGCTCACTTGTCCGTAGGCTCCCAAAGTGAGGACTTTTGTCACTCCCTGTTTGTGAAACAAAGATAAAATGGGGGTTTCATATCCATAAGCGTAATTCCAGAATAGCGCCTCATTCTCCCTCAGCGGAGCAGAAACATAAGGTTGGCGGGATGGAAATCCGAGATTATAAGAAAAGAGGCTTCGACCAGGGGCCAGTAGGGAAGGTTCGAAAATGGTGGAGAAATACAAACGCTGTTCTCTCCCAGTGACATCGCGGATTATAATATCGACATCGCTTTCACCGGCGATCATGGGAATTCCCTTAAGATTATGAGAACCCGGATTCAGAAGGAGACTTTGCACTAATTGTCCGTTCACGAATATTTTTACCTCGGATTGGTTCTCGAGATAAAATTCATATTGCTCGGTAGGGTAGGCGATTTCGTGGGGCTTGAGGCTGAAATTCCGTGCCAACCCGATTCCGGCCATGGGGAGAAACCGTTGGTATCCCGCCGTAGGAAATAATATGTCGCCCGCCATGGCGCGGACAGCCTGGCGGTGGAAATCATAAACAAGGCGCAGTTGCTTTCTATTCCAGGCGATGTCCCGATTTTCGATGTCCTCCTGGGCAAAAATTTCACCTTCGAAAACGGCGCCACGGTAATTGACCGCTCCTTCCAGGTTCGCCAAAAGGGGTTGACGCACCTGGTTATTCGCCTTTGCCAACCGCCCTTGACCGAAGGATCCAGTATCCACCGACAGCGGGGAATTTTGCAAATACTGGAATCTTTCAATCAGTCGAAAATTCAAATAGGCGGAAAGCATGCTGGGTTTTAATGTGTTCACTTGTTCGGGATCTTTCCCGACGGGGGTGAGCATATGTGTCTGCACCGCCAGTAATCGCGATGGAATCGTAACCTTCAAAGTGAATTGGGCCAGGTTTAATTCCGAAAGTATTCCGCAACTGCGCAACAATTGCGAAGTCAAGGTGTCTGAATTGTTGAGCTTCCCCTCCAGCTCGCGGGCGGTTTCGGATTTAAGCGATTCCGCCAGTATTTCCGCCAATGGATAGGCGGGAAACGCATAATCCACGCCATTCTTATCCATGCGAACCCATACTTTGCTGATTTGCCGGTCGTTAAGGATAAGGGAAACCTCCAATTTCTCAGGCAAGGGCGGGGGATCGCGTTTGAAGATTTCCCGAAACAATTCATCGCGGGTTTTGGAAAATGCGAAGGTCTTGGTTACGGGGGGGCCGGAGGTATCTGCGTCATGAATCTTCGGTGCGATATACTCGGAGGGTATCGACAGGGATATTTCATCGGCGGCATCCCGGTGTTGCACGGTTATACCCAGTCTTTGTAAATCCTTTTGTTTAATCCACCGATCTTTGGTGGCAAGAGAATCGACCTTGGCGATTATTTCCGGCTTCATTAGTTGGGAGAGGTAGACCAACAATTGTCCGGATGGGAAAAGGGTGTCGGAAGGATTATTTGGATCGGTTATGGCGCGTACAACATCCTTGGTTTTACCGTTTACGACCAAATAGGCGTTGAATCCATTTTCCAAGGCCACTTCTCGGGATTCCTTGGCTTTGGGGACCGGCTTGGGAATTATTTTGTTAGGAACATCGGACTGGATTTCCTTACCCTGAGGCTTGTTATCAAGATGGGGGTTAACTTCCAATAAATCTTCTACTCCCTGAGCCAGGATACTACTGGAAGCCAGGATGGCCACTGCTAACAAGGCGCTTAAATAGAAGGAGATCTTCCTCCCGGCAAGGAAAAACAGGACATGTTTTCGGAAGGAAAACGTCATACAACTCGCGAGGCTTGCAGAAAAGTTTGGGTATTCTAATCGATGCCCCAAGTGCTTTTGACGCGGATTTTCGACTCAAACCCAAACACAGCCAAAAACATCAAAATCTCTTCCAATTAGCGTAACATAGTTTGAAGAGTGATGCAATAAACGGAGGCGACATTTATTTTTCCAAAGCGCATGCTACCGCGGCGGAAACTTTGCCTTTCGGCAGATTTTCCGGCCAAGCGAACTTCAAGTTTCGCTTGCCTCCGGCGAATAAGGCCTGTTTTAAAACCGGAAATTCCAGCGCCGTGGGAGATAAGACCACATTTTTTTTCAAATCCAGGTTGCCGGCGCCATCTCGGGGCGATAAGGTGATACGGCATTCCCCCAGGGATTGCCGCGCGGTGCCTGGATTCGAAAACTGAAGGAATAAACTGTCCGGCCCATTATTACCGGCGACCCTATAAGTTGTGTCCACCTTGACCAGGGGTTTCACCCCCTTGGGAGTTACCACCACTACAGCTTCGTAACGGACCAGTATATTCACGACACCCCGTACCGGGGCGCCGCCTTCATCGGGAATATCCACCGCAATCTGTTCGGCTATCAACCCATAGGTTTTTTCGAATTTGGGGAGTGAAGTTCCGACCCATTGCAATTGCACCTTTTGGACATCTCCCGGATACAGAATTATCTGGGAAGGGAAGATTACGAAATCCTCGGAAACCTGGTCCAAAAAATTATTGACTTTTCCGTCGATATCCACTTCCCTGTGCACGACTTTCAATTCCACGGGTACAGGTTGGGCGAATTTGGACTCACGAGGTCCATGTAATTGGGTTTCAGGTCCTTCGACATAGTGAAGAGTCAATTCCTGGCTCATTTTGTTTTTATCCGGCTCCAAAAAAATTATCCAAGGGTTAATAGAAAAACCTGCCCCAAAACCTCCTTGCGTAAAAAGTAACAGCAGTATGAATGGCGAAAAAGGCATGCCATGGCGGCTGGATACGGAAATCATCTTTTCTCCCTGTTTAAATTCAAGTTTGATGCAAAAAAGGAAATGGTGGGTGACATGCTACAGTCCGATGGAAATGGTGGCGCTGACGGTTTCATAATAGTAGCCGGCGAGCAGGCCGGTTGGATTGTTCCAACTGGCTTTGAGCTGCACATGGTAATTGACGGTCTCCGTGGTTTGAGAAGCGCCCGGATCCCAAAACCAGGAACCGGCTCCATCCAACGTTACTGGGGTGTTGACGGGCTCTGTCAGCCCGTTTCCCAGAGTGCCGATTCCCATTCTGTCGAGAACGATGGATGTCATGGCGATTTCGCTGGTTCCATGCTTGAAAATCCCCTTGTTGGCGAAAGTAAAGGTGATATCGAATCCGTTGGCGTGGTTGTTGTTAATCTTGAAAATAGCGACTTGCACGCCGCTGCCGGCTTGGCCGAAATCATGTCCCATGGTGCCGATAGCCTGCAGGGAATTGATTACCGGTAAGTCCCCAACAGCGGCCATGCCTTTGGGGGGGGTGAAGAACAGGGTTAATCCCAGCAGAATGATTCGTGATGGGTAGGGCATGATCGGGCCTGTTTCCAAGTCCTCCTTTGGGGATGGCATAAGCCAGGATATCATGCTAAATGGCGGAGATTCAAGCGGTTAAATCAAAAAAGAAGGGAGCGAGACTCCCTTCTTTTAATATCAAGAATCCGCGGAGGCGGAACCCGGACCCGATGATTAAAGGGTCGGAGTCAAGATTACCGTCACGATCGCGGTGTATAAGCCGGCCAAGTTGGTGGAAGCTGCCCAGTCGGCGTACAAGCCAAGCTGACCGTTGACCGTGGCGGCGGTTTGGTCGGCAGGATTCCAAGTCCAAACACCGGCGGCATCCCATTGAACTTTCAAGTTGGAGTCCGTCGGACCGGTAGCGCCGGACGCGAGGGTGGGAGCCAGGGCGACGTTGGGAGCGCCGAACGCCGTTATCTTATCCACATACACATCGGTCATGGGGACGGTTTGACCGCCTCTTTCGAAAATAGCCGTGGCGTGGTTAAGGTCGAAAGAGAGATCGAACGACGTGGTATTGTTGTTGACCACGAACGTCGCGATGCGGAAATCCGCAGCCGGCGAAGTGAAATCCAATCCCATTTCCCCGCTACCCGTAATCGAGTTAACGGTTTGGATGTTACCGCCCATGGTCACGTCAAGACCGTAAGACATGCCTGCCGACAATGCTACGATTGCCAAGCCCGATTTTATTTTTTTGTTGAGTTTCATCTAGTACCTCCTTGTTTACGTTGCTCTTTGATCTCGAAGCCCTTTCCGGCGTTCTTGATAAGAATATCGACAGTCTTTTTTC
>CAYNXV010000205.1:0-5789 GCA_964401245.1 uncultured Bifidobacteriales bacterium | reverse complement strand
AAGGGGGGAACAACAACGATTATTGCCAGGACAATGAGATCAGTTGGGTCAATTGGAACCTGCAAAAGCCACAGAAGGAATTGCTGGAATTCACTCGCGAGGCCATCCGGATATGGAGCATGCAGCCGGTATTGCAAAGGAGGAAGTTTTTCCAGGGTCGGGCGGTGCGGGGGACCGACGTAAAAGACATTTTCTGGTTCGACCCCACGGGAAAGGAGATGACGGATAAGGCTTGGATGAATCCGAACGCCAGTCATCTGGGAGTTTTGTTGGCGGGCAGCGCCATCGACGAGCTGGATGAGAATGGAAACCGCATCATAGGCGATACCTTGTTGTTGCTGCTGAACGCCCATCATGAAACGGTGCTTTTCACCCTGCCTTCGCTGGGCAGGGTCGATACGCAATGGGAGAGATTGCTGGATACCCGCGGAAACCGGAACGAACGCCGATTTTTACGCAAAGGAGTGCGCTATGGCTTGAGAGGGCGCTCCCTCGCGTTGCTGAGGCTTCGGAAAAAGGCCGAAATGCGGGAAAACGAAAGCCAGGGATTCAGTCCCTGACCCATCATCGGCCTCCCTCGGCATAGCGCGGAAGCATGCCTACTTTTGTTCACTAAAAGAGAACAATTTTAGTGAATTTTATGGATTTTATCCCCCACGGTTACGCCGCTATCGATTAAGTTTCGGCAAGGATAACAGGGTCCCGGAGGAGGATGGATGAGTGGCATTAAGTGTTTACTTGGAATTGTAGTTTTTTCGATTTCCGGAATTTTTGCCGCCCACGGCCCGGATGTCACTTTACACCCCGACTTCACCCTCCATAGTGCCCGGCCCAATGGGTTCGACCCGCAGGTGGCGGGCCTCGAGATTATGGATAACGGCGATTTACTCGTATTGACCTGGCGAGGCCAATCGGGCCCCCGCGCTACGGGTCCGGCATTCGACGGCACCATTGTCGCCAAAACCGGCACTCGTCCAAAAAATGGAGAGCTTTTCCGCATCACCAATGCCAAAAGCGGCGACCGCGGAGCGATGACAGTCAAAAAAATCGCGGACAATTTCGTGGATGCCCACGGCCTGACGGTGGTGGACGGTGAAATCTATGTCGGAGACATCGATCGCATCGTTAAACTGGAAAATCCCGACGCAAACGGCTTTTTCCGGGATAAAAAAGAAATAGGCAAGCTCCCTTCCTACGATGGCTGGTTTGAATACGCCTTCGGTCCGGTATATAAGGAAGGCAAGTTTTACATGGCTTTGGCATTGAGCGTTCAGTTCAGCGGTTTCGACTCGCCACAAATCGGGCCGGATAGAAGCACGGTGGTGAGCATTCCTCTCTCCGGAGGTAAATATGAAGTCGTCGCCAGCGGATTCCGCGCTCCCGACGGCATAGCCGTGGGACCCGGCAATGAAATCTTCGTGACGGACAATCAGGGAGGCTGGCGTCCGGCTTCCATGATAACCAATGTAAGACAGGGCAGGCATTACGGATACATGGTGAACCCACCGGCCAAATTCCAAAGCGAACCCGTGACCCCTCCGACGATTTGGACGCCTCATGGAGAGGGAAACGAAAGTCCCACCGAACTCATTCTGATGAAGAACGGAAAATACGCCGGGCAATTCGTTTACGGCGATATCGGCCGCGGGGGCATTTACCGGGCCTTCGTCGAAGAGGTGGACGGGGAATTCCAAGGGGGAATGACCGTATTCAGCGGTGGATTCGAAGTGGGCATTCACCGTCTCCGCGAAGGCGTTAACGGCGAGATTTACGTGGGAGGCCTGGGGGTCGGCGAACATAGAAATCAGGGATGGAACGAGACCCGTTTCGGCTTGCAGCGCCTGGCTCCCAAGGCCGGCGCCAACAAATTCGAAATCCTGACCGTTCGCGCGCGTAAGGGGGGAATGACAATCGAATTCAGCAAGCCCGTAGGAGCGGGTGGAGAGGACAAGTCCCGCTACACGGTGCAACAATGGAGTTACAATCCCACTGCCGCCTACGGGGGAGGCAAAGTCGACCAGAAAGGACGTACCGTCAATAAGGCGCTGCTCTCGCCCGACAGGAGAAAGGTCTTTCTGGAAATCAACGAACTTACGGCCGGGCAGGTGGTATTCATCAATGTGGGAGATGTGAAGGCGCAAGACAACGATTCCTTGTGGTACTCGAAGAGCTGGTATACCCTCAATAGGCTTTCGGAAATGCAGCCCTTTGAAGTTCCGGTAAAAGTTGCGGAAAATAGCGGTAAAGCCGCATTCGGACCATTGGTGAAAGTATTCCGAGGTTTCGCCGGGGAATTGCAATTGCAGCTTCCCAAACATAGCGGAACCTTCGACGTGGAAGTGCTGCGTCCCGACGGAAAATCGGTGGCGGCTAAGCGGGGCCTGTCAGGCTCGGTGGAATTTCCGAAGTCTCTGTTCCACCCGGGACTACATATGGTCCGCATCAAGCAAGGCAAGCAGCAGATTGTGCGTCTAGTGGCTTTCTGAATAAGCAATTCCCGCAAAAACTTGCAAGTCACCCCCCGAAACACCTATTTCTAATCGATAGGTAAGGCATGACCTATCCTGGGTTTCGCGCTATCTTTGGCAAGAGACGTCCCCATGCACGGCGTTTGCCCGATATACGCTCAGAATGAGCGGATGTTCGCAAAGGAGAGAGAATTGGCTGCTACCAACCTATCCGGAAAAACAGCGCCGCGCGGAGCTACGCGGGCCACACGCGAAAAACTGGATACCGACCCGCTTTGGTATAAAGACGCCATCATCTATGAAATCCACGTAAAATCCTTTTTCGACAGCAATAATGACGGAGTAGGCGATTTCCAGGGGCTGATTCAGAAGCTGGACTATCTCCAGAATCTGGGTGTCACGGCCCTGTGGCTGCTTCCCTTCTATCCTTCCCCCCTTCGGGACGACGGTTACGATATAGCCGACTACCGCGGCGTGCATCCCGACTACGGAACCCTCAAGGACTTCCGGCGCTTCGTGAAGGAGGCGCATGCGCGCGGCATGCGCGTCATCACCGAATTGGTCGTCAACCACACCTCGGATCAGCATCCATGGTTCCAGGCCGCTCGCAAAGCTCCGCCCGGATCGCCCAAGCGCGATTTTTACGTCTGGAGCGACTCGGACAAGAAATACGAGGATGCCCGCATCATCTTCACCGATTCGGAAAGGTCCAATTGGAGCTGGGATTCCGAAGCCAAAGCTTATTATTGGCACCGCTTCTTCCACCACCAGCCCGACCTCAACTACGATAATCCAGCCGTGCGTCGCGAAGTGATTCGCGTGATGCTCTTTTGGCTGGAAATGGGGGTGGATGGCTTGCGGCTGGACGCCGTGCCCTATCTGGTGGAGCGCGAGGGTACCAATTGCGAAAACCTGGCGGAAACCCACGCGGTATTGAAGGAGATGCGGCGCGCCCTCGACAAGCATTTCAGCGATCGCATGCTGCTGGCCGAAGCCAACCAATGGCCCACCGATGTGCGACCCTATTTCGGAGACGGGGACGAATGCCATATGGCCTTTCACTTCCCTCTCATGCCCCGCATTTTCATGGCGCTCCGCCAG
Source organism: uncultured Bifidobacteriales bacterium (assembly GCA_964401245.1). GTDB lineage: Bacteria > Fibrobacterota > Fibrobacteria > UBA11236 > UBA11236 > JBGTHM01. The sequence continues at coordinate 2,220 of CAYNXV010000205.1, read as the reverse complement.
GAAGACCGCCACCCTATTTCGGAAATCCTGGGGCAAACTCCGGACATTCCCGATTCCTGCCAATGGGCGCTGTTCCTTCGCAACCATGACGAGCTGACCCTCGAAATGGTCACGGATGAGGAGCGCGATTACATGTACCACGAATACGCCGTGGACACGCGCATGCGCATCAATATAGGCATACGCCGCCGTCTGGCTCCGTTGCTCGAAAACAGCCGCCGCCGGCTGGAACTGTTGAACAGTCTTCTCCTGTCATTTCCCGGCACGCCCGTCATCTATTACGGTGATGAAATAGGCATGGGCGACAATGTATTTCTCGGAGATAGGAACGGCGTACGCACGCCCATGCAATGGACCGGCGATCGTAACGCCGGTTTTTCCAAGGCCGACCCCGCCCGGCTTTTCAGCCAGGTGATTATGGATCCCGTGTACGGATACTATTCCATCAATGTCGAAGCCGAGGAGCGCAATCTCTCCAGCTTGCTCAACTGGATGAAACGCATGATAGCCCTGCGCAAACGCCACCGGGTATTCAGCCGGGGCACCATGGAGGTGTTGGCTCCCGCCAATCGCAAGGTATTGGCCTATCTCCGGAGATTCGAAGACGACATCATCCTGTGCGTGGCGAACCTTTCGCGTTTCGTTCAGCCCTGCGAACTCGATCTTTCCTCCTTGAACGGCATGGTTCCGGTGGAAATGCTGGGCCAGGTGGAGTTTCCCGCCATCGGGGAGCTGCCTTATTTCGTGACCCTGGGACCGCATACTTTTTACTGGTTCCAATTGCACCCCGCGCGCGCCGGCGCGCCGGGCGGATATGATACGACCGCAACTCTGAAGGAAGAGCCGCTTTTGACTTTGGCCTTCGATGGACCGCCCGAAGATTTTCTGACGGGAGAAGGGCGCAAAGGCCTGGAAAAGCTGCTGTCGCGCTATCTGCCGAAACAGCGATGGTTCGGCGCCAAGGCCCGGAAAATCGCTTCGGTGCGTATCGTGGACTGGACCCCGGCTTCGGGAGGACGCAACAAATCCTTTTTCGCATTGCTCGAACCGCGTTTCACCGACGGCACTCACGACCTCTACAACCTTCCCCTAACTTTGGTGGTGGGCGAAGAAGCGCGTCAGCTGAAGGAAAGCCGACCCAAGGGTCTCATCGCCGAAATCCTGGGGGGAAAGGAAGCCGCGGTTCTTATCGACGCCATGAGCGACGACGGGTTCTGTTCGAGCCTGCTCAAAAATATCGAAGGATCGGGAGCGCTGCGCACCCAGCATGGGAGCATTCACGCTTTTCCCACCCGGTTGTTTTCGGAGGCGAGGGGTATCGATCCGGAGCTTGCGGTCATCCACCCTTCCGCCGAACAAAGCAACACTTCGGTTTTGTATGATAAAAAACTCATCCTCAAATTGTTCCGTCGCTTGCAGCCCGGACACAATCCCGATTTCGAAATCGGCCAATTCCTGACGGAGAAAACGGGTTTCGACAGGGTGCCTATCATGGCGGGAGGAATCGAATACCGCCGCGAGGGCATGGAGCCGACCACGTTGGCCATGATGCAGGCCATGGTGGGAAACCAAGGCGACGGATGGACACGCGCCTTGGATGAATTGAGCCGGTATTTCGAAGCTGCCGCCGTTCAGGCCGAACCTCCCGAGGAGGAAAGTTCCTTTGCCAAAGCTTCGGTTTTACAGCTGTCCGACAGAGAGCCCACCGGAATGGCCGCGGAAATGGTGAATACCTCAATGAACATCGCAGCTACTCTGGGGAGACGAACCGGAGAAATGCACCTGGCACTGGCTACCGAGAAAAAGGATCCGGCTTTCAAACCGGAACCGCTCACTGCCCAGGATTTTTCCGACAGCACGGAAGCGATGAAAAAATACGCGACGTCCGTGCTGGTATCGTTGGAAGCGAATCTGAAACGCCTTCCCGAAGAAATACGCGATATGGGCTATGGAGTCATTGCGCAGCGGAAGCAATTGCTCAAGGTATTGACGCCTCCCAAAGGACTCAAGCTTGCGGGAGGCCGTATCCGAGTGCACGGCGACTACCATTTGGGCCAGGTGCTATGGACTGAAAACGACTTTGTCATCCTGGACTTCGAAGGGGAGCCGTCGCGCAGTTTGGAGGAGAGGAGAAGCAAGCAGCCTCCCTTCAAGGACGTGGCGGGAATGCTGCGCTCCTATTCCTATGCCGCCTATGCGGGCCTATTCGCCTATTGCAGC
>CAYNXV010000204.1:0-5829 GCA_964401245.1 uncultured Bifidobacteriales bacterium | reverse complement strand
GCAAAAGGGAGACCACCGAATGCCGGTAACCCTTTCCTTGGTCGGAATTCCCGGCGGTGGCTATCATAGAGCGGGCCGCCCCCCCCAACGTCAATCCGTGTATGACATGCAGAATTTCGGCCATGCCTTAAAGGTTCCTTCCATACCGAGCCTATACCTGCTTATGTTACCATAAACCCTCCCGTCGATTAAAAGGGATTCACAATCCCCTGGCAGGGGCATTTTGATTATGGTTTAATGAAGGCAAGTCATTTTACGCCCCAAAGGCGGCAAGTCATGCAAGCAAATTCACAATCGCAATCAATGCTGGTCGAGTGTTTCAAACTCTTCCAATCCGGAGACGTGGCAGGGGCTTTTCGCAGGGCCAATGAGGCCAAATCGCTGCATGCCCCTGTGAAGGGGCTGGATTATTTGCGGGCTATATGCTTCGCCAAAATGAATCGCCCGGGAGACGCCCGCGAGTCGTTATTGGAAGAATTGCGCCACTTTCCCGACAATCAGGACGCTTCCTGGTTGTTGGAGCAGATTCGCGCGCAATTTCCTGAAAATGTCGGAGCCGCAGGCAAGGATCCGGACTTTTTGGAAATCTATGCCACCATCCGACCGTATACCATGATGCCCGAGCCCAGGCTTTACAACTTGTTCCGGTTGGCGAAAATGGCCTGTGATAAGGATATTCCCGGCAATTTCGCGGAATGCGGCGTGGCTGGGGGGGGGAGCTCCGCCATGCTGGCTTGGGTGATTCGTCGCCATAGCCGACGTGAAAGACTCCATTACGCCTTCGACAGCTTCGAAGGAATGCCCGCTCCCACCGGAGAGGATACGCATCAGGGAACTCCGGCCGAGGCCACGGGCTGGGGAACGGGAACTTGCGCCGCGCCCATGGATAGCGTGAACGAGATATGCGCGAAACTCGGTGTGTCCGACTTGGTCAAACCTGTAAAGGGTTATTTTCAGGATACTCTGCCTGTGACCAAGGCCGAAATGGGTCCATTGGCTTTGCTGCACATGGACGGGGATTGGTATGAGTCGACCAAATCCATTTTAGTGAACCTGTATGCGCAAGTCATGATTCGCGGTCTAATTCAAATTGACGATTATGGACATTGGGACGGCTGCCGCAAAGCCCTGCATGAATTCGAGGTTGCTCAGGGGCTTGAATTCAAATTGAATCCGATTGACGGCGAAGGCGTCTGGATGGAGAAAGCTCCCATCCGGTGAGCCCTTGATGTGAATTCGGGAGGACGATCCGAGATTGAACACTCGAATCTGGTAGGACGGGAAATCGGCCTCAACGCCTCTGCTTCGAACCAAACGGTTTGGCTCAAGGCGCTGTATAAATTCATGGATGGAATCACCTTTCCGCCAATCAAAACCTATTCCGCGGAAATCTCCATTAACAAGCTTATTGCCTTTTGATGGGCGGGAGTTTCCGACAAGAGACGTTGCAATACCATTTTCGCTTCATCCAATCTCGACATGCGTTTGAGGACGATGGCTTGGGCAAGTTGGAGGTCGGGATCGCGATTACCATCCGCGATTTCGGAATGAATTAAATCCAGAGCCTCCCCGTTTTTATCGGCGTAGACCAATTCCAATACCCGGAAGATAGGATTCGAAGCGGATTCCGAAACGGGCCTAGTTATCCCGCTGTCGTTAATGGATTCCTGAGCGTTCGACTCAGGAAGTAGGAAGTCGAGACCAAGTTTTCGGTGCAATTCGGACAGCAACTGATAAGGATAAACCTCCGGCAGTGCCACCTCTGTAAATAAGCCCAGCCATTGTTCCGCAACTTCCAACTTACGCATATCGTTGTGGAGTTGTGCCAACAACATGTATGCTCCGAAAACAGGAGGTTGCTGCCTCAATAATTCCACGAACATCCCGATAGTCGCCACTTGTTCCGACCCATTCAAATCCTGTTGAATCCCGGCAATAAGGGGTTCAAGTAATTTCATCTCCTTTGATCCGACTCCCGTCTTTCCCTTTTTCAAAAGCCTGATTGAGCGCAACGAAACGGAATCAGGCGGTGCGATTATCTCCACTGTTGAAGGGACGCCCAAACGGGAAAATGCATTGATGAAACCCTTGGCATCCTGGAAAACCGAAATAGCGCACAGCCCGGATCGTCGAAGAGATTCACGCAATCCGGTAACCGTAAACAGGGTTTGGATACGTACATCCTGATGAAATTTTTCTAAACCTGTGCCGCCCAAGCCGGGGACGATAATATGCAGGATTTCATCCTTGTCCAAACTATTATTTATAATCTGCCGGATATCCAAAACCGGAGAGTAGGACAATTGCAATCCGTGCACCACCAGCATGGCTGACACGGGATCCTTTGACAAAATCACTTCTTCATGATTCTGAATGTCAGGGGAAATTGGCCAATGAATGCGGGAACCAGTTCCGCAGTCAACACAAATGTAAAGGGTTCCCGTTGGTGTCGAATTCGCAATCTCTACAATTGGTTGATCAATGACATGACTCGAGCCGCAGCCGTTACAAGATTGGGATGCCGGACGGGAATGGAAGCCATTATCAAGAATTTCATTGATTATCTGCTTAACCTTACCCTTTTTTCCCAATACCAATTCATTGAAGGAATCCCACAAAAATCCTCGAAGTTGTATGGGACGTAATGCCTCGTGGATACCCAAAAGCTTGTCAACGAATACCCGCTGTTCCAAGGAAATGGTCGTTTTTGGCTCCCGGAATGGAGACGTATCATGCTTAGCAAGCAAAGGCACCTTCGCCTTTTCAAGAATTGCATTATCAAAGCGATCGTCCGTCGTAAACTTACGCAGCATAGTGATGAATTCGGCGGGATTACTGGATTTTTTGCCAATAAGGCCGCCAATACTTTCCAGCACAGGCGAAGGAATACCGATTTCACCCAATTCTTCGAGCCCATGTTGGCTCAGTCTGTAAAAACCGGCGACCTCCTCGATTTGAAATGAGTTCCTGGGTAAACCAGGCTCACCGCCGGAATTATAGGACATGAATTTCTGCTCGCCCCACAGGTAAAATGGTAGGCCCATTTCCATCCCGTAAATACCTGCACTACAAATTTCATTGGAAGTGATGAACCTGTGTTGGGCAAAAATCCCATATAAACGCTCTACAAATCCATCGTCATAAATATGCCCGGCGGAAACCACACGAAATCCCTCTTCAGAAAAAGTCCTGTGAAGTCCATCCAGAACGTCTTTCCAATACAAACAGACTGTTATCGGCTGGTAGCGTTCAGGGATTCGCCTAAGGTCACGGCAATAGCGTCGCCAATCAATTTGAGTCTTAATATGGTGGGTAGAGTGGGTGGGAAAAGCAACGGTTCCCATGGCTTCGGAGGCGATTTCACAGCCGTTAAGACGCCGATAGTGGACGAAGGGAGAACCCATTACCGCACAGGGCTTCGAGCTGTACTCCCGGAAAATCTCGACTCTACCGGCATTGTGGTAGAGCATCAGAGGCGCATGGGTTTCAAGATGAGCTTTGGGAGGAATGCTCCAATTCGACGGTCCATGGTCGGTTTCGGCACAAAGCGGCAGGTCATCGGGGAAACCGGCATAGCGTTTCAGCCATTTCCCCATACCATAAACCTGCGATGACCAAAGAATATCCGGCTTTTGCGGCCGATCCTTGCACAATTCAAGTAATTGGCTTTCGGTCATCCTTTGAGGCTTACTTCTGGTGGTTTTGGTTGTCCGATATAATTTCTGGTGCCTGAGCCGGTGCTATGACATTCCAGTCCAACGGAGTGCCCTTGGCAATATCGCATGCGGCCTTTCTTCCATAAATTTCCAATAGGTGCCGCGTGTGCATACCAAAACCCGGCCTGATGGCCCTGACATTCCGGAAATCGAACTTCTCTCCGGCCTTGACATCTTCCACCACATACAAAGAGCGTCGGAAAACCTTGCTACTTTCTTCGGAAACTCCCGTACCATAACTAACCTTCCCGAGCGCCGCTTCGGTCATGCGTATTCCTTCCACCATTGCAGCAAATTCGGCGGGTTCCATCGAAAAAGCGCTGTCGGGTCCCGGGAGACTTCTTGAAAGGGTGAAGTGCTTTTCCACCATACAAGCTCCCATCGCAACTGCGGCAATGGCTACTGTATTGCCCAAGGTATGGTCGGATAATCCCACAGGCACACCGAACTCGGAGGTAAGCCCGGGCATGGAGCGCAGATTCATATCCGCAGGAGACGCCGGGTAGGCGCTCGTGCACTTTAGCAACAGGATATTCTCTGCCCCGGCGTCTCGCGCCGTCTCCACAGCTTCTCGAATTTCAGCCATAGTGGACATGCCCGTGGACATAATAAGCGGCTTTCCGGTTTTTGCCATCTTGCGAATAAGTGGAAGATCCACAATTTCAAAGGAGGCCACCTTGTGTACAGGGACATGAAGGTCCTCGAGAAAGTCCACAGCGGATTCATCGAAGGCCGTGGAAAAAAAATCGATACCCAGCCGTGAGGCTTCTTCGCTTAAATTTTCCTGCCATTCCCAAGGGGTGGAAGCCTCCTGATAGAGATCATAGAGGTTACGCCCTTCCCATAAAGTCCCTTTCCCGATTATGAACCCATCCCCGCCATGATTTATGGTCATGGTATCGGCAGTATAGGTTTGAATTTTTACCGCGTCGGCTCCGGAATCCTTGGCTGCCTTCATGATTTCCACTGCCTGCGAATAGCTGCCACCATGATTACCCGACATTTCGGCAACGATATAAACGGGTTTTCCAGGCCCCACTTCACGATTCCCTATTGAGAAAACATGGGATTCTGGATTCATCGCCAACCCCGAACGAGCTGAAAGGCTTCCGCGGCGGCTACTCCAACAACACTGCCCCACCGTTTTGCCATGGCTTCCACACCCTCAGCCGAGCGGGGATGGGGAAATTCACAGATTTCCGTGGAATATTTACGTAACGCTTCGACCTTTTTTTTCAAAGTAGCAGAAATATCCACAAAACAATTGGGTCTGAAAACCGGCTCGATAGTATGGAATCCCCATTCAGTAGACGATGCGATTTCAAATGCCATCAAATCCTTGACAATCTGACCCGGTTTGGGTCGCGTAGCTGTTAGAACCGCTTGAAAGGTAATCCGGTGATCCACGTTCAAATCGGAACAGTGATGGGTCAATAGGGTATCCGGTTCCACATTTGCAATCAGGTCCTCGACAACTTTTACTACTTCCAATAAGGGTAAGGAATCAAATCGATTGTCCGGAAGTCCATGAAACGTAATTTTGTGAACTCCCATGATTCGTGCCGCGGTTCTGGCATTTTCTTCCAACCCGATAATTTCCCCGACATCGGTTTGCGTCCGCGAGGCCTGCCGTGAGGTTGCACCTTCGCCTAATATGGCAACATGGACTTCAACGCCTTCGGCTGACCATTTTGCCATAGTTGCTCCACAGCCAAGAACTTCATCGTCAGGGTGGGCGACAACTACCAACACCCTATTCATGACCTCACCTCCGGGGTAATTATGACATCCGCTACTATGCGCCCATTATACAAAGATGCCCTTTTAAACTGGTAGCGGAATCCCGCATGGGATAAAAATGCAGAAGGGTATCCGTCAGCATCGAGCATTCGTATAAAATCGTGCAGTCGTTGCAGTGAATCGACAGTGGGGATTTCACTTTCCGCTGGATTCCTCCGGGCGAAAACCACCGGTGTTCCTTTTTGCGGTACAGGCTCTATTGGTGACTCGATTAATTTGCGAATCATGGTAGCCGCAAGTAGGCTTTGGCGGATGAGAATTTCTTCGCCACCGCCTTCCAGGCTCAATTCCTCCTTGGCATATACCGGCCCCG
>CAYNXV010000203.1:0-5854 GCA_964401245.1 uncultured Bifidobacteriales bacterium | reverse complement strand
GACGTCGCGGATTTGGTAATTGTCCAGGGGCAATCGCAATGCGAAGTGTCGGCGCACCAAGGTTCGGATGGAAAATCCGGAAGGGCGCGCTTCCCGAGCCAGTTCCTCCAGTTTTTCCTTGAAAGCCCAGTTGTGATCGGTGCGGGTTTCCAAAATCTTCTTATGGCCACCTTCCTCCGTCTCATAGGCGTGGTAGAATCCATACCCGAAGCTTTTCCGGGCCCGTTTCACCTTGGAACGAAAATAGTCTTCGAATTGGGAAAGAGGGCGGATATCGGTTAGGCCGGTCAGAATTCCGATATCGACCAAATCCGGGTGGGCCATGGCTTTACCCGGTTTTGCTTTCATTGAGCTTGAAGGATTTGCCGAAGTCGTTTTCGGATAACCCATGCGAATGCCGTCCCAGAATTCCTTTTGGGGATCCTTTTCGGCCAGAAAGAGAACTTCCCGCTCGTCGCCTCCATCCGGGTCCAGAACCAACACCACCTGGGTTTGATTTATACCCGTCAAATGCATCAGGGCCGGTTCCTGGAATATCCGCAATCCGCTCATGATCCAAACGTTTTCGCTTCCCGGTTCGCGGGGGATTCCCGCAAAGACGGCGAAGCTATCGAGCTTTTTCAAATGGGCTTTTCGCCTGCCCACCAAAATTTCGCGAATATTTTTTCCGGCGGAACCCACCGGGAAAACCTGGGAGTATTTCCGCAGCATTTCTGCGGTGGGGAAGGGTTTCGCCATGTTCCGTTACCAGCCCGTTACGTAAGGAAGCCGCTTGGCTACCGTTTCGACTTCGTGGAAATCCCGCAAAAGCTCACTCAGCGCGTTCCATGTTCCCGATAAGAACTGTGATTTGGGGCCCGGAGGCAAGGATAAACGGGACGTAACCGGTCCTGTTATCGATTCCGCCTCCAAATCGAGGTTCCAGGAAGCCTTCGGGTCCTTTTCGGCCGCCGATTGCAGACGCTCCAACTCGGATTCCGAGGCCGTAAGGCAGGGAATGCCCAACGAAACGCAATTGCCGAAGAAGATTTCCGCGAACGATTCACCGATTACCGCTTTGATGCCCCAGCGCATGAGGGCCTGGGGGGCGTGTTCACGCGATGAGCCGCAACCGAAATTCTTGTTGACGAATAGGATGGACGCCTTCGCGTAAGCGGGCTCGTCGAACGGATGCTTCTTCCCGGCATCGCGCAAGGCTATCCGGTCGTCCTCGAAGGCGAATTCTCCGAGACCGTCGAAAACCACGCAGCGGAGAAAGCGGGCGGGAATGATACGGTCTGTATCGATGTCGTTTCCGCGCAAGGGCACGGCCCCGCCGTGGATTTCCCTGATTATAGCTGATTGATCCATGGGTAAATATCCTCTCTATCGTATGCCGAAGGTTTCGCGAGCGTCGGCTACATGCCCTTCGATAGCTGCGGCCGCCGCCATGGCTGGGCTCATCAGCAAGGTCCGGCCCGTCGCTGAGCCTTGACGGCCCTTGAAATTGCGGTTGGAGGTGGAGGCGCAAATCTCCCTGCCCTTGAGCTTGTCGGGGTTCATGGCCAGACACATCGAACATCCGGGTTCGCGCCATTGGAATCCGGCTGCGGTGAGTACTTCCTTGAGCCCCTTGGCCTCCGCCTGTTTCTGCACTTCTTCGGAGCCGGGAACCACCATGGCCCTGACGCGGGAATCGACCTTGCGGCCCTTGACCAGGCGCGCTACTTCTTCGATATCCGACAGGCGGCCGTTGGTGCAGGACCCGATGAAAACCACGTCCACTTCCAGGCCCTTGATGGAACTGCCCGCCGCGAGGGACATGTATTCCATGGCATCGCCGGCCAATACCCGCTCGGCATCGGGAAACGAGGCCAGCGCCGGAATGGGCTGATTGATGGAAACGGATTGGGCGGGGGTAATGCCCCAGGTTACGAAAGGCTCCAGGTCCTCTCCCCGGATCTCCACCACGTCGTCGTATTGAGCGTCCGCATCCGAGGCGATGTCGCGCCAATAGGCCAAAGCTTTTTCCCATTCGCCGTCCTTGGGCGCATAGTCGCGTCCCCGCAAATAGGCGAAAGTGGTTTCATCGGGATTAACGTATCCGATGCGCGCGCCGCCTTCGATGGACATGTTGCAAAGCGTCATCCGCTCTTCCATGCTGAAATTTTCGATGACCTCGCCGGCGTATTCATAGGCATAGCCCACGCCGCCGTTCACCCCCAACTTGTTGATGATGGCGAGAATCACGTCCTTGGCATAAATGCCGGGTCCCAGCTTTCCCGAGACTACAATCTTCCGTACCTTGAGCTTCGACATGCTCATGGTTTGCGTGGCCAGGATATCGGCTACCTGGCTGGTACCTATCCCGAAGGCCAACGCTCCGAAGGCTCCATGCGTCGAGGTGTGGCTGTCGCCGCAGGCTATGGTCTGACCCGGCTGGGTAAGGCCCAGTTCGGGGCCGATCACATGGACCACGCCTTGATGTCCGGAATCAGGCGCGAAAAAGGGAATGCCGTATTCGGCGGTGTTGTTCTCAATGGCCTGAAGCATCTCTTCGGCGAGGGAATCGGCCAGGGGCCTTTTCCGTTCCCTACCGTCGGTGGGAATGATATGGTCGACGGTGGCAAAAGTCCGTTGGGGAAACTTGACCGGTAACCCCTGTTGCCGGAGCAGGGAAAACGCCTGGGGCGACGTCACTTCATGGATGAGATGCAGCCCGATAAAGAGTTGGTATTGCCCGGATGGCAATTTCCGGACGGTGTGCCTGTCAAAAACCTTGTGGTACAAGTTCTGGCCCATATACGTATCAATCCTTAAAAATAATCCTTACAGGGTGGGGAACCGGGGCGTCAGGCCGGGGAAAACCGTAAAAATAACAAAGATTCGGGGGGTGACCAGAGGCTCGGATGGAGACGCTGAAACTCAATCTTTTGAATTCAAGACGGCCAGTACCCTGCGCTCCAACTCCTCTTCATGCAGCAATCCCTGGATTTTCTCCACAATGCGCCCTTGTTTATCAATGACAAAGGACGTGGGCAAAGCGTTGACGCCCCCGAATCTCTGCATGGTCGCCTCGTCGCCGGAATAGAGCGGATAGTTGATGCCGAAACGTTTTGCCAAGGCCGCCACCTTTAGTCCACCGGGATCGTCGACATTCACGGAAACGACCTTGAAGTCGCGGTCGCGGTATTTTTCGTGCAGCACGATAAGGGAGGGAATTTCCATGATGCAGGGTTGGCACCAGGTTGCCCAGAAAACCAGCAACGTCGTCCGGTTTTCCGTGAAGTCCACATTGACCTCTTTACCGGCATAGTCCTCGACAGCCAGTCGGGTGATTTTCCCCGTAATGGGTTTTCCATCGCCGCAAGCCGAAATTATCAGGAATGCGCTCAAGGTTACCGCCAGGGCCAGGGTGGGGAACGCATAAGGTGAGGAGGTTTTTGGCACAGGCAACTGGATGATTTCGAAGACGAAGTGGATCCTTATGTCGGATCTGTTTTAGAATATACAAAATCCGGGCTATCCGCCGGACTCAACCCGCGTAGTAAGGGACTGCAAAGATTTTGGGCGAAAAATTAGGCGAAATCCTCTTACGCGACGGAATCATTACGTCCGAGCAGCTGCAAGCGGCCCTTAAACTCCAATTGGAAAAGGGTGGTAGCCTGGGAGAGGTGCTGGTAGCCGTGGGCGCCATCGCTTCCGTAGACGATATCGTCTGGCAACTTGCCGAGCAGTTGAATACCCAGGTGGTGAATCTTTCCGAGGTGGACGTACCCCAGGCCGTCATCAATTTATTGCCCGAGGAGACCGCGGTCCGATACGGCGTCATACCCGTTAAAAAGGAGGATAAGACCATTCACGTGGTCATTGCCGATCCCAAAAACCTTTTCGTCATGGATGCCATACGGTTTCTTACCGGATGCGCGGTGAAGGTCTGGGTGGCTCCCGAATCGCAGGTTAAAAGAGCCATCGAGAAATATTACGTCTCCAAGGTGGATAACGGCGAATTCAAGAACATTCTCCAGGATGTTGAAGACAGCAACCTGGAAGTGATGGCTAATAACGACGGCGAGGATGACAACCAAGCCGATTACAACGTCATGGAAGCGCCCCTGGTGCGTCTGGTCAATAAATTCCTGTCCGACGCCATCAAGCTCAAGGTATCCGACATCCATGTGGAAATGTACGAGAAGACGGTGCGGGTGCGTTACCGCCTTGATGGAACCCTCTTGGAACAGACCACGCTTCCCTATAAACTGAAGAACGCCATCGTATCGCGCCTGAAAATCATGTCAAACCTCGACATCGCCGAAAGGCGCCTCCCGCAGGACGGACGCATCAAAATCAATCTGGGCAACAAGAAAATCGACGTGCGCGTATCGACCCTGCCGACCATATACGGCGAAAAGGTCGTGCTCCGTTTGCTGGACCAGGACAATCTCAACCTGGATTTGAACAAGGGCGGCTTTTCCGAAAAAGGGCTGCGTGATTTCAAGGACGCTTTGAACTCACCGTATGGAATGATTCTGGTGACCGGCCCCACCGGTTCGGGAAAATCCACGACCCTATACTCGGCGCTGCAGTCGGTGAACACCCCGGACGTGAATATCATGACCGCCGAGGATCCGGTGGAATACAACCTGGAAGGCATCAACCAGGTGGCGGTACGCAGCGAAATCGGCCTGACTTTCGCAGCAGCGCTGAAATCCTTTTTACGTCAGGATCCCGACATCATCATGGTGGGCGAGGTCCGGGATTTGGAAACGGCCCAAATCGCCGTCAAAGCCGCTTTGACCGGCCATTTGGTGCTTAGCACCCTGCATACCAACGATGCACCCAGCACCATTTCCCGGTTGGCGGACATGGGCATCGAGCCATTTTTGATTTCTTCGTCGGTACGCCTCATCATTGCCCAGCGCCTCTTGCGGCGGATTTGCACCGGTTGCAAGACTTTGGATGCCAAACCGGGTCCCGAAGTTCTGCGCCTACTGGAGTTGTCGCAATCCGAAGCCGATAAAATCCAATTCCATTACGGCAAGGGATGCGATGCCTGCGCGGGTACCGGTTATAAGGGTCGGCTGGCCATCCACCAGGTTCTGCCCATTACCGAGGCCATCAAGCAGCTTATAGTAGACCGGGCCACTTCGGACGAAATCGAGAAAGTGTCCATAGCGGAGGGTTCGTTCACCTTGCGCCTGGACGCCATGGAATTCCTGAAACAGGGCATAACCAGCGCCGAAGAGGTGATAAAATGCACCAAGGTATAGTATAATGGACCCAATTCGTATAGGAAAGCCCGCATGATAGGAATTCAGGAGTTGTTGAGCAAAATGGTGGAGCTCGGCGCGTCCGATTTGCATATCACGGCCGGAAAACCACCGCTCTTCCGCGTGCATGGCAGCCTTCGCTCCATGATGCATGATCCTCTGAATCCGGACGAATGCCTGCGCCTGGCTTACGGCGTGATGAATGAAAATCAGCGCAAGGGCTTCGAGCAAAAGAAGGAATTCGATTTTTCCTTCGGAGTCGCCAATATGGCCCGATTCCGCGCCAACGTCTTTTTGCAAAGAGGCTGCGTTTCTTTGGCCATCCGGCTCATCCCTACGGAATTGCAGACGCTGGAACAACTCGGTTTGCCGGATATCGTCAAGGAATTGTCGGACCGGCCATCCGGTCTCGTGCTGGTTACGGGTCCCACGGGTTCGGGAAAATCGACCACGCTCGCGGCCATGGTGGACCGGATCAATTCGAGTATGGAGGGACATATCCTCACCGTGGAGGATCCCATAGAATTCGTCCACAAGCACAAAAAATGCGTGGTCAACCAGCGTGAGGTCAAGTCGGATACCGATACCTTCGCTTCGGCCCTGAG
>CAYNXV010000202.1:0-5915 GCA_964401245.1 uncultured Bifidobacteriales bacterium | reverse complement strand
CAATTCAACGGCTGGGAGATTTTAAGCGGTAATGCGGCCATAGCGAACAAGTCCTCGGCGCAAACGGGAGTCGTGCTCGAAAACGGAAATGCTATAGTGAGGGCGAATTTCAAGCGGGCGCCGGATACTTTGATGGCGGAGAAGGATACGCAGTTGGATACGCTTAGCGGTTTAGAGTACAATTGGGGATTCACTCCAACACTGGGTATCCCAACAACCCCAGAATTTGAATACGTTCCCCTCGTAAAATTTGATTTGAGTAAAATTGAGATGCAGGGTATAAAATCGGCGACGCTCAGGCTCTACCTATACGCATTCGGTAAAAGTTTTTCGGACACACAGCTGGATTTTTCCTTTAACGTTTTTGGTTTAAAATCGGATTGGATCGAGGGAACGGGTAATTGGTATTATCATGATAATGCCATAAAAAATGAGGGAGAGTCGTTTCTTAAGAACTACCCATTCACCGAGGCAAATCGGGAAAACTCAACGAACCCGGCTTCAAATACGGGAGTCCGGTCATTGGAATCGTTGTCGCTTGTTCGAGCTGAGAACCTGTTTTTTATAAGCACGTCTCCTGTTTCGATCTCAATTACATCTAATCACGGCGGTTCTAATGGCATAGGGGTCATTCCGCCGCCCAACGAACTCGGTATTTTGGAAGTAGACTTCATGCCATTTCTCCAAGCAATTTCATCAAGAATTAATCATGGAATCACATTTACAACGACTAATGTCCAGGGGGCTCCATTTTTATGTTTCTTGACTAAAGAAGCGGGAGATGGTAAATATGGACCCAGGTTGATTCTTGAATATTAGTATTGAGAAAAATCTCTAATTCTCCTGTTTTAAAAAGCATCCATCTGTTGATTCAGGGCTTCGCGCGCGTTGGAAGCCTGCTTGATTCTCGCGGGACGGGCTTCGAGGGCTGGGGCGTCGCGGCTCACGAAGCTTACGCCGCTGGCAACGCCTTGCTAGTTACAGAAACCGATCGATTCCTCGACAGCATCGCCCGTGACAAATTCCCCCATTGGCGATAGGGTAGAACCCATTTTTCCACGGGGCGAAGCACTGGGAACCAATTACGACAGCATAAGACCAGGTCTTTCCCTATCGGGACAGCTTTCTACTGAAGACTCGGCGGACAAAGGCAGGTGGATGGTCTGACCATGCAGGTACGGGACTGTGACCAGTTACAAAAAATATTTGAAGTCACGGCGGATAAGCCCCAGATCCACCAATTGCCTATCTGAAACCTTCCGAGCCGTCTGAACAAGCCGCCGTTTGGCCCACAAACGGGACAACCCTGATAGAGGTGCGATAAGACCCAGGACTTGGGTAAAGGCCTCACCCAGCCGAAGCCGAAAGAGGTCTCCCAGGATTTGCAGGCCGTAAATGCCGTAGTGGAGTGGCAGATATCTGGCCAGGTTCCCCGCTTCGAAATTTTTGCATAGGGACCACACCCGGTTGCGGGTGAAGCGGAAGGCGTTTATCCGGAAAAACCGGGATTTGCCCGAACTGCCTCCCACCCAATGGTAGACGATGCTTCCGGGCACATAATACATGGAGTATCCCAGTAATTGTATACGCCAACAAAGATCGGTTTCCTCGAAATACATGCCGAAGTCATCATCTAGTCCGCCCGCTTCGAAATAAATGTCTCGTCGAGCGACCAAAGCCGCGCCGCGGCCGCTAAATATGCGTTGCGGTTCCTCACCTTCATCCTCAGCATGGGAGATGAAACCAGCCCGATCAAGGAATACCCCACGGGTTTCCCGCGTGATTCGATCCTTGAGGCTGCGCAAGTCCAGTTGAGCCGCCTCGAGTCCGCGCTCTAACCTGAATTTCTCCAAATGCACCAACCAGTCCGGATCCACCTCGGTGTCGGGGTTGAGCAGGATAAGATTCTCGCCCTTGGCCTTGGCCGCCAGGAAATTGTTTCCCCCCGAAAAAAACAAATTTTTGGGAGAATGGTAGACATGTACGCGTGTGTCCGGAAAATTCCTCTCCACGAAATCGCCTTCCGGCTGCGGCGATGCATTGTCCAGGAACAGGATTTCGAAGTCCTGAAATTTTCCCCGTAGCAGGGAGTAGATGCAATTTTTTAGGAAGTGCAGGCTGTTGTAGCCTACGATGAGGATAGAGTAGCGGGGTATCTGATCAGTTGGCGGCATAGCGCCAAAGTACCATCTCCTGGGACATTTGACCAGAGGAGGTTCAGCCTCATGCCTTTTTACAAAGCACGATCAAATCGCTAGCAAGGCTATGAAAAGTGCGTCCTAAAATGGAATCCAGGGGACGCTAGCTGTTGCTGAGAATGCTTTATCCCACGACCAACTCCGGCTCCCAGTTGCAGCTTCTGAGCATATGCTTGAGGGAGGAAAGTGTGAAGCTGCGGATATGCCCGGCTGGGAGACTGGGCTTGATAAGGCGGTTGCCTGAAGCGGATATTCTCACCCCCGTATCGGTGAACATCGGCTGGGATCCAATAAGAATGAAAATCCGGTTGAACCATGCGGCCAGGTTCGGTGTGGAGAGCACGATCACTGCGCCGGGTTTGGCCATCCTGTGCAACTCCTCCAGGAAATCCTCGGTATAAAAAAAAATGCTCGATGATCTCGCCTGCATAGATGGCATCAACAAAAGAGTCTGGAAGGGGAATCGGCTGGGCGCCGAGTCCCACCAATTAATTTTCATCGCAAACCACTTTGGTCATTTCGATGGTTGCCGCCAAAGCGTCCACGCCTATCACATGTCCGCCGGTTTCGCGCTTAAGAATCGCCGACACAATGCCGTTTGTACAGCCCGCATCCAGAATTTTTCCGGGGCGGTATGGCTTAATTAGGTTTATAGCACGATGGATACGGGCCATTTCCGTCCCGGAGTCTAGGGTGAATTCGGATGCGGCATAGCGCTTATCGTTGAAGGTGTTTGCCATGGAAATCAATGGAAATTAGGAAAGAATTTGGTCTTTAGATAGCGCTTGGCGTCAAAAACCACCGGTGGAACCAGCTTCTTGACGGTGTGCACGATCTTTTCACCCCTTGACTCCTTCCAATCCACGGGGCCGCGCCGCTTAAAGAGGGTGGAGTGGACATCCGCCATTTCCTCCTTAGGCCTACCATTACTGTAGTAATATGTAGCGATGGATTTGCGGCTAATGCCATCGGGGCACTCCAAAGGCGTTGGATGCCCATGGTAGGAGAAGTCAGTAGTTGAAAAAACCACGGTGCGGTTAAATACGGGCAGGACTTTTTTTTCGCAGGCCGCCATGTTCCTGGGCCAAAGCTCTAAGTGGCCGCCATATTCTTCCCGCCATTCCTTGTTCAGATAAATGAGGAGGTTTAGACGACGGCACAGCGCAAGGCGATTGTGCCAGTTAAAATCCGCATGAATCTTCAGAAAACCGCCACGTACGATTTGATGCAGGCCGCCGCCCCAAAAATGGGGATCGGGGATAAGATGTTCTATACCCGTCAACTCCTCCAGGAAGTTGATGACGGGACTAGAATTCAGGTAATACAGAAAGTGGCGTGTATCTGCGCTCAATCCGGAGAGATCCCGGGTCGCCAGCTTTTTCTCTCTGGGATTCACCATCATCTTCCAATCGATGCCGTCGGGTTTTGGAAAATTCTCCAGCACCTTTTCCAAAATATTGTTTGGGAAAAGGTTATCTATCACGATATGGGGAAAGGGTCTGGCTTTAAGAAAAGCATTCCGGAAATCCCTAGCGTTCAAAAGCAGTTCCAATTTCAATCCTCTCTAGTCAGTCGGGCTGAATTTCACAATGGCATGAATCCAGCAAATCTTACCTTTTCTGCAAAAAAAAGGCCACTAGGTCGCCCTGCCCTTCCCGATTCAGCCGCATGGCGCGCAGGTGTTGGGGTATAAAATGCACGGCACGCATGATTCTGTCGGAAAGCCAAATTTGCAGGGTTTCATTAGCCTTGATTGACAGGCCGCGCCGGAAATTTTCACTATACCAGAACTGAGTTGCCTGGGAATCGTAAACGGAGTCTTTGATTGCGAAGCCCGCCTGCTCAACAACTCTCCGAAAGCTGTCCAGAGAATGCAGAAATATATGCCGGGGCGCGTCCAGTGCATGCCAATAAATCCCGTAATGCCGCCAAGAGAAGGAGCTGACAGTAGGAATGCTGACTACACACCAGCCATTTTCCTCTAGAAGGGAGAAGGCCTTCTTCAAGGCGCCTAGGTTGTCCGGCATATGTTCCAGGGAATGATTGAAAAGGATGATGTCCCACCTGCCTTCCATTTCCATAAGATCCTTTTTCAGTATGCGCAATCCGTTCGGATGGAAAGTATCCTCCTTGATGAAGGGATCGATACCGGTGACATTGCCGAAGCCTTCGTCGGCTAGAAATTGCAACGGCCTACCACTTCCGCTGCCCACGTCCAGGATCCGCGAGTCGTGGGAGGGCGACAACCTTGCAAGTTTAGGCAAGGCCAATTCTGGAAGTACAGCTTGTAGCAGCCGTCCTACCACTCCTTCTCCATAAAGACCGAAGCGGTTCCGGGAGCGCTCCAGGCGATTCTTAAAGCGGCGGTAGAAGCTCGTCTTGGACCCAGTCATGTAGCTGTAATAGTTCTGGGGATAATATTGGGCCATATCGGGGGGAATTTCCGCCAATTGCAGGCATCCGCAGGTGCCGCACTCAAAATAGGTAAAACTTTCGCCCATGCGAAACTGCAATTCAGGAACACGAAAGGTGCGGTGGGCGCCCCGTTTCGAACATATACGGCACTGAAAGGAGTCAGCCAGCTTTTCCACCATTGGCCAATCTCCTAGAAGCCATCCACATGCCGCCGAGCCCTGCTATTAAAAAAAGAGGTAGATACCCTAATATACTAACTGCAACTGTGACATCCGGAGGTATGCGACCGAGGTCGGTAAAGAAAAGCAGATTTAGGTATTCGCGTACACCGACGCCGCCGAAGCTGATGGGCAGCATCAGGATAATCTGGATGATGGCAGGAAAAAGCATCACCTGCCAAATCTGCACTTGTGGATGGATGCTCAGGAAAAGACAATACACAGCAATAACCGACAGGATCTGGATGAGCAGCGTCCATCCTAAAATCCGCACCAGCATCGGTCGGTCTTGGGAAATCCTTACCAGCGTGGCAATCCATATCTGCCGCGACAACGCCGCCTTATACCGCCATACCAGGGTTAACGCCAATACCAGGAAACTCAGGAATACCAGGAGCGGTAATATGTCCAGGGAAAACCTTTGTGCCAGACCCGATTCGCGTAGTTCGTCATTAAAGATGAAAAGCCCAGTCCCACCCAATACAATTTGAATCCCAAGTCCCGCTGCGCGGGCGAAAATTGCGATGCCGATATTCTCTTGCAGCCGGCCGTATTTATGCCCGAAAGCCAGCACCTTAACAGCTTCAGCGGCGGCAGAGGATGGGAGAAAAAAACTGAAAAAATTGCCGAGAAACACGAAGTACAGATATTTATGGAGGCGAAGTTCCGGCAATTGCAGCATCGCCTGCCATCTTACGGCAATAAAAAATACAACCAGGAATTGGCAAGCCACAGACAAGGTTAAAAGTGATAAACGGCTTTCCCTCATGACAGGCAACACCTCGGAGAGGGAAACCCGGCTCAGGATAAGAAAAAAAGCTGTAGCAGTAACCGCCCACTTGAGAGTGATTATCCAGGGCCTGCGCGAGGCGGCAGACCTAGCCGCCATCGACATTGAGCCGGGGTTGAAGGCGTCGATATACGCCAAGGAAGAGGATGATCGCAGCCATAGATCCAAGGCTGACGGAGAGGCCCCGCTGGATCCACGGGGAACGATATTCCATTTCCACCAGGCGTTGGCCGGGTTCAAGCGCCACGCCGCGGAAGGCATAATTGACGCGCAGCAATTCTGCCGGCTGCCCGT
>CAYNXV010000201.1:0-5922 GCA_964401245.1 uncultured Bifidobacteriales bacterium | reverse complement strand
GCTAGGCATTTTTTTCGTAACGGCTAAATACGGCCGTATCTGGTGCGGTTGGGCTTGTCCGCAAACAGTGTTTCTCCAATTCATGTTCGCACCCCTGGAGCGCTGGATCGAAGGCCGGGCCACCCGTCGCCAAGCTCGCGACATGGCCGGATTCACCTGGAACCGGACGGCGCGGAAAATCTTGAAGCACGCGCTATTTCTCCTGTTGGCCACTGCCATAGGCAATTCCGCCTTGGCTTATTTCTGGGGTATGGAAAATCTGCTGTGGGCCATGACTCAACCTCCGCGGGAAAACTGGGCAGGATTCGTTTTCATGGGTGGGTTTTCCCTGGCCTTCTATTTCGTGTTTGCCTGGTTCCGGGAACAAGCCTGCGTAATCGTCTGCCCTTATGCCAAGTTCCAAAGCTTGCTTACCGATAGGCGTAGCCTGCAAATCGCCTACGACCCCAATCGAGGTGAGCCTCGCGGTAAGTCGCAAGGAAGGCGACGGGAGGGTTTGGGGGATTGCGTGGATTGCCGCTTATGCGTGCAAGTCTGTCCCACCGGCATCGATATACGCGAAGGGCAGCAACTGGAATGTATCGGCTGCGCGCGTTGTATCGACGCCTGCGATAAAATCATGGACGCCTGGAAAAAACCGCGCGGATTGGTTCGGTATGCCAATCTTGACGGGTTGGAAGGAGTGGCTCAAGAGGGAATCGCTTGGCGCCCCTATGCCTACGGAGTACTTTCGTTGATTTTGGCGGGAATTTTTCTTGGAACGATGCTGGGTCGCTCCGCCTTCACCGTAGATGCGAAACGGGTGGGCCACGAACCATTCACTATCAGTGAAGCCGGCGCGGTTATAAACCATTTCTCCCTTAAGGTGCATAACAAGGGGAATGCCAGGCACATTTACCGCATTAGTCTTTTGGGGGCGGGTGAAGCGAGCCATAACTGGGAAGACAGGGACTTCGCGGTAGGCGCCGGACAATTCAGCGATATACCGGTGGAAATTTCCGCTCCCGAGGGGGTGATTACCGGCGGTAAACGGAAAATCATTATTCGAATCGAATCCGAAGGGCATTCCATGGAAAAGCAGGTTCATCTGATGGCGCCCTTTGCAAGGAAAGCGACAAAATGAATAGAAACGGCAAGGAGAGTGCGACTTCCGGTGGCGATAGATGGGTATGGGGCCTAGGAGGCTTTTTCCTGATAGTGCTTTCCGCCAATTCGTTGCTGGTTTATCATGCGTTGAAGAAAGACCGCCCCCTGGTGCGCGATGATTATTATGCGGCGAGTCTCAAGTACGACGACACGCGGGAAAATAGAATCCGTGCCGACGCGACGGCGTTTTCCTGGCACCTGGAACCCTCGCAGGCAGGCTGGGAATTACGATTACAGTATGCGTTTCCCCCGGATATAAAGGCCAGTGGCAAGGAATCGCTGGAAGGGCCGGTACGTTTCCACGGTACGCTTCGCTTTTACCGACCCTCGGATCCCGCTCTCGATCGCGAGGTGCAGGTTCAGTATATGGGTTGGGATGAAAACCAGGGATATGCGCTTTACCATGCGGCCATGGAGCCATTGCAGCGGGGGGCTTGGGAAATCCTGGTGAATCTGACCGATGGCCAAGGCGTTCACCGGGAGAAAGTCTTCCGCCGTTTCG
This sequence comes from uncultured Bifidobacteriales bacterium, assembly GCA_964401245.1. Classification (GTDB taxonomy): domain Bacteria; phylum Fibrobacterota; class Fibrobacteria; order UBA11236; family UBA11236; genus JBGTHM01. The sequence goes on along the minus strand of CAYNXV010000201.1, from coordinate 4,274 downwards.
TTGAGGGGGGCTGAAATCTTGATTGCCCGGGCACCCGCGGTTTCTTGTCTGCACTGTGGACAGGCCTTGTTGCATTCGCGGCATGAAAACCCAAAGGGTGAATGGTTTTGTTGCATGGGATGCCTGCGCGTCAATGAGTTGCTGGCCGGCAAGGAATGGTTTCGGTATTACGACCTGCTGGAGGCGTCAGGGAGAAATGCCCCTGCGGGCGTAAGTTTGACGGAGGAGGAGTACACCGAGTGGGACGATGAGGAACGCCTCAAATCCCTAGGCCGTTGGAACGGTCCCGTCCATTGCCTGGATTTAGGCAGCCCCGATATATCCTGTGCGGCTTGCGGTTGGTTGCTTGAAAAGGCTTTGCCCGACGCAGGCGCTCTTTACGTCCGGGTGGATTTTATGCGCGGCACCCTGGCTTTGGAATATGATTCCTCCAAAACCGGTTTGCGGATGCTGGTCGAACGCGCAGCCCAATTGGGTTATCGTTTGCGCGCCGATACGCCCGGAGGCGGAAGCCCGATTTCGGATCGTTCTCACGTCGCCCGTCTCGCTGTGGCCGGCGCCTGCTTCGCGAATGTCATGTCCTTTTCGGTGGCCCATTATTTCGGGTTGTTTTCCGGAATTGATGGCACTTTGGTTGCATACTTCGCCATTTATTCCTTCCTGCTTTCCCTCCCTTCAGTCACCTATTGCGCTTGGCCTTTTTACCGCCGGGCATGGAGCGGCCTGAAGCACGGTATCTATCACCTCGATACAACTGTTTCGTTAGGCATACTGCTTACTTTCGCGGTTTCCGTGTCCTCAGTGGTCAGCGGGAACGTCTTCAATTATTTCGACAGCGTTACGGGATTGGTTTTCTTTCTTCTAATCGGGCGTTGGGCGGTGCGGCGTTTTGAAACCGGATTGGCATTTGATGCGACCTGGGCCGGAGTGATGCCGGAGGGACGTGCCCGATGCTTGCGCAGTTCGCGCCTGGAATGGGTTCCCACAGAAACCGTTGAACCCGGTGAGACCATCGTGGTGTTTCCCGGGGAATCCGTTCCGCTTGACGGGCTCCTCCTATCCGCGGGTGCGCAGTTGGATACCAGCCTGTTGTCCGGAGAAGCCAGACCCGCCGCTTTGGAAAGGGGAGAGAATGTTTTCGCCGGCTACCGCAATACCGGGTCTAAAATTGAAGTCAAGATAACCACCGTGCCGGCCAAATCCCGACTTAGGGGATTGCAGACACAAATAGAAACCCTGAAAGCTGCCAAGTCCGGTCGCCCATCGCAGGGTGATAGGATGGCGGCGGTGTTTACCGCGATTATTCTGGGTCTGTCGGTGGGAGCATTTTTCCTGCACATGGGAAAAGGCTCCTTCGAAGCCATGCGTATTGCTGCTAGCGTACTTATCATTTCCTGCGCCTGTGCTTTCGCGCTGGCGGTGCCCATCAATTTGGGTTTGGGTCTCAAGCGGGCTCGCGAGCGGGGTTTTCATTTTCGGAGCGGAGAAATTCTCCGCGAGCTGTCACGCGTCCGCCACGTGCTTTTCGATAAGACGGGAACCCTGACCTTTGTCAGGCGTCGCCTCCGTGGTTGGCGATGGATGGATGAATTTGCGGCATACGATCGTTCCTTCCAGGACTCATTGCTGGCTTCCCTGAAAGCCATGTGTAATGCGACTACCCATCCCGTGGCAGTGGGCTTGCGTGATTCCTTGCGCGAAATCGATGCGGACGCGGCTGAACTTGAAGGCGTACGAGAAATCCTCCACTTCGGTATGGTGGCGCGTGAAAAGAATGGAGAACAGCGGGAAATTTGTCTTAGTCGTTATGGGGCGTGGCTTGAAAAGCCGGAAGCATTTTTGGAACTGGGATATGTTACACCCGATTTTTCTTCGGTTGAATCCGGCGGTTTCAAACCTGATTCCGCTTTCTTTGTGAACGGACGCTTGGCCGCTGCGATTGAATTCACCGAAGAGGTGAAGCCGGGCGTCGCTAGGCTTCGCAAGCGATTGGATGCCCTGGGACTGGGCGCTACCTTGTTATCGGGGGATCATCCGGAACGTGTTCGTGTCTTTGCGCAGACGGCAGGATTTTCCGAATACAAAGGCGGATTGAGTCCGGAAGAAAAGCGTGAAGAGGCCCGTTCCCTTCGCTCTCTCAAGGGGGCCTGCCTCGCGGTCGGAGACGGCTTCAACGACAGCCTCCTTTTCGGGGAGGCTGACTGGGGCTTGGCGGTTGCGGGTCCGGCGGATTTTCTGACCGATCAGGCCGATATTCTTTTCACGGGCGTGGACCCTTCGGCTATAGGGGATTTACTGGGATTGGCGCGGCGGGTACGCGGCGGAATCCTATGGGCTTATGGGATTTCCTTCACCTACAATGCGGCCGCAATGACATTGGCATTTCAGGGGCTGGTGACCCCTTTTCTGGCGGCGGTTCTCATGCCGCTAAGCAGCCTATCCTTATGCGTGGCGGCTTGGTTGCGCATCGGGCGATAGCATACCGTCGGCAGGTGAGCCGACCCGCGCAGTCCCGTTGGCCAAAATCCACCAATGGATTAGAATAATTTCTCGTTTTCCGCTCAGAACCCCGTTTTTGAAATAAAAACGGGGTTAACCTCCCTGATAATAAATACCCAACACTTTTTCCCCTCAGCCCCTATCTTAGAATAGGCAAAAGCGAAATCCGGAAGGGCGACCCATTCATGAATCCGTATTTTAAATGGAATGTATTCTTGCTGGCGGCCCTGATTTCCTCCGCATTGCCGCAAAATCCTGCTGTGGATTTCAGTACTCTGGAGGGCAAAGTGCTTTTTGGCTACCAGGGATGGTTCGGATGCCCGGGCAAGTGGGGCGGTGACTGGAACCATTGGTCAAGTGGGACCCCTTCCACAAATTCCATCAGGGTGGAAATGTGGCCGGATCTCCAGGAGTTTCCCAGGGAAGAGCTTTGCCGGGCCGGCAATTTCACCATCGATGGCGCTCCCGCCTACCTTTTTTCCTCGGCCAATGCCTTCGTTGTGGATAGACATTTCAAATGGATGCGGGACTACGGAATCGATGGTGTTCTGGTGCAACGTTTTGTCAAGAATGCCTCGGGTATGCGTAGGGGTGGTGACAAGGTGCTCCGTAATGTGCTGGCGGCGGCGAAAAAATACGGGCGGGCCGTGGCCGTGGAATACGACGTAGCGGGAAGCAGCTTTTCCAGTTGGGACGATTTGATCAAAACCGATTGGCAATATCTGGTGAACGAAATCGGGATTACTTCCGTACCCAACTATCTGCACCACAAAGGCAAGCCGCTGGTATCGGTGTGGGGCATGGGCTTGAGCGACGGCAACCGGCATCCGCCCGCGCATCCCGAAGAGGCGTTGGCTTTGGTGAAATGGTTCCACGGGGGAGCGGGGGAGAAATACCGGGCCAGCGTCATGGGCGGCGTTCCCGCCGGATTTCGTCCCTTGGGTCGTGATGCGCGTCCCGATTCAGGATGGCATGAGGTGTACCGGGCCATGGATGCGGTGCAGCCCTGGAACGTAGGGCGATTCTCAGCCCTGGATGAGGTGAACGGGTGGTGGAAATCCAGCATAGGTAAAGACCGGCAATGGCTCGCGGATGCGGGTGTATTGTATATGCCCGTCATCTTCCCCGGATTTTCGTGGAGCAAGTGGAAAGAAGGGGAACCGAACAAGATTCCCCGGTTGGGCGGCCGGTTCATCTGGCAGCAGGCCATGGTGGCCAAGCAGGTGGGAGCCGGCGCCATCAAGATCGCCATGTTCGACGAGGTGGACGAAGGCACCGCCATGTTCAAAATCGCTCCCACCGCGAAGCAGGCGCCCGAACAGACCTGGTGGCTGACCCTGGATGCGGACGGCGAGTCATTGCCCAGTGATTGGTATTTGCGCCTGGGTGGGGAGATTACCAAAGTCATGCGGGGCACGACGAAGCCCCAACAGGAAATTCCCATCCGACCCGAGGATGATTATGCCCTGACCGGCACCAAGTTCTTTCACCAGTCGTTGTCGGGTGCGCAAATCACCCGTACCTCCACCGGGATTCGCATTGCCGCCCCAGGCGCCCGTGTCGTCATCTGGGATACCGCCGGTAAGCGAATCCGCGCGCTTCCCCTCAATCAGGGGATGGTCGAATGGGATACCAATGACGGCCAAGGTGTTCGGGTGAGGCCGGGAGTTTTTCAGGTGGGGGTGGAAAACTCCCAAGGAGAAAGAACCGCGAATTTCCCCGTAGTCATTTCTCCTTAAGCGCCGAACCGAAGCGTTTTCCTTCACCTACAAGGA
>CAYNXV010000200.1:0-5944 GCA_964401245.1 uncultured Bifidobacteriales bacterium | reverse complement strand
AATTGCCAATTTTCACGCGGTGATACGACGGCGCTGGCTTTGGGGCTGAAAATGGAAGCCTGTTCCACGCCGGAGGTCTTGGGCGCGGAAGGATCCATTTCTTCCAGGCGGTCGGTTACGTCGAAGCCGAAATAATCGGCTCGTATTCCCGCTATCAATCGCAGCCAACCAAGCGGCTCCACCTCTTCCTGGAAATAAGCCCCGAAACTTCCCTGACGCACGTCGCTATCAATGTCTTTGGTGAAACGCTTGCGACGGACGCTTTGGCCCAGTTCGTTGTGGATGATATCGTTCCGACTGTCTACGCCCACGCGCGTGCGCCAGGGCATGCCGAACGCGGTGTTCTCGAATCCGTAGCCCGCGTGGAAGCCCGCCACCAGACGGCGATCGTTCTGCTCGATTTGATCGCCATTCACGTTGTCGCCCGCGAAAAAGGTGAAGTTGGAATAGAGGGCCATGCGGTAATTGATGAGATAGGCCGTCGCCTCGAAGAAATCGTTTTCCCCCTGGCTGTTGAAGCGCAAGGAGGCGCTATGCCGCTGCGAATTGCCGCCTTCGGTGGGATCCACCGAGCCGTACCGCGACAGGCTTCCGTCTTCGACCGCCCGCAAGGGAATCTGACCGGAGCCGTTCCAACCGCTGCCGTAGCCCATGAGCGTAAGGCCCAGGGACGATTCTCCGCTATGCCAGATATTGGAGCGCATGAACAGGTTATAACGCTCCAAATCGTCGGGATTGTCGAAATAGGAATCGGTGCGATACACTTCCGCTGCAATGGTGGGGCTGAACGCCTCTTCGGAGCCGCCCGCCACGCCCAGGGCGCGATAGGTGTGGAACATCCCCGATTGCAGCGAAAGAAAATTTTCCTTGGGATTATGGGAATGTAGATGCACGGCTCCGGCGGTGGCGAAATCACCGTACTCCGCGAAATAGGGGCCCTTTTTCACTTCCACGCGGTTCACCAGTTCGGGAATGATGAAATGCATGTCAGTATAGCCTTGACCGTGGCCATGGCTTACGTTGTTGACGGGCATTCCATCGAACCAGAAACCGATGTCGGTTCCATGATCGCCGTCGAAACCGCGGATGAAATATTGCTGCGCCTTGCCGCCGCCCGCATGCTGCGAAACGTACAGCCCCGGCGTAACTTTCAGCAAATCCGCCGGCTCCAGAATGACTCGCAGCGACAAATCGAGATCGCGCACGTCCTGGCTGGAGGCGGCCGTATAGGGTTTGGAAAAAGTCACCACTTTTTCCGGTAGCTCATTTTGGGATGGTTGTTCCCAAGCGGGTTCTTGCGCATACAGGACGGCGGTTGCCGCCAAAAGCGGAATGGATATGGAAATACGAAACATGAATGCTCCTGCCGAAATAGGGGAATGAATTGACGGAAGGCTCCACCAAGGGAACTCCTTCGCGACGTTTTATTTGAGGGGAAGCGACTGGCTCTGGAGCTAAGCGGCAGGAGGCGCGCGCGCGCGCGTTGCGGAGGGGGCGTTTCGCCGGGAGGCGGAAGGCAAATCGAATGACGGAGTTACCTCGGCGCGAAAGGCAATGGAGGGGGCGGTAGTTGCCAGAGAAGATTTGCCCGCCAGGGCCTGGTCGAGGATATGTTCGTGACCTGAATCGCCCGCTGCCCGCCATAAGATGCCGGAAAGCGGGGTGGGAGAAGTTTTCGACTCCGATTCGAGGGCGGATTCGACAGGAGCATGCGCGGCATGCAAGGCTGGGGTGGCCGTAATTTCAAGCGGGACTTCCGAACCATGGAGCGGACCGTAAGTCAGCCCCATGATCCGGTTTTTCAGCTGGAGGGAATGGTGGGTTTCCCCGGCATGGGCATGACCATGACCTTCTTCGTGATGATGGTGGATGGCCAATCCATGGGGCAAGACGACCCATAGCAAGTAGGCCAAGGCCGCGCCCATACCCAGCAAGGGCCGCAAGGCGGAGTGGCGGAAATAGCGGATTGCTGTGAAGGTATACATCGGTCCTGGGGAAAATATAGCCCTCCCTTTCGGATTGCGCACAGCGACTTTTGTCCTGAATTGTCAATTTCGGATCGGAACTGGAAGTTTTCCGCTAGTAACCCAAGGGGAAAACTGTCCGGGCGACGGGATTTCGGAATGAGATATTATTTTTTCCCGATGCCAAAGCCGTTGCATCCATCCCGTACCACCATCTACAGGTGGAGTTGCGCATGACGGAATCCTGGGTGTTACTGGCAACCGCCGCCGCCATAGCGTTTACCCACACGTTACTGGGACCCGATCATTACGTGCCCTTTATCGCCATGGCCAAGGCAAGGTCGTGGAACGGGAAGAAGACGGCGCGCATCGCCCTATATTGCGGGCTCGGACATGTGCTGGGATCGGTGTTGTTGGGATTCGTGGGCATAGCCGCGGGATGGTCGCTGGACCATCTGGTGCAATTCGAATCGAGCCGGGGATCCCTGGCGGCCTGGCTGCTTATCGCCTTCGGATTGGTTTATCTGGCCGTGGGATTGCGCCGCCTTTTACGTGTGCGGGCCCGCGCAGCTTCGGGCGCCGATGGAACGGAAGCCGGTCCGGAAATGAAAACGCCGTTTTTTCTTTTTCTCATTTTCCTCTTCGGTCCCTGCGAACCCTTGATTCCCCTGCTGCTTTATCCTGCCGCGGCCATGAATTCGATTTTGGTGTTGGAGGTCGCGCTGCTTTTCGGCTGCGTGACGCTGGGAACCATGCTCGGTTGCGTGTTGGTGGGGTTGAAAGGGCTGTCTTTTTTTCCGGCTCTGCGGGTGCGTCCCTATGCCCATGTGGTCGCGGGCTTCACCATCTGCGCCTCGGGTTTGGCCATACGCTATTTGGGCCTGTAATATCACTCCGCCACGGTGTCGGCCTGGTGGGCGCCCCTTTCTCCCATCGGCTTTTCCGGCGCCGTCGTGCTGTCCTTCGCAGTTTGATGCTCCATTTCGGAATTGATTTCGGCGCCGAGAAGAATGACGAAGGACGAGAGCATGAACCACAGCATCAAAATGACTACGGCCCCTACCGAACCGTAGACCTCGTTGTAATTGCCGAAATTCGATACGTAATACGAGAAGGCGCCCGATCCCAGCAGCCACAGGACGGCGGCGATGGCGGATCCCGGAGTCACCCACTTCCACTGCGCATTTTCTCGAACCGGAGCATAGCGGTATAACAACGATAGACCCAGCAATAGGATGCCGGCGAGAAATACCCATCTTATTACGCGCAGGAATAGTTCCCACGATTCCGGAATTCCGACAAAGGCCAGGGCGATGGGAAGCGCCACTACCAGGGCCGCGCATACCAAAGCGAGAAGAATTCCTCCGAAGGTAAACAATAGCGTCAGGGCGTTTTGTTTGAAAAATCCCCTTCCCTCTTCTTCCTGATACGCGATATTCAATCCCACGAAAAGGGCGCGGGTTCCCTTGTTGGCCGCCCCGATTCCCAGCACGATACCCAAAACCACAGCCCATCCCAGACTTCCTTCGGCCTGCGACACGAAGGCAGCCAATTGCTGCCCGATTACCTGCTGCGCTTCTGCGGGAAGAAAATTTGCCAAGGCCGCTATCTGATTTTCGACGGTTGCGGCATCCACAATCAAGGCATAGATGGATACGCCCGCGGCAATGGCCGGAAAGAGGGATAGGAAAGCATAGAACGCCACTCCGGCCGCTATCAGCGAGACATTATCCTCGCCGATGCGGTTTTTTACCCGGAGGGCGATGTCCTTCCAGCCCTTGGGAGGGATTTGCGCGGGAGTGGAGGCTTCCTTGCCCCGCTCCCGGGATCCTTTGGACGCGCTTCTGCTGATTTTGGAGGCGCCTCTGCTGACGCCGCCGCTGCGCCTGCGTTCACCGGCTCTTCTCTCACCTTGTTTCCGATACTCCTTTTCGGCCATCCCGCCTCCTCAATTTCATGCCCCTGAGCATGCCCCTGAGGGGAAAATGTCTTCGGAGAGACGGGAGAGTCAAAGGATTAATGGCTCAGACGCCCACCTTTTGTCTCGACTTGCGCGGCGCTTTGGCCGGGAGGGCTTTTACGGTGGAAACGGAGGCTCTGCGTTTTTCTTCGAGCAGCAGCTTCTTCAGCCATTTTCCCGTATAGGATTGGGGCGAGGCCGCCACTTCCGCGACGGTTCCGGTGGCGATGATTTGTCCGCCGCCCTCTCCACCTTCGGGACCCAAATCGATGACGAAGTCCGAGTTCTTGATGATGTCGAGATTGTGCTCGATTACCAGCACGGTATTGCCCTGCGATACCAGGGAGTGGAGTACGATGAGCAGTTTGCGCACGTCTTCGAAGTGCAGGCCGGTAGAAGGTTCGTCGAGTATGTAGAAGGACCGGCCGGTGGAGCGGCGCGACAATTCGCCGGCAAGCTTCATGCGCTGGGCCTCACCACCGGAAAGCGTGGTGGCGGATTGGCCGAGCTTGATATATCCCAGGCCCACTTCCATCAGGGTTTGCAGCTTGGATCGCAACGCCGGCAGATTCTCGAAGAAACGTAAGGCCTCTTCGATGGTCATATTGAGAACTTCGGCGATGTTCTTACCCTTATAATCGATTTGCAGGGTATCGCGGTTGTAGCGTTTTCCCTTGCATACTTCGCAGGTTACGTAAACGTCGGGGAGGAATTGCATTTCGATGCGGATGAGTCCGTCGCCCTGGCAATTCTCGCAGCGGCCGCCCTTCACGTTGAAACTGAAGCGCCCTGGCTTATAGCCGCGTATCTTCGCTTCGTGGGTCATGGTGAAAAGGTTGCGGATTTCCGTGAACAGGCCGGTATAGGTGGCCGGATTGGATCGCGGCGTGCGCCCGATGGGAGATTGATCGATGACGATGACCTTGTCGAGCTGCTCCAGGCCTTTGATGCTTTTATAGGCGCCCGGTTTCTGCTTGCTGCCGTTGATTTCGCGGGATAGGATGCGCGAGAGCACGTCGTTGACCAGCGAGGATTTGCCGCTGCCCGAAACTCCGGTGACGCTGACGAATTTTCCGAGGGGAATCTCCACGTCCACGTTCTTGAGATTGTTATGGGTGACACCCGTCAGTTTGAGGTGGCCTTCGGAGCGGGCTTCCGTTTCGCGGCGCTTCAATTTGAGCAATTCGCCGCTGATGCTTTCGCGATCGATGCGACGCTTGCCGCTGAGGAAAGCACCCGTATCGCTGTTGCCCGAGGCTATCAATTCGGCCGGAGTCCCCGAGAAAACCACCCGGCCGCCATGCTCCCCGGCTCCGGGCCCGATATCGATGACATAATCGGCGGTGCAGATGGTATCGGCGTCATGCTCCACCACCAATACGGTATTGCCCAGGTCGCGCAGCCTTTGCAGGGTTTTGAGCAACCTGTCGTTGTCGCGCTGATGCAATCCGATGGAAGGTTCGTCGAGCACGTAAAGTACGCCGGAAAGTCCGGTTCCGATTTGGGAGGCGAGCCGGATGCGCTGCGATTCGCCGCCCGAAAGCGTGCGCGCCGACCGGGTGAGCGAGAGATAATTCAGTCCCACGCTGACGAGAAAGGTGAGTCGGCTCAGGATTTCCTTGAACACCTGTTTGGCTATGGCCCTTTCCTGGTCGGAAAGATCGTCTTCCTTGGAGCCTATGGGCTCCACTTTGAAGAAAAGGTGCAGGCTGGAGCGGATTTCCAGGGGAGCGGGTTCCGACTCCTGCAGAGCCTTGCACCAATCATAGGCGTTTTGAATCGACATGTTGCCGATATCCATGATATTGAGGCCGCGGATGGTGACGGCGGCGGTTTCATGCTTGAGACGAAGGCCTTTGCAGGTGCCGCAGGGCTTCTCGTCCATGTATTCTTCGATATCGCGCCTTACGAAATCGGAATCGGTTTGCTCATAACGGCGCAGCATGCTGGTAACTATGCCTTCGAACTTGGCGTTCCAGGTATTCTTCGCCCCGCCCCCGCCCGCCGGTTCATAGCGCAC
>CAYNXV010000199.1:0-5959 GCA_964401245.1 uncultured Bifidobacteriales bacterium | reverse complement strand
CGGGCGAGCTCGTCGGCCATGGTCACCGCCGAAGGCACCTCGATCATGCAACCGACTTCCATCTCCTTGTCGTATGGAATTCCGCTTTCCTCAAGATCATGCTTCACCTGCTGCAGCACTTCCTTGGCTTCGCGGATTTCCCAGAGATTGCATATCATGGGAAACATGATGCGCACGTTTCCGTTGGCGCTGGCCCGTAAAATGGCGGAAAGCTGGATTTTGAATATCTCGGGATTGTCCAGGCAGACGCGAATGGACCTCCAACCCATATAGGGATTGGGTTCGCCGGCCATCTTAAGGGCCGGAACCAATTTGTCGCCGCCGGCGTCCATGGTTCGCACCGTGACGGTTTTATGACCCATGCGATCGGAAATATATTTGTAGGCCTGAAATTGCTCCTCTTCTCCGGGCATGTCCTCGCGCATCAGGAAGAGGAATTCGGAGCGGTACAGTCCGATGGAATCCGCCCCGTATTGCAACACGCTCTCGACTTCAATGGGCAATTCGATATTGGCCGAGAGTTCCACGAATTTCCCGTCCAGCGTAACGGGTTCCAGGTCGCGGAGATTGTAGAGTTCGCGTTCCAAGGCGAAATACGCGGCCTTTTTGATTTCGTATTCCTTGATGTCGCGCAGCGTGGGATTGATGATGACCACGCCCGCCGTGCCGTCCACGATTACGGTTTGACCCGGCTCCACTTCGCCGCCCTGCCAGGAAATGCCGGACACGGCCGGAATTTCGAGGGAACGGGACAGGATGGCCACATGCGATGTCTTGCCCCCTACTTCAGTGGTTAGCCCCAGGGTATTGCGGCGGTTGAATTGCGAAAGTATGGATGGGGTCAGGTTGCGCGTCATGACGATGACGGGGGAACCCACGTCCACGTAGGGGCTGCTGCTTTCGCTGAGCATGAGTATGTCGATTACGCGCGTGTCCACATCGCGTAAATCGCTCATATGATCCTTGAGGAACCCGCCGGAAACGCTCTCGAAGCGGGTGACCAATTCTTTGATACGGCTGCTGAAGGCGAATTCGGCGCAGTAGAAATTTTCACGGATGTCGTTGACCACCGTGTCGAGCACTTCGCTGTCTTGAAGAATCAGGATATGGCTGTCGAATATGCGGGCCTCGTATTCGCCCACGTCGCCGACTATGCGGCTTTTGATGCCCAGGATTTCCTTGTGCGCCTTTTCCAGGGCTCTGCGGAGTCGGGCCACTTCATGGTCCACCTTCTCCGGCGCGATGATGCGCTTTTTCACGACCCGCTCCTCGGGCCTGAGCAAATAGGCCGGTCCGATGGCGAAACCCGGCGAAGCGGGAACGCCGTGGAGAAGAGTGCGCTTGTGTCCGGAGCCGCTCATCCGGGACTACTCGTATTTGAAGCGGGAAACGAAAAGCTGTTCAATGGCCTCCAAAGCCTCTTTTTCGTCCGGACCCACGGTTTCCACGCGCACGATGGCGCCCGGCTCGGCGGCCAGCAGCATGATATTCATGATGCTCTTGGCGTTGGCCCGCATGCCGTCCTTGTGAAAGAAGATATCCGCTTTGAAACGGGTGGCCGTTTCCACGATCAGCGCGGCGGGCCGGGCATGGATCCCCGAATCGTTTATCACCGTCAATTCCTTGGTCATCATAGGGCAACTTCCTCCTCGATCCGAATGCTGATAGATTGGCTACATGCGGCCCTCGGCGCCAAGTCGACGTCGAATACCGGTAGAACGACGGTGCCCTGGTATACGGTTTCGGAGCCGCTTTCGCTGCGGCTCACGGTTTGTTGGCCGTACCTCCACGTTCCCGAGCCATCGTGTCGAAGCGTGAACCTTATTTTTTGCGCCAAGTCCACGACCTCCAACCGCCGGCACGAATCCATTTCCCCGTCCGAAGCCGGCATTTCCCGCACCTCTTTACCGTCAACCCCCGCCCATCGCAAAAAGCGATCGGAAGACCATCCCGCCAATAAACAAAATAATAGCTCAGATACGACACGAACTCCAAAAGGCATTTCCGACAGGTTCAGTACCCTCCAACCGACATCAAGCGTATGACCCTCGGATAACCGGTAGGACTTTTCCATTTCCGCCACGATTCCGCCCATTTCATCGCGGATCACTCCGGAAAAGCGAATGGCTTCGAATCCGGCTCCCGACTCGGTAAGCGCCTCCCGAACTTCGAAGCGATAATTATCGGGATATTCCTGAAGCCGGTAGGGTTCGAAAGCGAAACCGGGAGGTAAAAAACGATCGGCGCAAAAGGCCTTGGGTTCCCGATCATAAATCAATTCCGCCGTGTCGGGCGCCCCGCTTTCGCCGGAATCCTGATGGTAGGCTTCGGGCCGGCGCATCAAGGTATCGCAAAGATTGAATCCGGTCGTCTTCAGCCAGAACTGATCGATTTCGGCGCGATGGTTGAAACTGAGGTAAATCAAGGGCGTGTTCAGGGTATGTTCCAGGTGGCCGTCGAAATTCCAATCGCGACTTTCCCAGACAGGGCGGGCTACCGTAGCCTTGATGCCATCCAGGGCTTTTTGGCTGCGGATTAGCGACTGGTAGACGGCATTCCGCAAATGGGGCAGATAAAGGCCGCCGAATACGCCATGCCAATAGGCGCAATTGCATTGGCTTTGCCACAGGGCTTCGCGCGCTTTACCGGCCGCCTCGGGATGGAGCGCTGCGGACTCCGCCACCTCGGCCGAAAGGCGCAACATCTGCTTATGCATGGCGTTGCTTTCGGGATACTTGGTGAGGAATTGCCGCCAGGAGCGCCCCGGCAGCAAAGCCGAAGAGGCGTTCGGGGCGTCTCCCTCCGTTAGCAAGGCTTGGGCCCGGCGGAAGGCGGGCATGTCTTCGGTGTTTTGCGCCCATATCCCCATTTCGGGATAGGACGCGGGGGGCAGGTACACCAGTCCGCGACAGGCATCCGGTGCAAAAGCCCGGCATAGGCTTTGCACCTTGAATTGGTCAGGGCTTGCCTCCAGAGCCGAGAAAAACGATTCCAGCCATCCCGACTCATAAACGGTTTCGTGCGTAAAGGGCCAGTCCCCCAACTTCTCCCCGTCGTCGCCGAAAACGATTTGAGTCCCTTCAGGTTTATCCAGGCTCCGTAAATGGGCCATTACCTCCTCAACGGGACGAAAGGGAATGAGATCACGCAAGACATCGTCTATGGGGAGAACCCGCAGGCTTTTGCCACCCTCTTCGGTTATAAACCAGCCATCGGAACTCGACGCCCCGCAACCCGCCAATTTGAGATGATGGCCGTCGAGCACGACGTAGGAGAATCCCGCCTCCGCCAGGCATTCAGCCAATCCGGGCTCCCATACCCTCTCGGCCAACCAGGCCCCTTGAGGCCTGACGCCGAAAACCCGATGCACCGCGTTCTGCAATTTCAATAATTGCCCGGCCTTGTCGCGATCGGGAATGGACGGCAGTACGGCTTCGTAATAGGCGCCGCCCAGAATCTCCACCCGGCCTTCGCGCACGAGCATACCGAGTTCGTTCACATAATCGGCCGCGTGCTTTTCCAACCATTCCAACAGGATGCCGGAGAAATGGAGGCTGACGGTTATGCCGCGATGGGCCTTCAATACGTCCAGAAAGGGACGATAGGCCCGCTGATAGGCGCGTTCGAAAATGAAGTCGAAATTTCCTACGGGCTGGTGGTTATGCAATACCCACAGGAGCCTTACCATGCCTCTAGAATAAATCCAGATTGACGTCCAGGCCTTTGCTCCGGATCTGTTGGAAGAGCGAATCGGCGCTGTTGAGGGTGGAGCGCAATTCGCCGTAGAGATTGCGATCCCGGATCATGGCGCCCAAGGTGCTGCCGTCCGAGTTGACGGCGGACATGAGCGTTTCCAATTCCGAAGCGATATTATCGCCCCGCTGGGCGACTTCCTTGAGCTTTTCCGAAACCTCCTCGCCGTTGTGAACGATGCGGCGCAGAGGCTCGTCCTGGTCCTCCAATAGGCGCCGGACCTGGCCGCTGGCCGCTTGCATATTGTCCAGACTGCTTTCGACCTTGGGTTTCATCTCCGCCATGAAGCCGTCCAGTTCGCGGCTGAGCTGCCGTGTTTCGTTCAACAATTCGTTGAAGGTTTGCGTAAACTCCGGGCGTCCCACCGTACTGTCCACCACCGATCGCAAGGAGGCGACCAAGCCCTCGGCTTCCACGAAAACTTCGCCGGCCAATCCCATGGCTTCGGCGATGCCGGCATCCAGGGTACCCTGCAAAGTGTCCTGTTGGGTTGCGACGGCCTCCGCGGCTCCGAGGCGTATTCCCACCTGCCTTTCCCCCATCAAGCCGATGTTCTGAATGCGAATTTCGGAATCGATGGGAATGGATACGCCGTCTTCGAGACGCATTCCCACCACTACCTTGCGGCCAATCAATTTTATGTCTACGACCTGTCCCATCTTGACGCCATTGACCTTGACGGGATCGCCCGTTTGCAAGGTCGATACCTGCTCGAACACCACCGGAAAGGTTTTCATCCTTTGACCCGGAATCGTTTCCTTCAGGAAGAAAACTCCGAAAAAGAGTATGCCGAATGCCAGGAGGACGAACAGCCCCACGACGAAATTGATGCGCTGGAGATTCATACGGGGTTTTCGGCCGGCATCGGGAAGTCAACACTCATACCAGCCATTTTAACAAAATTTCCGCGCGGTGGGCACTGGCGAATTCAATGGATCCGGCGAAAGGGGGAAAGTCGGCGGGCCGATAGGGAGACGAAAGCGATGTCCCAGCCCGTATCCTACTCGTATACTTCGGTGGAAAGACGGGTCAAAGCGTTCAAGCGCGCTTTGTTCTTCATGGTCTCGATGAGTTTTTCGTTGAAAAGCTTGGCCGCGTCCACTCCGTTCATCTTGAGCAGCATATTCATGGCTATCACTTCGGAAATAACGGTGATGTTCTTGCCCGGCGAAATGGGGATGATGACCTTGGGAATGCCGATGCCGATTACGTCGGTGGTCAGAGGATCAAGCCCCGTCCTCTCGTAATTCTCCCCTTCGCGCCACTTCTGCAATTCAACCACCACTTCCACCTTTTTGGTGTTGCGGATGGCCCGGATACCGAAAAGCTTCCCGACATCGACTATTCCGATGCCGCGGATCTCCATATGGTGCCCCAATATCTTGTTGCCCTTACCGATGATGGAATGGCCTTTGCGGATGAGGTGGACGATATCGTCGGCCACCAGACGATGCCCCCTCTCTACCAGGTCAAGGGCGCATTCGCTTTTACCCACTCCGCTTTCGCCGATATAAAGCATGCCCACGCCGTAAACGTCTACCAGCGAAGCGTGCATCGAGCAATAAGGGGCGAACCAGTCCTCGAGTATGTCCTGAACCTCGGTGACGAAGTCGAGGGTTTCGCGCCCGGTCGAAATGATGGGAACGTTTTGGGCCAGGCACATTTGCAGCAATTCCTCGTGCAACGTGGCGTTATGGGTCAGTACCCACATGGGTGACCGGTATTCCTGGAGGCTGTTGAAAATTTCGGCCCTTTTGTCCGAACCCACCGATTCGAGATACGACCATTCGGTGGTACCGATGATTTGGACGCGCTGAAAGGAAAAGACTCCCGTGAAGCCGGCCAGGGCCAAACCCGGCCGATGGAGGTTGGCTTCGATGATTTCGGTGCAGAGCGAAGCCTCGGGCGTTCGCAGGCTGAGCGCCAATTCTTCCTTGAATTGATAATAGAAATCCCTCACGGGGAGGGATCGTTTACGATTGATTTCGAGTCTGCTGAAGTCGATGCTGCTTGGCAAGTTCGCTTTCGGAGGCTATTCCGCTATCAGATTCGACACTGGAACGGATTTGTGGATTTTCAGTTTTTCATTTTCTTTTTTCAGCTGACGCTCGATCTTTTCCAGCATGGCGTCGATGGCTTTATGCATGGTTTCCTCTTCGGCATGAGCATGCACCGATTTATCGAGAATTTTCAC
Organism: uncultured Bifidobacteriales bacterium; assembly: GCA_964401245.1. Taxonomy (GTDB): domain Bacteria; phylum Fibrobacterota; class Fibrobacteria; order UBA11236; family UBA11236; genus JBGTHM01. Next base: position 12 of record CAYNXV010000199.1, on the reverse strand, counting down.
GATTATTTCCGC
>CAYNXV010000198.1:0-5964 GCA_964401245.1 uncultured Bifidobacteriales bacterium | reverse complement strand
AACCGACGGTGGCGTTTACCTCCACGCCGGACCGGAAATCGGAGTCGCCTCTACCAAGGCTTTTACCTGTCAGGTCACCGTACTCACCCTGCTCGCCCTGCTGCTCGGCCGCATGCGCCGCCTGTCGGTGGACGAAGGACGCAAGTTCTGCCAAGCGCTGCAGAATATCCCGGAACAGATAGGCGAGATTCTGCAATTGAACGACCACATCAAGGAGATCGCCGGACAATACGTCAAAGCGTCCAACTTTCTCTATCTGGGACGCGGTTATAATTATCCGGTAGCTTTGGAAGGCGCCCTCAAACTCAAAGAAATCTCCTATATCCATGCCGAGGGTTATCCCGCCGCCGAAATGAAGCATGGCCCTATCGCGCTTATCGACGCGAACATGCCCACCGTGGTCATCTCCCCCACCGACTCCCTGTTCGACAAGGTGCTGTCCAATATGCAGGAGGTCAAGGCGCGTGGCGGACGGATTCTCGCCATCACCGACGACGATTCCGATGATTTGCGGCGCATTGCGGACCATATTATCCGAATTCCCAAAACCCTGCGGGTATTGACGCCTTTGCTGACGGTGATTCCTCTGCAATTACTGGCTTACCACATCGCGGTATTGCGCGGTTGCGATGTCGACACTCCGCGGAATCTCGCCAAATCGGTGACCGTGGAATAAGTTCCGCGGTCCGAATATAGGAGAGCGACCATGGCGTTGCGCATCGAAGACTACGCCTTGATAGGCGACTGCCAAACCGGTGCGCTCGTGGGTCTGGACGGTTCCATCGACTGGCTGTGCTTTCCCCGCTTCGATTCCGGCGCCTGTTTCGCCGCCCTGTTGGGCAATCCGGAAAACGGCCGCTGGCAAATCGCTCCCCGGGACGACATCCGCTCCGTGCACAGACGTTACCGGGGTGATACCCTGGTTCTGGAAACCACTTTCATCACCGACGAAGGTGAGGTACAGTTGATTGACTGGATGCCTCCCCGCACCCAAACCCCTGACCTGATTCGGCTCGTGAAGGGGATAAAGGGAAAAGTAAAGATGAGGATGGAGCTTATCATCCGATTCGACTACGGTTGGGTGGTTCCCTGGGTCCAGCGCATGGAGAATGGCATCCGCGCCACGGCCGGGCCCGATTCGCTATTCCTGAGGACACCGGCATCCCTTCACGGTGAAAACCTCCATACCGTTGCCGAATTCACCATTTCTGCCGGAGAAACCGTCCCCTTCGACCTCGCCTATGCCCCCACCTATGGTCCTGTTCCCCAATCGGAAGACGCCGAGGAGACTTTGCGTCATACGGAAACCTGGTGGAAAGAATGGTCCGCAAAATGCACTTACCAGGGGGAATGGAAAGACGCAGTGATGCGGTCATTGATAACGCTCAAGGCCATGAGCTATACCCCCACGGGAGGAATCGTGGCCGCTGTCACCACTTCTCTACCGGAAAAAATCGGAAGTTCCCGGAATTGGGATTACCGCTACTGCTGGTTGCGCGACGCCACCTTCACCCTTTACGCCCTTCTCAACGGGGGTTATCAAGAGGAGGCCAAGGCTTGGCGCGAGTGGCTGGTCAATTCGGTGGCGGGAAAACCCTCCGAGTCGCATATCATGTATGGCCTGGCCGGCGAAAGGAGATTGACCGAACTGGAACTGCCCTGGCTCTCCGGATATGAGAACTCCACGCCGGTGCGCATCGGCAACGAAGCCTATCGCCAACATCAGCTCGACGTATACGGCGAAGTGATGGATGCCCTTCACCTGGCGCGCAGAGAAGGGCTCGATCCGACCGAAGACGGTTGGCGCATGCAGTTGGGAATGATGGAGTTTTTGGAAAGCGACTGGGAAAAACCGGACGAAGGTATTTGGGAGGTTCGCGGGCCGCGCCGCCATTTTACCCACTCCAAGGTAATGGCCTGGGTGGCCTTCGACAGGGCGATAAAAGGAGTGGAGGAATTCGGACTGCCCGGTCCAGTGGAGAAGTGGCGCGACATGCGGGAGAAAATCCATCAGCAGATCCACGAACGCGGATTCAATTCAAAATTGAATACCTTCGTGCAATATTACGGTTCGGATGATCTCGACGCCAGTTTGTTGATGCTGCCGTTGGTCGGGTTTCTGCCCGCCACCGACCCCCGGATGCTGGGTACCGTCGCCGCCATTGAAAAGCACCTTGTCACCAATGGATTGGTGGATCGGTACGTGACCCACGAAGACGTGGACGGTTTACCGTCGGGGGAGGGCTCTTTCCTGCTCTGCTCCTTCTGGCTGGTCGACAATTACATTCTCCAAGGCAGGCTCGACGAAGCGCGCGAAATGTTCGAAAGGTTATTGGCTCTTCGCAACGATGTCGGACTGCTTTCGGAGGAATTCGATACCATCGACAAGCGCCTGCTGGGAAATTTCCCCCAGGCTTTTTCCCATGTGGGCCTCATCAACACGGCGCTGAATCTGAATCGCGCCGAGGGTCCCGCCCGGGATAGACGGCATCAATAAATTGTAGTTTGCTTTCCATGCCTCAATCTCCGTCTTCTTCGGTCAATCCACCGGTTTTAGCCTTATTCGGTGGCACCTCCCGAACCGGAGCGCATCTGATTACCCAGGCCGTGGATAGAGGATATCGGGTAAGGATGCTGGTCAGGCCGCATTCCCATGCCCGGCTTCCGCAAAACGAAAGATTAAGCCTGGTGCAAGGTCCGTTGCTCGACCCCGACGCGGTGGAAAAGACTATCCAAGGCGCGGATAGCGTATGCTGTCTTTTCGGTCCCCGCTCCCCCTTTTCGCCTCTTTTCTGCGCGGAAGCCACGCGCCTTATCGTCAATTCCATGCGGGAGAACAATGTCAATCGATTGATATGCGTAACGGGAGCTCTAGTAGGTGATTTCGCCGCCAATCGCACTTTTCCCTTCCAACGCATGGCGCGGGCGTTCAAAAGAAAACGCCCCTGGCCCTCCAAGGATCGCGAAGACCAGGAACAATGGGTGCGTGATTCGGGACTGGACTGGACCTTGGTCAAACCGTCACGTTTGTCCGATGGACTCCGCAGCGCCGATTTAAAGTGCGGACCCCGCATACGGGTCGGGCTATTCTCCCATGTCAGCCGCCGGGATTTGGCCGCGCTGATACTCAGGGAAATCAGGGAACCCGAGCATCTCAACAAATGCGTGTTCGTAACCGGGTAAACGAATAGCCTCGGAAGTCACTGCGGGAATCCCTTCTTCACCATGACGGATACCGTATTATTTTCTTTTTTCCTTGTATCACCAACCGGCATCCGAACAAGGAGAAGAAAAATGAAAATAGCGATGGGGATATTACCGGCGGCGCTGACGTTCCTCCTGACTTTTACAGGTTGCGGCACGCAAAAAACTCCGGAAAAAGCCGAAAGTGCAAGCGATACGACGGAAACCACCACGGTGAGTCTCATAGCCGTGGAGCGTTCGCCTGCCGTTGAGGGGGCTCAGGTAACCATAACCTCACCCGCTTCGGGCCAGGTACTCCCCGCCGGAGACAGTACCGTGAAGTTCGAAGTCCTGAATTTCGACTTGGGAACGCAAACATCCACTCCGCGGGCGAAAAGCATTTCCAATTCCGGCGAAGGCCAGCACGTGCATGTCATCATCGACAACAGTCCCTACTTCGCCTGCTACGAGTCCCCCTGTTCCGTAGGCCCTCTCGCGCCGGGTCCGCATACCTTGGTGGCATTTCCCAGCCGCTCCTACCATGAAAGCGTAAAATCCGATTCGGCCGGCCAAGTCATCAATTTTCATGTAGGAAAGGCCGAAGGGGAATTCATGTTGGATCCCACGCAGCCCACCATTATTTACAGCCGCCCCAAAGGCACCTATGCCGGACAGGATGCCGACAGCATTCTTCTGGATTTTTACCTGCATAACGTGGAATTAAGCGAGTCCGGTTATCAAGCTGTTTACACCATTACCCCGTTGGGTGGAGAATCACAGGAGGCGATAGCCTCGCTGACCCTGAGTGAATGGCAACCCGCCATGGTCACGGGATTGTCCAACGGCGACTACCAGGTGCTGCTGGAGCTTGTCGATCCTGCGGGGAATGTCGTTGCAGGTCCTTTCAATCAAACCTCCCGCACGATTACGGTGAATCGGGAAGGCATGGCTTCAGCCGGCCATGGGGGACATTGATTTTAAATAAGCTGAAAAGCCACCTATCCCGGCGGAATTTCCTCCGCATTGCGGTTGTATTGCTATTGGCTATAGCCGCCGGATATCTATCCCAAATCCTGAACCCCAAGGAAAGTCTGGAAAGGTTATTTTCCTTCATCGATTCCTTGGGGCTCTGGGGACCCGCCCTACTGGCGGTTTGCCAATTCCTGGTCACCCTGCTTCTGATTCCGGGCCCACTCTTTTCTCTGGGGGCCGGTTTTCTTTTCGGGATAACGGGAGGCGTCTTGACCTCGATTTCGGGGACCATGGCCGGCTCCCTGGGCGCATTTCTTATCGCCCGAAATTTTTTCAGCCCCGCGCTTGCGAACAGGCTTTTGAACCATCCCCGCTTCCGCCTGCTCAAACTGGGCCTTACCGATCAGGGGTGGAAATTCGTGATGAGCACCCGTCTCTTTCCCTTTTTCCCCTTCAAGCTTTCCAATTATTTTTTCGGACTCACTCCCATATCGTTCAAATCCTTCGTGTTGGGAAACTTTCTGGGCATCATCCCCTATCAATTGCTGGCGGTCTACACCGGCTCGATGCTTTCCAGCCTGGCCGATTTACGTAATCCCCAAGTCCTGCGCAGTCCCGTCAACTTGACGATCTACTCCTTGGGTTTCATCTTCTGCATTTTCATGATTTTCTACATCACTCGACAAGCCAAGCGCAGCTTGGCGGTGTTGCTGGAAAACGAAGCATTGGCGCAATCCGATGCCGATAACGGACCGGACGTTTCCATCGCCCCCCTTTAAAGCCTTGCGGCTCGAATCCCAGGTTCCCTTTTTTAAAGCTAGGGAGCCAAGAACGATTCTGTTAGGCGAAAGGAAAAGTCATGTCGGGAAAAAAATCCGAAACAAGCGATGTGCTCGAAAAGGGCGATATTTTTTTCTTTTACCGGCCCAAGGTGGAAAGGCGGGGAGCGGAGGGAAAGCGGGACGTGCAGCGGTTTTTCATGGTCCTGCATCCTGAGAAAAAACGGAAATACCGGTTGGCCGTAATTGGACGCAAAAGACTTCCCCAAACGAATGGCGGCGGCGACAAAACCTGGTGCGCCATAACCACCGTGGCCAAGAGCGCCGGAGAACTAAAAAATGCGTTATCGGAAGAACGATACGAGACCAAGACCCGGGGAAGCCGGTTTACCGCTTCCGCGCGCGCGGGAGGCGAGGGGCGATATGCCATCGTAAGGCACGGCGACCATACCCATTTGGCGTATGAATTGGAATTGCCGGCCGAACCGGGCAAGGTGCAGCGCGCTTTCGACATCGAAAGGCAGGGAAGCTTCATCCTCAGCGTCAAGAATCCCGAAAGCCCTTCTCCCCGAAAGACGGGCTTGAAGCCGGAGCAAAAAGCGGATTTCCCCCCCAGGTTGCAAAAAGCCTTTGGAGGCAGGCGTTTCTCCGCGGCCGACCCCAGTGAACTCCTGGATTTTGCCGGTGCCGAACTTTTACTGATCGGGTCCGGAGAAAGCCCCATGCGAGAGCTGGGGATTCGATTGGATACCGAAAAGGAAAACGAGAAGTCGGCGGAGATTTTCCGCGATTTGAAGCTGCATAGGGAAGAAAATCCAGTCACGCCGCTTTTCAAAGGCGCGTGGGCTTGAAATGCCGCCCGCCCTCGTTGTGCAAGTTATTTGGTCTTGTGTCTAAGGTGAGCGCTCCCGTCACGGGTGGGAGCGCTCACACCCGTCGGAAGAATTTCAGGTGGTCCGATTCTCCGAAACCGCGGCGGCATTTTTATTGGTGCCCAGAAAGCCGCCGATGGCGCCGGCCCCTCCCGTCA
>CAYNXV010000197.1:0-5972 GCA_964401245.1 uncultured Bifidobacteriales bacterium | reverse complement strand
AGGGGTTCCTTGGCCAGAATGGGTTTACCGTTGACCATCAGAAGCAATCCCAAATCCTTTTGGTATGCCATGGAGGCGGGCTTCAGTTGCGCTGCTTGCATTATCAAGTCCAGCGCCTTTTCGTTTTGGTTGGCTTTTCGGAAGGCCAACGACGCCTGGTACGCCAAAGCTTCCGATTTGGGCGATAATAGGAACAGCCTTTCATAGGCGGCTCCCAATTTGGCATGGTCCTTGGAATGCTCGTATAGTGCCGCCAATTCCGTCCAAGCCTCTTTGGAATTGGGATCCAAGGCGGCCCAACGCTGATGTAGATCGATGGCCGCTTGACGCTGTCCCAGTTTAGACGCGATTTGCGCTCCGCGGCGGACGGCTTCGAGGTGGCTGCGGTCCTTGGCTACGATTTCCTGATACAACTTGAGAGCCTCGGCGGTTGGACCCAGGCGCTCCGCATAGGCGAATTTGATTTCCATGTCCTGCGGAAAAGAAGCCGCCCCTATTTTCAGGATTTCGGTCAGATGGGGTGATTTGTTTTCGCGGGAATAGTCGTAGGCCTTGTCGAATATCCGCCTATCCTTGCTTTTCATTTTAAGCAGGGAGAAGTAGGCATTGTTGGCCTGGAGCGGTTTTTTAAGATAAGCGTACAAATCAGCCAGGGGTGGAAGCAGTTCGGGACGCGAGGGGGCCTCCTGGGCGAGGAAGCCTTCGAAAGGCACCAAACGGGTCATGGCTCCCTTGGAATAATACTCGCCGACCAGGATGATTCTTCCTTTGACATATCCCGGATTCGCCCGAACCAGTTTTTCGATTTTTTCGACGTTGCCGGTGCGCGCAAACTCCACCTCCGCCAATTGGAAGGCATAAGCGTCGGGAGCCCCCTTTATCTCCACCAACATTTCCAACGCATTTACAAGGTTCGCGGTATCCTTGCGGGCGTCGGCCAGCTTATGCAACGATTCCAGGGCGGCTCGATCGGCCCGGTTACGGCCTACCCAACGGCCGTAAAGGTCAAGCGCCGCGGCGTGATCTCCGGCCGCTTCCTTTTCCCGGGCCAGGCGCAGTTGGTAATCCTTCCGCTCGGGATCGACCTGCACGATTCGCACCAGCATGGCTTTGTATCCGGCGGCGTTCTTCTCTTTCAGGTAGATTTCCAACAAAATTTCCATCAAGTCCGGATTACCCGGATCTTTTTCCAGACGTTTTTCAAAGAGCGCCCGGGCTTTGCCTCCTTGCCCGGCCTTTAAATAGCTTTCCGCCACCATCGGCATTCGTTCAGCCAATCCCGGGTCGGCCTGCAGCAACCAATCCCATTCGCGGGCCGCTGCCGGATAGTCTCCGTTCAAATGCAGGGCCTGGGCCAGCTTCAACCTTTCCGCCACGCTGGGATTGTTGCGGCCCAGGAATTGGAACAATTTCAAATTGGCCTTAAGGTCGGACGGGTCATTCAACGACTGACCGTAGGCGCGGGCATAGGTTTCGTTGTTAGGCTCCAATTCATAGGCCTTTCGGAACCTTTCGGCACCGAATCCGGCTTCCTTGGTTTTCTGCTCACTCACTCCCAACGCATACCAGAGCCGCGGATTGTTTCCCTGGGTTTTCGCCGCCTCGAGCAAATGTTGCCGCGCCGCGGGATAGTTTTGCCGTTGGAATTCAAGCAATCCCAAATCCAGGGTATAACGTCCGGTATTCGGTTTGTCCAATTGCGCCAATCGCGCCAATACTTCTGCATGGGTATCCTGGGGTCCGGATTTCGCCACCAGGGGCAACAGGAAACGATAAGCAGCCACCGATTCCGGATTGAGTTTCACATGCCGGCGAGCATGGGTAATCGCGGCGGAAGTGTCTTTTTGCGCCAGATCCATTTCGGCCAGCCGAAACAAATGCCTTTCAGCCCTGCCTGGATCTGCGGCTAGAAAACGGGTCAATACCCCGCGTACCTTTTGGCCGCTTTTATCTGTTTCCTCCGTCGACTTCAAGAGTATCTCCCAGATTTCGCCGTCCTGGGGATCCTTAGCGGTTACATATTTCTCGGCCAAGGCGCCCGCCAAGCCGTATTCCCGAGCCGCATGCAAATCGAGAATCGGCTGTCGTTGTCCTTCGACCAACAATTTGTTTTTCCGATAGGCCTGGTTATAGAGTTCCGCCGCGCGCGTCGGATTTTTCTTGAGACTGTAGCCGCGAGCCGTCATGAACAGCAAGTCCGGTTTTGCATCCGGTTTCCTTGCCAAAACCTCCATCTGGGGAAGGTGTTTTTCAATTTGGGCGTCGGTAACCAATACCTGGGGCAGCAGTTCCAGGTAAGCGGGGTTATCCGGCGCTCCCCGGAGAGCCTTTACCAGAAATCCATAAGCCCGCTCCTTGTCCTTTTCGCCGAGGTATAACCGGGCCAACTGGTATTGGGCGTTATGGGCCGCGGGATCGTTGACCTCGACCTGCACCAGGGCTTCGCGATACTCGTTCTGATTATTCAAAGATTGCACCGCCTGCAAATATTTATCCTGTAAACCCTTGTCTTTGGGATGCGCCGAGAGGGTTCGGCGATATACCTGGGCCGCCTTGTCTCCCTGTTTGTTCTTTTCGTACAGGGAGCCCAACCGCAGGGCCGGTTCTTTTCTATCGGGATACATCTCCGTAAGCACAGTGAGGGCTTCGACCACCCTGACCTCGTTTTTCAGTTGCGCCTGCACATCCACAATCTGTTCCCAGGCCTTGGCGTCTTTGGGCTCTTCCTTGACCCACATGTCCAACAGACGGGCCGCCGTTGAAACGTCTTTTAGTTCGATAGCGAGCGCGATGGCGGTTTTGAGAACTTCCTTATCCATTTCGCGCGCCAAGACTTCCTGGTAGGCTTCCAAGGCTTTGGGCGATCTCCCCAGGCTACGGGCGTACTCGCGTTTGATTTCGATATCGTCTCCGAAGGCGCTCGCGCCCAAGGCCAGAATTTCATGCATGTGCCGCGATTTATTCGCCTTGGAATAACGATAGGTCTTGTCGAATATCGACCGGTTTTTCGGGTTTCGTTTCAATAATTCGAAATAGGTATCGTTGGCCTGGGCCGGCTTATTCTTGGCCGCGTAAACGTCGGCCAATGGCTCGAGGTAACGCGCGTCTTTTGATCCCAGACCCGCCAAATCCGCTTCGAAGGGAAGCAACTTCTGTAAATCGTTCTGCTTGGCATATTCACGCACCAGGATTATCCGACCCTTTTCCCACGTGGGATCGGCCTTTACCTGCCTTTCGATTCCTCCCAAATCGCCGGTTTGCGCGTAATTCACCTCGGCAAGTTCCACGGTATAGCGGGGATCGGAACCTTTGCGCGCTACGAGCATGCCCAAGGCATCGCGTAAACGGGTTGTGTCCTTTTGATTCTGCGCGAGGCGATGGTAGGCTTTGAGCGCCGTCTCGTCGTTCGGATTCCGCGCAGCCCATTGCTCCGACAGGGAAAGGGCCGCCGCCTTGTCTCCGGCCTGTTCCTTCTCGCGCGCCAGACGCAGCAGGTAATCCTTATGGCCCGCGTCCACTCTTACGATGCGTTCGAGGGTTTCCACGTAGGCTTTTTGGTTCCGCTCTTTCTGATGCACCTCGGCCAGGCTTTCGAGAAGAGATAAATCGGAAGGTTCCGATTTAAGCTGGGCTTCCAATGCCGACTTCAATTTGGGAAGCGGAGCGTTGGACTGCTTATAGCTTTCCACCTGGATTCGGCGGATTTCCCGGTCATTTCCATCCGTGGCCGCAAGATAGGCCTCCGCCAGATCGCCGGCCAATTTGTAATTCCTGGCGGCATGCAAGGCCACTATCGGTTCCCGCTTGCCCTTCAATAGGTCGGGTTTCTTGGCATGGGCATCGGCGAAATAACCGGCGGCCTTCGAGGGATTCTTTTCTCCATGCCCGCGAGCCACCATCACCAGCAATTCAGCCGAAGCATCGGGTTGCCGCGCCAGCTTTTCCAGTACGTCCAGATGCCGAATCACCTGTTCTTCGCGAGAGATTATCCGGGGAAGCAGGTTTTCATACTCGGAGTTTCCGGGCGCGTTCGATAGGGCTTTGGCCAGATAGTCATAGGCGTTATCCCGGTCTCCGGCCGCGAGATAATCCTTGGCCAGCAGGAATTGCGTTTCATGCGCCTTCGGTGTGGTTCTTTCAATTTCCAGCAGCACGTCCCGCAATTCGGCCTTCTTTCCCTGTCTCTGCAACAAGGAAATCAGCTTGGAGCGCACTACGGGGTCCTTGCCATCCAGGTCGAAAGCCCGTCGAAAAGCCTCGGTCGCCTTGGTCAAGTCCTTTTTGGATTCGTAGGCGCCGGCAATCTTCAGCAGCAGCGCTTTATCCCGTCCATCGGACTCCAAGGCTGTTTCATAAAATTCCAATGCCTTTTCCGATTGCCCGAGGCGCTCCAATAATCCCGCCAAGTGGAGATTGTAGGCCTTGTCGCCTTTTCGAGCCGTGGCCAGCTCCATGTAAATTTTCGCCGCGTCGGCGACCCGACCGCTTTTTTCGTAATTACGGGCCAGTTCCAGACGAGCACCTTCGTCCCCGGAATTCTGCGCAGAGTAGCGCGCCTGATACTCCAGCCCCTTTTGGCTTTGGGGGTCGTGAAGGTCGGCGAGTTCCTTCAACAAGTCGGCGTCTTTGGGGGATTTGGAAAGCTTCATCTCCAGACGGGGAATCAATCTTTCCTTTTGCAGCGGCTTGCGATAGAAATCGATGAGGAAGGCCAAAGCCTCTTCGCTATCAGGATATCTGAGGAAGTAACGTTCGTATTCCTGAGCCGCCTCCGCGCGCCGATTGCTTTCGACTAGGGAGCGGATGTACTTGTCCCAATCGGATCGGTTTTCCGTGAGGTTCGGTACTTTTTTGAAAGCCGTTACGGCTTTATCGAATTGCCGGGTTTCGTAGAAACTCAACGCCAGCATGCGGCTCGAAGTCAGGCTTTGGCTCGCAAGCCTTTGCAATGCCGCTGCGGCCCGATCGTAATCGCCCGTACGGAAATACAATACGCCCTCGGCTTCGCGCAATCGGTCGCCGGGTTCTTTTTTCTGCCGGCTCAAAATCTCTTCCAGGAATACCGCCGTATCGATATCGGACGGACTGCCGGCGATTACGGCGCTGATGCGGCGTTGGAACTCCCTTTCCAATTCGGCTTTGGCCTTGCGGTCGGCTTCGATGGCAGCCAAACTGTCGGCGCGGGCTTTGGCCTTGCGCTCCGCCTCTTCGCGGGCCAAACGGGCCGCCTCGACGCGGGCCAGCGAGTCGGCGCGAAGTCTGGCGCGACGATCGGCTTCTTCCCGGGCGAGGGAATCCGCCCTGTGCTTGGCGATCCGTTCCCTTTCCTCCTTGGCGATGCGCTCGGCTTCGGCGCGTGCCAGGGCTTCCGCCTTGGCCTTGGCCGAACGTTCGGCCTCTTCGCGGGCTTTTCTATCGGCCTCGGCGCGGGCCAGCGAATCGGCGCGTACCTTGCGTGCTACTTCCTCTTTCGCCAGGGAATCGGCGCGCGCTTTGATCAACGCTTGGACGCGGGCCTGCTTTTCCGCTTCCAAGCGCGCCAGCGAGTCGGCGCGAGCCTTGTTCGCGGCGGCGAGTTCGGCCTGTCTTTCCTTTTCAGCCTTATCCAGGGAATCCGCGCGCAATTTGGCCAATCGCATCGCTTCCGCCGACTGTTCACGTTTTTCCTTTTCCACCCGGGCCAACGAGTCGGCACGGGCTTTCGCCAGCCGCTTCGCTTCGGCCTGGGCGACCTTTTCCGCCTCGGCGCGGGCCTTTTCGTCAGCCTTCACCCGGTCCAGGGAATCGGCGCGGGCCTTGGCCAAGGCCTCCAGCCTGGCCTTCTGTTCCGCGTCCGCCTTCAGCTTGGCCTCGGCCTGGGCTTTTCGCTCGGCATCCGCCTGAGCTTTCCGCTGCTCTTCGGTACGTGCTTTCTTTTCGGCTTCCACCCGAGCCAGCGAGTCGGCTTTGGCCTTCGCAGCCTCGGCCTCGGC
>CAYNXV010000196.1:2351-6053 GCA_964401245.1 uncultured Bifidobacteriales bacterium | reverse complement strand
CGCGTTTTGATCGCTTTCTCTTGAAACAGAAGCGATATGAGGATTGGATCCGGCAACCCTGCTCAGCAGAAAATTATGGGAGGTCCCATCCATGGAAACCTTTATCACATTCAAGTTCGATTTGGGACCGGTTGCATGATCAAGCGGCAAGGCATACAAACCACCGGGCATTTCCTTGTCCACAATCCGTGAAATCAGGTTTCCCACCAAATCATATATCTCCACAATGACATGCCGGGATTGCGCTCCAACCGATATTTGCAGAATATTGCCTTTTAACCAAGCGCTCGAAGCGTTTTGCGGCCCGAAAGTATGGAAACCCGTAACTCCGAAATTGAACTTTCCGTTGGAATCGGTTTTTTTCGTCGTCCCTCCACCGGTCAGAAAAACATCACAACCGCCCAAGCCTTTCCCCGTTGTGTCCACAACGGTTCCTGATTGCGAATGGACATGTCCATGAAGGCCAATAATCAGAACTGTGGTAAGTGTAAGAATTATTTTTTTCATGGATCTGTCCTATTCGATAGGATGCAACAATACCTAAGGTATGTCGATAGATTGCACCATGCTTGGGGTTCCTGGCAGAGGTCGCCCCAGGCCGGTGCAATGATTTCCTTTTTTAGTGTACCGCCGAACCGGGCGAATACCTCGAAAATTACAGGAATTGTCTGTTATACCTGAAATATCCCAACTTTGATTCCGGAATCGGCTTGATCCCTAATACCAATCTTTGGTATATTTTATATCGGAGTGAAGGAGAAATACCATGCCGAAGAATACCAGCTTTGTTCTTGGGGAACATTTCGAAGGATTCATTGTCGAGGAAGTAGCTTCCGGTCGATATGGAAATGCCAGTGACGTAATGCGCGCCGCCTTAAGGCTCCTGGAACACGAGGAGAAAAAACTCCAGGCCCTTGGTGCCGCCATTGACGCGGGCGACGGTTCCCCGGAGTCTGAGGATGTGGACGGTGAAAAAGTGTTTTCCCGGCTACGCCGGAAAATCGGGTCCAAATCGACTCGTGGCTAAAATCAAACTAACGCGGCTTTCGGAAGACGACCTGGAAACCATCCTCAAGTATACTCTCAAAACCTGGGGCAAAAGGCAGGCGGAACGTTATCTTGGCGACCTGCAAGCCTGCTTCGAAGAGCTTGCCGACCGACCTGGATTAGGAAGAAGCTGCGATAGCATACGCCCAGGCCTAATGAGGATGGAGCATGGGCGCCATGTCCTATTTTATCGAACGAGGGAATACGGCGTCCGAATTATCCGGATCCTCCATCAGGGCATGCTACCTGATCGGCATTTCCTGGGTGAGTAAGAATATGTTCAAGTCTCCTTAGGGTTTACCGCAGAATATTCAAACCGTAAGACGATATTTCCCTTTTCCACATTAGTTCAAGAAATTGGAATGAACATACCTTAGGAATTTTTCGTCAAAAAAAATAATGTGGAAAAACCTTCAATGAAATCCTCTATGATTCCTTTCGCTTTTTTAATCCTGACCGGAATACTTAGGGAAGGCCATGGTGAATTGCGCAGAGATAAGGCTTCTCTTCCTGAGTCAATGATGAAAGTCGAAGTCTTTCCCACTTTGGGAATAGGGTTGGTGGAAGTTAACGCAGGTGTTGACTTGAGGTTCAATTCCCGCATCGACTTAGGTATTCGGGCTGGCGCATTGCCAATTGTAGTCGATGAATATCGTTCCTATTCGGGACACATCATCCTGCATAGGGAAATGTCCAACTCTTCGGGACCGAGATCCAAGTTTTTCGGAACCGAATTGGTTTATAGAGAGGAGCGCTCCTCAGGGTCCTACTTTGAGACAGTGGCCTGGAATCTGTTCTTGGGAAGAGAATATCACTTGGGCCACAGAATCCATTTTTCCTATGCATATGGAGGAGGATACTTGCATCTTGTGCAATTCAAGGGAGGGGGCGCTTCCATGGCGCTTCCTATTTCTTTGATGGGAAGGGCGGAGTTCCGTTTTCAATTGTTTTGACCAAACTTGAAAGCGAATTCGGCGTATCGACATTCACTGCACTTGGGACTGGATTTCAAAGGATAAAAATGGTGGAGTCTAGGAGAGTCGAACTCCTGACCCCCTGCGTGCAAAGCAGGTGCTCTACCAACTGAGCTAAGACCCCATCGCGTGCCTGGTACCAAATCGGAGTGAAATGGTGGGCCTGGGAAGACTTGAACTTCCGACCCCCGCCTTATCAGAGCGATGCTCTAACCAACTGAGCTACAGACCCAGGCGCACGGGCAAATTAGCTTAAGGGGCGCTCCACTGTCAAGGCTTCAGCGACCCTTCGCCCTCCGCTTTGGGCCATCGCTACGCCCCCATTGCCGTTAATTCGCTGGTCAGGCACCCCAGGCGCCTCCCTCCACCATCTTCGCCAGCTCCCTGGGCGTAACCGCGCGCGCCGTGGGAAATTGATGCTTGAAATACGTGGTTTGCCGCCGCGCATAACGGCGCGTCCGGGCCTGGATTTCCGCCGAGGCGGACTCCAGGGTCGCCTCTCCCCGCAGGTAATCGGCCAGTTGCGGGTATCCCAACGCGGTAAACGCCGGCCAGTCGGCGGCGGGATTTTTTTCCAACAGCCGCCGCGCCTCCTTGAGCCAGCCGCGCTCCAGCATGGCGGTCACCCGCGCGTTGATGTTCCTATGCAATTCCGCCCGGTCGGGATCGAGCCAATAAAAAGGGGCATCGATAAACAATGGGTCGAGTTCTCCCGCCGAAGCGTATTCGGAATAGCTCTTTCCCGTATAAATCAGGTTTTCCCAGATTTTCACGATGCGGAAGCGATCGTTCCGATGGACCTTGGCTGCCGCCACGGGATCGCCGGCTTCGATTTCCCTGAATAGGGCGTCCAGACCTTCGGCGGAAAGTTTTTCGCGTGCCTGTTCCTTGATGGATTCGGGGGTTTCGCCGCGATCGGCCTTGGCGGGATAGAGTAATTCCTTGAGATAAAGTCCGGAACCGCCTACGAGAAGCAGGGGAGCACGCGCCTCCTTGATAATCGCTCGGGCGCGAATGGCCCATTCCCGGGGAGAAAGCGCCAAGTGGGGAGGCAAAAATCCCACCAAGTGGTGCTTCACATCGACGAGGTCTTGTTCGGCGGGTTGGTTGGTTCCGATTTCCAATCCCTGGTAAACCTGGCGCGAATCGGCGGAGAGGATTTCCCACCCCCGGTCTTTCGCCAAATGCAGCGCGATAGCGGTTTTCCCCGATGCCGTCGGTCCGCCGATTAGGCCGGCTATGGGGAATCCTTCTTTAGAGGTATTATCGCTCATCTACAAGTCATAATAATAAGGCCATGATAATAAGCCTATAACCCCTTTAGTATATTTTCCCCGCCCTCCATGACCCCACTTCGCCGCATCGTCCTGTTCGTCGGAATAACCGGCAGTCTCATTTTCCTGGGAAAGTGGGTACCCCGCTTTTTTTCGGAAAACCTTTCGGGAACCTCGGAGGTTTCCCCCTTGTCCTCGCAGGGAGGGGAATCGGATAACCCACCGCAAGCGAAAATCGCGGGGGATTCCCGAGACTCCATCACGGAAAGTGGTCTCCCCTATTGGCAGGAACAATTTCTCCGGGATTTGCAACAAACCCTCGATGTCGATGCCGCCCGACTCCGCCAGAGAAAAGGGGAGTGGCAATTCACCCTGGCTCGCGGAAGGCCGCTGCATGATTATGCCCT
>CAYNXV010000196.1:0-2251 GCA_964401245.1 uncultured Bifidobacteriales bacterium | reverse complement strand
GCCTATCCCTACCTCAACCCGGGTAAGCATGCCCTGTATATTCATTTCACCCAAGAGGATGTGGACCGTACCCTGGCCGCCGCCCTGGACAAAGCACCGGAGGCCAAAGGTTTCGTCAGCCGCTTCGGAGATAGAGCCATCGAGCATAAGCCCTTGTTGGATAAACTGTTCCGCACCCTGGCCTATCGCAAACTGATTTTCATCGATTTGACCGACTCTCCCCGTAGCCAGGCCCGGCAAACCGCCATCGCGCAAGGAGCGATATGCAAAACCGCTTCGGAGCATGACCGGCTGGACGAACTCGAAGCCGAATTCAATAAAAAGGCCATCGCCGCGCAGAAAACCGGCGAAGCCGTAATGGTGGTGAAATATTCGCCGCAGGCATTTGCGAAGCTGAACATGTTGTATCACGACCATCTCGAACGGCTGCAAACCCAGGGTATAGCCCTGGTCAAGCTGTCGGAACTGTAATCAATGCCGGGACGGTGCTACATTTGAAACATCCGGAGCTGCGATTTCCGCATGACCGGAACGAGGAGGGAATGCCATGCCGAAATTGGGCGTGAACATCGATCATATCGCCACCATACGCGAAGCCCGCAAAGTACGCGAGCCCGACCCGATAGCGGCGGCCACTCTATGCGAATTGGCCGGCGCCCACGGCATCACCGCGCATTTGCGTGAGGATAGGCGGCATATACAGGAAAGGGACGTGCGGCTCCTGCGCCAAACCGTGACCACCCATTTGAACCTGGAAATGGCCGCCACTCCCGAGATGACGCAATTCGCCATCGACCTGCTTCCCGACATGGTTACCCTGGTGCCCGAAAAGCGCGAAGAGTTGACCACCGAGGGAGGTCTGGACGTAACCGCGCGCCTGGAGGAAATCAGCAAAGTGGTGAGCTCCATGCGCAAGCATTCCATCGAAGTCTCGCTTTTCATCGATCCCGAAATCAGCCAGGTTAAAGCCGCCGTCCATTCGGGCGCCCGCTTCGTGGAATTGCATACCGGCAATTATTGCAACGCCTACGATTTCGGCGAAGGCAACGACTGGGAGGAGGAGTTGGCGAAGATTTCGAACATGACCCAGGTAGCCATCAAGAACGGCCTGTTCGTCAACGCGGGCCACGGCCTCAATTACCGGAACGTGCGCCCCATCGCCGACATCAAGGGAATCGAAGAATTGAACATCGGACATTCCATCGTGGCGCGCGCCACGCTTGTGGGGATGGAACGCGCCGTGCGCGATATGCTCGACTTGATCCGGTAGGGGTAGAGGGTTGAACGGTGTCGCGGCCAACCGTTTTCGACGCCGCCTAATTCCAAATCGCCCAATCGACGCCGAAACGGAAATTGACGCCGGGAGGATGCACTCCCGGTTCGGTAGCGTAGCGATCGTGATTGAAATTCATGATTTTATAGAACAGGGTGAAACTCTTGATGCGCATTTGCGCTTGAAAGTCCAGCGCGAGGAATTCATCCAGCATCACGCTACGCGAAGTCCCATCGCCCAGTGGCGCCCAGGCATAGCGCGCCGAACGCCATTCCCAATCCCAGCGCACCGCGACATGCAAGCGGTTCTCCACCAAGGAGCGACTCCAACCCAGATGGCCCTGATATACGTGCCGGGGCAAGGCGCGATTCTCCAGGTTGCGCGCTAAATCCGCATCGCCGACCGCGCTATGGAAAAGCAGGGTATGATGCAGCCCCAAGTCCCAATTGCCGAGACCCATCCCCGCCTTCCAATACCAACTGTCCCGGTCTTCCCGCGCATAATTGCGAAGACCCAGGGCCAACGCATCGGATACATCGTCTTCGAAATCCCCGCAGGCGTCGGGCCCTAAATCCGCGTATACCCCTTCGCGCGCATGGGCGCAGGCATCGGCATGCGGCAGCAAACCGGGAAGCCAGGTGTTCTCGATGCGATTCAGTGATACTCCCGCTCCCAGAAAAAACCGGCCCGCCTCCCAGGCGGCATCGCCCCGATAGGCGCGCCACTGGCGAGGCTCCAAGCCGGGATTGGGATAATGGAACAACAGGGGATTCCAACGGAACATAGCGTCGGTATCGGGCAAATCGGAAAAGGATTGCTCGCCGACGCCTAGGGAAAAACCGAAGGGAAGCTGAGCCAGAGCCCCGGCGCGTTGACCCCATAAAAAAACTTCTCGATCGTTGAGAAGGCTTTGGCGCTCACCCTCCGCTCCCATATCCAAGGTGACCGGTCCGAATCGGGGCTTCCACGCGGCCTCCA
>CAYNXV010000195.1:0-6126 GCA_964401245.1 uncultured Bifidobacteriales bacterium | reverse complement strand
AAAGATACTAAAAGGAGCCGGACCTATAGCCGGTTTCGAGCGGGATCATCCGGGAGGGTCGGCGGAGGCGAAGATGAGATTAGGAAGGGTTAAGGACGGGCGGGCGGAAAACCGGGAACGGGATCGGCCGGAGGCGGGTCGGGCTCTTCCTTGAGAAAGTAATGGTAACCCGCGTATCCGCCACCGCCAAGCACGGCGAGGGCCAGGGGAAACTTCCAGTAAAAGGCGTTTTCCTTACGGCTGAACGCCCGCTGGACTTTCTTGCTCCACTTGAAGCTCATGGTGATGACCCCGTAATCCTCATGCACTTCATAATTGATATCATACGGAGTTTGCAAGGATACGCGAACGACATCGCGCATATCCGGCCTCAATCCCGCGACATCCTTGTTCAAGTCCACCTTGAAAAGCTCCACCGAGCTGGTGGTAATGGGATCCACCTGAATGGGTTCGATGATACTGCTTCCGATGCGCGTGTCGTAGAAATCGAATATGAGCGCCTTTTTTTCGGCATCGTAATAACTGAAATAGGCGGAAGGTTTTTCGGTAAGCAGGTAAATGATCTTGACTTCCTTGCCCTCGTCGCCGGTATCAGTAGTTTCCATCACCACGCCTTCGATGGTGCAGAAAATGCCTTTTTCATCTTTGGTGATGGTCGGGGCGTCGGGAGCGTCTACCAAATCCTCGTATTGTTCGTATTGCGCCGCTATCGGAATCGCCAGGAGAAGGGATGTGAGCCAGGGCCAAGCCCGCCGAAGTTTTTTTTGCGAAGTATTCTCGTGCAAAATCAGCCTTCCCAGAGGTTTCCGTGAACTTCAAGCTTGGTATACCCATCCGGGAACCCACCGATTCCGGATAAAAGCCTGCCCGAGCTTTTAATGTCCTTTAAAAAGGTAAAAAAGGCCACCCGATTTGTGGGCTTGAATGCGTAACCTAATTTTCCCAGCCCTCTTTACCCACCAGAGGAACAAAACGACAATCGCCCAAATCGGTTTCCACAAAAGTATCTCCTCGTCGGTCGATTTGCAGCAATTTCTGCAGATTTCTTTCTCCGCAGGGCAAAATAAGTCGTCCGCCCTCCGCCAATTGGGCCTTAAGGCGGTCGGATACAACCGGGGCGCCGGCGGTAACGATGATACGGTCATAGGGAGCCCAGCTTTCCCATCCCAGGCTGCCGTCTCCGGTTTTGAATATGATGTTTCCGTATCCCAGCCCCGCCAGCAGATTTTGTGCCCTTCGGGCCAGTTCCGGAATCCGCTCCACCGAATAAAGGCGCCTGGCGAATCCCGCCAATATCGCGGTCTGATACCCCGAGCCTGTGCCAATTTCCAAAATCTTGTCGTCGACACCGGGATTCAGGGCATTGGTCATCATGGCGACTATGGTAGGCTGCGAAATGGTTTGATCCGAACCGATCGGCAAGGCCTGATCGCGATAGGCCTGGTCGCGCAAGGCCGAATCCACGAATTGATGACGCGGCACCGATTCCATGACTTTGCGCAATCGCTCATTCTCCAATTCCAGATTCTTCCAAATCCGCTCCACCATATGGAGCCGTGCCGTAGTCAATCCGTCCATATCAATTTCCAATACATTTTGAGGAACCGGAGAGTATCCCGTAAAAGCCGCATATGGCTTCCGTTGTCCGAATATAAAGTTTTAACCGCCGCAGACTGCAATCGATACCCCCGCCTACCGGCCAATACCAGCACTCGGGGTTCCCACTCGAAACGGCCCGAGTCCGGCAGGCCGTCTCCCTCCAGAAGGGAGAGATTATACATCCGGAATCCGCTTTGCGCGTCATGAACGGGCTGACCCGCCGCCAGGGACAATAATCCGGTAGTGCTCCAATTGCTGAAGCGCCGATGCCAGGGCATGCGGGTGCCCGCCATGGCTCTGCGCCCCACGACCACTCCGATGCCGGCATCCTTCGCAAAGGGGATGAACCCCGGAATGTCATCGACCGCATGCTGTCCATCGGCATCCAGGGTGAGAGCCCAGGCGAGACCGTCGCTCCGGAGTTTCGCCAAACCTGTCGCCAGGGCCGCGCCTTTGCCGCGATTCGATTCGTGGCGGATAACCGGAACGCCTTCCTTTTCGGCAATCGATGCCGTAGCGTCTCCGGAACCGTCATCCACCACCAGCATTCTGCCGGCGGGAAGCCATTCCAGCAATTCCCTTAAAAGGGGCTTAAGGGTCCTTTCCGCATTATAGGCGGGGATGATCACACCGCATGAATCTGGAATAAGGTGTTGAGGCATATTCAGGCTTTCCCGAGAATATAAATATCGGCGGCCTTGGTCTTACCCGGCACCGACTGGGAATACTTATTCAGCCGGAATCCCTTATCCCTTGCCGAGGCGGCGAAAGTCTCGGCGGAACTGCGTCCCGCATCGCATAGGATAGCCTGGCCGTCGGCATGCAAATGGCGCGACAGGAATTCCAGTATCGGGAAAAGGTTTTCCCGGGAATAAAGCAGTTCCCCAACCAGAATGAGATCAAATTCGGCTCGCGAGGGAAACCGTTTCAAATCAGCCGCGAATACCTTGGGTTGGTTTCCGCGGGACCTGATATTAAGCGCCGCCAGTCGACAGGCATCCTGATTGAAATCACAGGCCAAGAGGGAACTCCCCATTTCCAGAAAGAGCAGTCCCAAAAACCCGCTGCCGCATCCCAGGTCCAGGATTCTGCGGGGAGGGGTTTTCCAATTCTTGAATAAATAAGCTCCCAGGGCGAAGGTGGCGGGCCACTCCTCCAGCCAATAGGGCCACTTCTCTTCGGATAAACCCCGTTCGGAAACGATGCTTTCCAGAATTTCCGGGGAATTGGGCACTTTCAGCAAGGATAGGATTTTGCCTCCCACATCAACCGGCATTTCCTTGAGGGGAAGCGACTTGGAGCCTATTTGAAATTGCCGCACTTTGATTTTCCCTACACACCGTTTCAGCCGAGGGAGGTAGCAAATGAACGCAGGGCAAAAAAGGTGTAGAATGGAGGGACAATGTACCCCCGATTATCCTTTTTACCGGCCTTGGCGGCTTTATGGCTTTCCTGTTCGGTCAATATCCACGATCCCGAAGAGGAAATCCGTCGGAAAATCGCGCAGAAAGCTCCGTGGGAGATGGCCTCACTCGAAGGAACCTGGCAAGGGGACAGCGCCTTTACCACCAGTGATTCCAAACCAACCTATCTGGGTGATACCCGGACCACGATTTTGCGCATCTATCCCGATTCCACTTGGAGCGCCCACGATCCGCTGAAATACCTCGCTTCCTCCAACCATCGGGGCCGAATGCACATGGGTTCCAACTCATTGTGGCTTTATGCCGGAACCGCCGGGAATGCTCCCGTCAAAAAACTGACCGGTACCTTGAGATTCCTCGGGAATTACCTGGAGCTATTCGATCCCTCGGCCAACCGATTTGTTTTTTTCCACAAGGTGGTTAAGGTGGACACCGCGAAAATACCCAGCCTGCTGGACAGCAGCATGTGGGAATGGAAAGGAAGCAGAGCCGATGATTATTCGCTGCCCACCACCACACCAGCGGGGCTATTCGAATACCTTTCCTTTTCGCCCGACTCCTTTTCCTGGGAGCGGACGAATAAGGGTTTCGCCCGGACCGATTCCGGCGATTGGAACCTGGCCGGCAGGACTCTGACCCTGAACGGCGATTCCCAATCGGTCTATTTGGCCGACTTCGCTCATGCGGACACTTTGCTTCTCTGGACTTTGCGCGATGGAAAACCCGATTCCCGTTTCAACCTCTTTGTGAATACCGCCCAAAAAGCCAAGCATTACCTTAAGGTGAACGGGATTCTGGGGTATTGGCGAACCGATACCCTTACCATTCAAGGCAAAACCCGGGTCACCAATCCCGGTAATTTTTACGATCTCGAATTCGATACCGCTTTCACCGTGCGTACTTACGCTAATATCGACTCGCTGCCCGGCTACGTTACCTGGCAGGCGGATTCGGGATGGTTTCGTTTGCGCCAGGCCGACCCCGGTTCGCCGTCCGGAAAATCCGCTCCCGAACGATTTCGTCTGGAAAACCCTTCCGCCAACACTCTTATTCTTTCCACCAGCGGAACGGGCTTTACTCCCAATTGGAGATTGCGTTTGACGCGCATCGACAAATCCCCGGTAATGCAGAATCCCCTGGCCCGGTTTCCGGAAGCGGATTATGCGCATATTGCCGTCGGCTCCAGTTCCGACACGCTTCGCTATTATTACCGGGGAAATTTCGTCGCCGGCAGCCCGGAGCGATTCGAGTTGGCCGCCGGAACCACGGGAGCCGACTGGCTGGTGTTTACCTTCAATCCCCAGGCCGAAAACTTTCTCAACGATCAATCGGGATTCGTGCTTCGCTTTGCCGCGGCCCAAGCACCGTTGACGGGAGTATATCGGTCGTTACCCGGGCTCGACGTGGTCATCCGCTCGATAGCAGGAACGACGGGAAAAAAACTGGTGGGTGAAATGATCGGCCGGGTAGGCCGATTCGCGGATGCCGCCGCCACGGTTGCCGAAGACACCGTCGAGATAAAAGGGACGTTCCAATTGAACCGTTCCAACCAAGGTGCTCTGAAATCTCCCCTTTGGACTTCGCCTTGAGGCCCGCCAAGCCCATGCACGCTTCCGAAAATCCGCCCCCTCCTTACCTCTCCCTGCTCATTCCTACCTACGGAAGGCCCGATCTCATCTGGGATACGGTAAGGGCGCTGCTTCGCCAAACGCGGGGGGAGGATGAGATTCTGGTGGTGGATCAGAACCAGCCTCCTTTGCCGGTCCCCTCCGATTGCGCCGTGCCGGCTTTGCGCCTGCTGAGGTTGGAGCCGCCGGGATTGACGCGCGCACGGAACCGGGCCCTGGCCGAGGCGCGCCACGATTTTCTGCTTTTTTTGGACGACGACATCATTCCCGACGAAAACCTGCTAGAACGATTCCGCGAAGCGGCGCTGCAGGACGGTAAAAGCGTATGGGCGGGAGCGGTGGATCAGGCCGACTTGCCGGAGTTTGCCGGCATTGGCTTCGTGAATCTGGATTCAGGCGAAATCCGCACCCGTTTCGATTTTCGCGACGAAGGAGATTTGCCGTTTTTCCCGGGATGCCATGTTCTGCTTCCGCGTAGCGTCCTCCCCGCGCCCCCGGAATATTACGAAGCCTACCGGGGCAACGCCCAAGGCGAAGAGATCGATTTGGCGCTGCGCCTTTTGAAAAAAGGCGTGCGCATACGCGCCTTGCCGCAGGCACGGGTTTACCACTTGAAGGCCCCCAGCGGAGGCTGTCGCAGCGACGGATACCGCCGAAGTTTCCATCTCGATTTCTGTTACAACGAAGGCTTGTTTTTCGGCAGGCATGGACACCTGGGCCGGGTCGCGGTTTTTCTGCGGCGCCTCAAGGGATTCCTGGAATTCCATACCCGCGCGCCGGGAGGACGCTCCTGGCGCGGAGTTACCCTGGGACTTCTCCATCTGGCCGCGGGCTTGGGAATGGGAATCCTGTCGCGGCCGGGATTGCTCGTGGAAGGATGGAAAAGCCGCCGCTAACCGGATTCCGGGACGGCTTTTTCCAGGTAATACTTCCCCTTTTCGCAAACCACTTTGATCGCCTTTCCGGCCAGAGGCAGCGCCACTCCGGATTGCAGGGACGCCAGCGAATCATCCACGTTTCCGTTGCCGTCGCAATGATGCTCAAGTATCAACTTCACCGATTCCAGGCCCCGATGCAAAACCCGACGGACGCCTTCGCCCTGCTCGAATTCGCGCAGCCTGTTTGTCCAGGTGGGAGCGATGAAATGCGGTCGCAAGCGGACGCCCGGATATCGCGAGGCCAGGCGGCGGAAACTTTCCAGGTTTTCGCGGCTGTCGTCATAAAAGGAGATATCGTTGAAGCCGCGTGAGATGACTTCTTCCGCCACCACCATGGCTTTGCGATCCGCTACGGGCAAGGCCGAAAAAGGTCCGCTTTTGTCCATGTAAAGCATGAAACGGGCATCCGAAACCGTGAAAATCAAATCCTTGCGCAGCTGAATCCCGAAAAGGCTGCGAAACAACCGGATGAGAAACGCCGCGTGGCCTTGCTTGTGCGGACGCGCCGTGAGGATACCGAATCGACTCCGCCTCCCC
>CAYNXV010000194.1:0-6154 GCA_964401245.1 uncultured Bifidobacteriales bacterium | reverse complement strand
AAAATCCAAGCCTTGGAGGCCATGGTTCAGTCCTTTCTGAATGAGCAGTTCCCAATGGCCAAAGTGGAGTTTGAAATTCCACCCCCCGAATTGAAGGAAATTCTCAGTTCCGCCAAAATTTTTATCGATGACGGCAATCGTGACCTTATTGATCTAAAAGGAGATGGTATAAAACGTTCTTTCACATTTGCCATTCTACGGGCCTATGTTACAAAACTAGAGGAGCAAAAAAGGGAAGAAAATAACGGAGGTATTACCGCACGGCCATTCATCTTGTTATTTGAAGAACCGGAATTATTCCTCTCTCCGAGATCACAGCGCATACTGTTTCAGCTTCTTGGAACAATTGCCCAGTCTCAACAGGTTTTTATCACAACCCATTCCCCTCTATTTTTTGCTCCCGGTGTTACCGCGAGTTTTGTTAGAGTGGCTAAGACTTGGACTACTCCAAAGCCAGAAGGTCGACTACATCCGGTAAAGTTTTCCCTTGATAGCGAGAAATCGGACACTTTCCGACTCTGCCGGTTCGAAAATGCTGATGCAGCTTTTTTTAGCTCAAAGGTGGTACTCTTTGAAGGCGAATCAGATGATTTTTTCCTTCGCCATGTTGCTCAAATTCTAGATAGCGAATGGAATTTTGATAAACATGAAATCGCCCTAGTGCAGGTAGGGGGCAAGGGTAATTTCAAGAAGTACCGGAATTTTTTCAATTCATTCGGCATTCAAGTTTTCATTGTTACCGACCTGGATGCGCTTTTCTCAGGATTCGACTTGTTAGAATCCTCGACTGAAGCGAAAAAGGAAAGAGATAAGGCACTTCGTACCATCGATGATAAAATCAGTGCAATGAACCTAAATGGGTTCATTTCAAATCGGGAAATCAGATCCGAATTAAAGCGAAGTACTTGGCAGGATAGGTATTCCAGGGTAAAAGGACATTTGCAAAATTTTCTAGAGCTTGGAAATCTCGATAGTAACGCATTAACTGACATTCATGGGCTTTTCGCATGGGAAAATGAGCACAAACGGCTTTATGCCTCAAAGATGGACGAGGACTGTAAAAACTATTTAGCTCCTCTTCTAAAAATACTGCGGTCGGAAGGTATTTTCATATTGAGTAAAGGATGCCTAGAGGATTATTACCCGGAAGGAATTCCCACAGAAGGGCCAAAGCCGGCACGTGCAATGGCTGCCATCGATAAAGTTATTTCTCGAGATGATGCAAGGAAGCTTAGTCCCATTCTTGGAAATGGAGCAAAAACTGAGCTGGAAGAAATTTTCAACCTCATTTTCATGGCTGATTCTGGTGCTCCCACGTATTCGACTGCGATAGGGGGTATTGCACTAACTCATCCTACCATGAATATTTTGGGAAGGTGATTTGACTGGTCATCCGACGCCGTTACTATAAATTGTTTGGGATCGATGATGGTAGCTTGGTGCTTTTACTTAGGTGACGGTAGAGTACCCCGGAGGTCCCACTCAGCGCGACAGGTGGCGGTATACCGAAACTCCTGCCCGCAATTCTGTATGGCCCTGAGAGCTTCGGATCCCTGCAAACTTTCCGCACTTTACGGGATATTATAGGAAGAATAATTGGTGGAGGCGGCGGGAATCGGCGGATTCTCCACGATGGAGAATCCGGACCAGCCTAGCAAGCGGAGCGCGAGGTGCAGGCCCGAACGAAGTGAGGGTGCCGTAGCAGGATGCGGAGGCACAACTATACCCTAACTCCCGTCGCCTATACCAGCCGACGAGTGAAGGGACGGCGAGCTCGCTCGCAAGGACCTGAATGAGGAGGATGGTGGAGGCGGCGGGAATCGAACCCGCGTCCGAAAAATACTTGATGAACACTCCTACATGCTTTTTCCCTGATTTGTATTCGCCCCCCGCGCCGCCCTAGGAACCGGCTGCGCGAGTCGCTAGTCTAGTGTTTCTCATCCCCGCCGCCCAGACATCGGCGAGAACCAGCCTCAATGTATGACGATCCTATCCACCCTTGAGACGCAAGCGGTAGGATCGAGACTGACCTAGGTTTTAATTAGGCAGCCATTGCATAAGAATATGATTCTTCTGCATTTGTTTTTTTCTGGAATGATTTACGAGGCCAACCAGAATCCTCGGCATGCAACTATCACCACGTTAAATTCCGTCGAAACCTGTGCGCCCCCTTGATATTGCCACCAGACGGGATTGTCTGGCGCTGAAACACCTTAACCTTAAAATAGCCAATAATCCCCTTTAGAGGTAATCATTGCATCAAGCTGATGATATTGCTCCGGGAAAGCGTATGCATTTGACCAAGTAGGTTATTCCCCGTTTGATTCACCAGCGAAGCGCTCACCTGCTCCGTCATCCCTAAAGCCATGTCGAGGTCTTCGATGCGGGACTGGGCCTCGGCAGTATGGATTTCCTGCTGGTGATTGGTTTCCTGCGCGGAAAGCAGGCGATTATAAAGCGAACCCTGATCCGCTCGAGCGGCTGAAACCCCTTGTAATGCGCTATCCAAGGCCGAGAGACTGAGGGAAGCGCTTTGGGGAGTAAGTAGGTCGCGCCCCCCCAAACCCAGCCCGGAAGTGGTCAAATCAACGTTTGCAAAGGCTATCCTGTCCTCGTTTCCCCCATTGGGGCCTGACTGGATATTTCCGGAACCGTCAGATAAAGGGCTCGATCCGTCCAAGAGCGAATGATCGCCATAGCGGGTCGAATGCGCAATCCGGTCGACTTCCTCATTTAGAGCCTGGAATTCGTCATTCAATGCGGACTTTTGCTCCGGGTTCAAAGTGCCGTTAGAGGCCTGTAATGCCAATTCTCTTTGCCGTTGCAGGATTTGAGTAATTTGAGCACTACCCCCGTCCGCTATTTGCAATGCGCTCATTCCATCGCCCAAATTTTCGCCGGATCGTCGGTGCCCGGTAACCATCTTCTCCAATTGCTTGGCCATAGCCAGCTCGGCTGCTCCATCGGAGGCCCGGTTCAACTTCTTGCCGGTCGCCATTTTTTCCTGGATACTCCGGAAGTCATTCTGGTTTTTCTCGGTTTGCCAGGTAAATGACCCGCTCCCCACATCTTCTATTCGCATTTTCTCTCCCCGGTTCCCCAGGCAACGTCGCCGGATAAATAAGATATCCCCTATTCACTATCGGCAAAGTTGAAGCCTTACTTTAACTTTTACGCCAACTATTCGCAGTCCCCCAAACGATGTAAAAAGATGTAAGAACAGGTCAAATTCATCGATTTTTACCAACAACTAACCTAAAATAAAGAGAAGGGAACGAAGCTCCGTTTAAGGATTTGGAAATATGCAGAAATTACTCGCTTGGGGACGTCGTTTGGGACAGGGATTCGTCAGCTGGTTCGACACCCATCAAATTTCGGAAGTCGTTGATTATCAAGGAGATACGAACGGGAAAGCCTTTCTTAGATTAATACCCTTCTGGATGGTACATCTCATGTGCCTGGGGGTAATCTGGGTAGGCTGGAGTCCGGTAGCCGTCGGCGTAGCGGTAAGCCTGTACTTTCTGCGCATGTTCGCCATTACGGGCTTTTACCACCGATATTTTTCCCACAAAACCTTCAAAGCCGGACGACTCATGCAATTCGTCATGGGAGTGTGGGGGAATACTTCGATGCAAAAAGGACCGCTTTGGTGGGCCGGTCACCATCGCCATCACCACCGTTACTCGGATCAGCCCGGCGACAGCCACTCCCCGCGTCAGGACGGATTCTGGCATTCGCACGTACTCTGGCTGGGAAGAAAAACCAATATCCCCACCAAGTTCAACGGCATCAAGGATTTATCGAAGTTTCCGGAGCTGCGCTTCATCGACCGGTTCGATTTGCTGGTGCCCTTGTTTTTCGCGATTGGCCTCTGGAGTTTAGGAGCAGGGTTGCAGCATTTCTTTCCCCATCTGGGCACCAGCGGCATGCAAATGCTGATTTGGGGATTCTTCATTTCCACCGTGGTCCTCTTTCACGGTACCGCAACCATCAACTCACTCGGTCACATCATCGGAAAAAGACGGTATAAAACCGAGGACGACAGCACCAACAGCTGGATACTCGCCTTCGTCACCTTGGGAGAGGGATGGCACAACAATCATCACCACTTTCAAGTATCCACTCGCCAGGGATTTTACTGGTGGGAAATCGACATCACCTATTACGGATTGTGGTTCATGTCTAAATTGGGACTGATACATGACCTGAAACCCGTTCCTGCCCGCGTGAGAGACAGCCGACCGGAATTGTCTCCACCAGCCATGACCGACAAACCGGCCGTCACGGAAGAGGTCAAGATAGTGCGTCCGGCTCCGGTTGAAGAAAACGAAAGAGACGAAGTCCCCGCCCTTCTGCAACCGGTGGCTAGCTAGCCAATGGGTAGCCGGGGGGAATGGAAGTCCTACCCGCTCATTTTCCTGATTACCTTGGGGTTGGTGGCCGCCATGGAGGCCGTTGTACGGGTTACCGGAGCGGCCGCACCCGAGCGATATTTTCCGGAAATGTATTCATCCGAAAACTGGGGAGACTTTGCCGCCAATGTGCAATTGGAGCAAAGGGACCGGAACGGCGCGCCCTTCCGGGTTACCACCAATAAATGGGGTCTCCGGAGCACGGGAGCCGAAATAGACAGCCCCTGGGGATTGCTTCTGGCGCTGGGCGATTCGTTCACCCTGGGAGTGGTCGACGATACGGGCACCTACCCCTATCAACTGCAGAAAATCCTGTTTCCAAGACGTTGGCAGGTATTGAACGCCGGCTCCTACGGAGCCACTCTCGAGGATGAACTCGGGTTTCTCACCGATAAGTTGCCGTTATTTCAACCAGACATCGTGGTACTCGGTTATTGCCGAAACGACATTTCGGATTACGCTCCTTTTTGGAGACAGTCCTTCAGGCGGCACGGACGCGGTTCTTGGCGCGAAGCCCAGCCCGTGCGCAGCGCCCTCAAGAGAAATCTGCACCTGATGTCGTTGGCGAAAAAATTCAAGCTTACCTTGGCGGGACAGCGGCTCAAAGCCACCGGAGCGCGCAACATCGCATTCGACCTTACTGCGGAGCAAAGACAGGCCGCAGCGATAACACCGGAGGAAAGGGCGAAATATCAAGCGCAATATGCGGATGATTTTACCATGCTGCTGGAAATCTGTCGTCGCCACGGTATTGCCCTGTTGCCCGCGATATTTCCTTCCCTGGCCATGATGATGGGTTTGGAGGAGAATCCCGATGGAGACTTTCTCGACAGTCTTTTCCGCAGCCATGATATTCCCTATTTGGATCTGAAACCGCATTTCCAGGGAGCTCCTCCGGAAAGCCTGTTCATCGCGGGAGACGGGCATCCCACCGCTTTGGGAAACACCTTGGCTGCCCAGGCCATATTCAGGACCTTGGACAGCCTTAAGCATTTCCATATTCCGGCTCCCTAACCTTGATGTGATGGGCTAACGGCCCGCCTGTCGAGGCACCGGTATTGGATGGCTTCTCCCACATGCTCCTCCCCTATCGTCTCGCTGCCGGCCAAATCCGCGATGGTACGGCTCACCCTTAAAATCCTGTCATAGGCCCGCGCGGATAACCCTACTTGCTCTACGGCTTCGCGCATCAGGACTTTACCCGCCGGGTCGGTGGTGCAATGCCTTTGCAAATCCCTTCCGGAAACGTGGGCGTTGAAATATACCCCGTGCAATCCCCGATAGCGGTCGGCCTGGATTCGCCTTGCCTTCGCCACCCGCGCCCGAATCGTCTCCGAGGATTCGCCGGGTTCCGCCCCCGCCATTTCGTCATAGCTGATCCGGGGAATTTCCAGATGGAGATCGATGCGGTCGAGCAAAGGTCCGGATAACCGCGCCATATAATTTTGTACCTGCCGGGGGCGGCAAATGCAGCGCCTTCCGGAATCCATCAGGAATCCGCAGGGGCAAGGATTCAAGGCGCAAATCAGCATTACCCGCGAAGGATAGGTGATGGTCTGCAATATGCGGGCGATGGTCACCTGCGAATCCTCCAACGGTTGGCGCATCGCCTCCAGCGTGCTCTTGCGGAATTCCGGAAGTTCGTCCAGGAACAGGACTCCGTTATGCGCCAAGCTCAGTTCTCCCGGCCGGGGCGGGCTTCCGCCTCCCACCAAGGCGTAGGGGCTGATGCTGTGATGGGG
>CAYNXV010000193.1:1538-6216 GCA_964401245.1 uncultured Bifidobacteriales bacterium | reverse complement strand
CGTCGATGGCGTACCAGCGTGGAGCCTTATTGGGGTTCGGCTGGCGATCGAATACGCCCTTGTTGAATAGGTACACCAATTGATTGATGCCGGGTTGGAGGGGGGCGGGCCGGTTCTGCTGGGCGGGGAAAAATCCCAATACTCCTCGCGCTTTCACGCCATTCTCACCCTCCCCGGAGTAGTGGCATTTGCCGCATTGCTGGGGGCTGGGAAACTTCCATTTTCGAACTTTGGCTGCGGTACCCGATCCCGCAGGATAGTAATGCAAGGTATCGTCGAAGCCATCGGATTCCAGCACCAGGTCGGCGTCCATTCCATTGTCACGCCACCTGTAGCTATAACCAAACCATTCCTCGTACAAAAAGGTTTCGTTCATCTTATTGACCAGAAAGCGGGTTTCCCATATCCGCGTGGTCGAAGAGTCGCCGGGGATGGTTTCATGGTAGAAGTTTTTGACCAGGAAAGTGCCGGCGGGATAATCGTAAAAGTCGGTGCTGTCGTTGTATACCACCTTTTTTCCCGCGGGAACAATGATCCATCGCTTTTTCTTGGCGTTATCGCTCCACAAGGCCGAGTTCACTTCGAAGTAAACGGCTTCGGAAGTGACTTTTTTGGTGGTCATGTTTTCATAGAAACCCGTGGCCGAAATGGTTTGCGGGGCGGTGGTGAGGTCCTCCGACGGAACCCAGGGCACGAAGGCGGCATGGGCGGAATGCATCATCGCCAGCGGAAGTAAGGCAGCTCCGAATAAATAGGCACGGTTCATAAGTCGGTTATCTCCTATAGAAGACAAAATTGAAAGCAGGCGCGTCAAGAACCCTGGTTCTCCGTTTGGCTAAAATTAAGCAATTCACCCCGGTAATGCTGCGGGAAAATTCAGGCATCCCTTAGGGAAAAATCGACTTTAATTTGAGTTTCTTGAGATTTTTTTAGCTTTATGCCTGGAAGGCAAGAATATTCCGAAAATCTACGGTTACTTCCACAGAATCGCCTTCCCGAAACCCTGCAATGGTATCGACCAAGGCCCTTAGCCGTACTCCGTTTTGTTCCACCACCAGAACCAGGGCATGTCCCAGGTGCTGACATACCCGGATGACGGCCCTGCCTTCGGAATTGGGGGTCACCGATACATGTTCGGGGCGGATACCCAGAATGCGCCCCACTCCGTCCGGCAAAGCCAACAAAGCCGCCTCACCCGGAGTAAGGAGGTTGATGGCCGGACTGCCCAGCATCGAGGCCACATGGGAGTCCGCCGGTTTCTTGTAGATTTCCTCCGGCGCCCCGATTTGCAATACCTTGCCTTTTCGCAATACCAGCACCCGGTCGGCCATGCCCATGGCTTCTTCGTGATCGTGGGTGACGAAGAGAAGCGTGGTTTTCAGGTAGTTCTGCAAGCGGCGTATATAGGCTCGCATCTGTTCGCGTAATTTGGCGTCGAGGCTCGACAGGGGTTCATCCAATAAAAAAAGCTTGGGTTTGCGGATAAGGGCCCGGCCGAGCGCGACCCGCTGCAACTCCCCGCCCGACAGTTCATGGGAAAGCCGGTCCAGCTTATCCGACAGGCCCAAGGTTTGCGCCGTTTCCGTCACCCTTTTTTTGATGTCGGCTGCGGGCATGCCGCCGCCTTGCAAGGGAAATGACAGGTTTTCCATCACCGACATGCGGGGGTAAACGGAGAAGTTCTGGAATACCATGGCCATGTCGCGCCGATGCGGCGGCTCCGCCGTGATGTCCCGTCCATCTTCGAGAATGCGACCTGAGCCCGGTTTCAAAAGCCCCGCAATGGCGCGCAGGAGGGTGCTTTTGCCGGCGCCTCCCTCGCCCAGAATGACGAGCAATTCTCCGGGATTCGTGACGAAATTAATATTTGCAAGAACCTGATTTTCATCGTCCTGACGGGAGGAGCGGAAAAGTCCCCCGCGTTTGGCCGAATAGGAACAGGAAAGGTTTTCTACCGTGTAGGCAGGCATGCCACCTCCAGGGTTTGCCAAGGAAGGGCATGGCCTTCGGCGGCGTTGAACCAGCGACATCCGGCGGGATGGAAAAGCACGCCTACGGTGTCGCCTTCGCGGTAGCGCCTGCCTCCGGAAACCCGCGCCTTCAGGCTGATATTGCCCGCGCGTATGCCGATAAGATTATAAGCGCCCAGCATTTCGGTGTGTTCCACCTGACAGGGGGCTCCCTCGCTGGTCAGGAAAACATGTTCGGGACGGACTCCCAGGTAAAGCCCGCTTTCGTTCGTGAATCGGGATTGCCCGGCTGCGGCGGGCTGGTCGGCGACTCTCGCCTGCCACTCGGCTCCCTGCACCTGCACGGTATCGCCGCTGCGCACTGCGGGTAAGAAGTTCATTCCGGGCGTGCCCAGAAAATGCGCCACGAAAAGGCTGCAGGGATTGTCATAGACTTCGCGGGGCGGGCCTTGTTGCAATATGCGCCCTTCGCCCATGACGGCGATGCGGTCGGCCAACGCCATGGCCTCGGCCTGGTCATGGGTGACGAATATCGTGGTGGCCTCCATCTCGCGATGCAATTCGCGGATTTGCTCGCGCAGAAATTCGCGCTGCGAGGGATCGAGGGTGTTGAGCGGCTCGTCCAACAAAAAGGCCCGGGGCCGTCTTACCAGGGCCCGCGCCAAGGCGGCGCGCTGTTGGTCGGCTCCGGAGAGTTGCCTGGGCTTGTGGCCCGCCAGCATTCCCAGACCCAGCCGCTCGAGCATGGCCGAAGCGGCCCTGCCGGCCTCGGCTGCCGAACGGCCCTGCGCCCGCAGGGGAAAAGCCACGTTCTCCCCCACCGTCAAATGCGGGTATAGCGCGTACATCTGGAATACGAAGGCGATGTCGCGATCGCCCGGTCGCGTGTGGGTTACGTCCCGGCCGTCGAAGAGGATTCTGCCTTCACTGGCCGACTCCAGGCCTGCGGTCATGCGCAAGGTGGTGGTTTTGCCGCATCCGCTGGGACCCAGTAACACCAGTAATTCACCCTGCGCCAACGAAAGGTCGAGAGGATGCACGGCGGTGAACCGCCCGAATCGCTTGCCCAGCCCCTGGAATTCCAAAGCCGCGCCGCTCATGATGCGGAAACTTCCTGCGGCACCGGTTTACCTTCCTCTTTAAGTTCCGCTTCCCCGTCCATTGCCTCGATGCTATGACTGCCGTTCGAAGACCGGGAGGAAATCGCGTATGCCAGCAGTCCAATCAGAATCACGGCGAATCCGTATCGGAACAGGAAATGCGACCAGGGCTGCCCCACCATGGCTATGCCGAAGGCCATTACCATCATGGCCCCTTTGTCGAGGTTTAAGAAAGGCGATGCCATGCGGTTTTTCATCCTTTCACCGCTCCGAAACTTACGCCCTGGACCAGATGCTTGCGCATGAGCAGGCTGAACAATACGATGGGGGCCAGGAACAGCAGGGCAGCCGCCGCCAAAAGCCCCCAGGGCAAGATGCCGGTATCCCCGATGATGGCGTGTATGCGCACTGGCATCGTTACCGCCTCGGTGCTGGTAAGGGTCAAAGCGAAGGCGTATTCGTTCCACGAGGTGATGAGGCAGAAAATCGCGGTGGCCAGAAGTCCGCTCACGGCTTGCGGCAGCACGATGCGAAAAAACGCCGAAGGACGGGAATGGCCGTCGAGCATGGCGGCTTCTTCGTAGTCCACCGGGATTTCATCGAAGAAAAGCTTCATCATCCAAGTGCTGAACGAAAGGTTGAAGCAGGTATACAGGAGAATCAGGCCGAAGCGGGTATCGAACAGGGCCAGGCGGCTATACATGAAGCTGATGGGAATGGCCACGGCCAACGGCGGTAGCATGCGCGTAGACAGGATGAAAAAGAGCCAATTCTTGGAGCCACGAAAGGGAAACCGGCTGAACCCGTAACCCGCCAGGGTGCCGAAGGCCACCGACGCCAGCGTGCTGAACGAAGCCACCACGATGGAGTTCCAGAGGTATTGCATGGTTTCGGTATCGGCGAAAAGCCGGTCGAAATTGCCCCAAGAAAAGCGGAACAGAAAGGAACTCTCGGGCGCGGAATCGGAGGGAAGAAAACGCGGAGGCAGAGCGACGGTATCCGCGGGCAACTTAATTGCGGTCAGGACCATCCATAAAATGGGCGTGAGCGAAATAAAGGCATACAACATCAAAACGGTAATGCGAGCCACGGGAACTTTGTTCACGGTCTGGCCCCCCTTACCTTGTCGAGCAACCGCAATACCAGCACGGAGAGGGCCACGGCTACTATCAACAGCAGGTATGCCAACGCCGTCGAGTTCCCCAACGACAAGCTACCTCCGAAACCCCGGGAGTGGAGAAGTACGCTGACGAAGGTGGTCGGTTGGCCTTCGAGATTTCCGTTCATCACCATGGCGGTATCGAACAGACGAAAGGTGTCCATGGCCCGGAAAACGATTCCGAGCAGGAGCATGGGCAGCACCAGCGGCAGGGTGATATGCCGGAAGCGAAACCAGGCGCCGGCGCGATCCACGGCGGCGGCCTCATAAAGGGCCGGGGGTATGCTTTGCAGGCCCGCCAAGGAAAGCAGGATCATGAAAGGCGTCCACATCCAGGTTTCCGCCAGCACCACGGCCCAGAAAGCCAGGGGCTTCGAGCCTCCCCAACTCCAACGCGCGTCGAGCAGCCAATTCACGATGCCGTAATCGGCGTTGAGCATGTAACTCCA
>CAYNXV010000193.1:0-1438 GCA_964401245.1 uncultured Bifidobacteriales bacterium | reverse complement strand
GTCGGGGAGGTGTCGATGATGGGATTGTAATCGGTGAAGCTTACGAAGAACGACGCCAGCAAAGGAAAGGCGTTGAAGGATATCAGCAGCCCCAGCGCCGGCAGTATGCAGTAATTACGGATGGCCAGCGGCGAAAGTCCGGAAGAAACGTTCATCGAGCCCGCTTCCGTCGTTCGAGAATCATTTCGTGTTCCTTTTGCACCTGGGCCGCCGCGGCTTTGGGACTGACGCCCTCCTGGTAAACCGAAGCGATTTCACGTTGGGATACCTTGAGCATTTCATCGAATTCGGGTACGGTCCAAAAGTCCTGCATGTGGGAAAAGGCGTCTGCCGCCAGAAAGTTATAGGGCGCGGCCGACAGGAATTCGGGACTTTTCAGCACCGACAAATTGGCCGTCAAGCCGCCGCTCAGGGCCCAGGTTTTTTGGATTTTGCGGGAACTGAACCAGCGGATGAAATCCTTGGCCCGCTCTTGTCGGACTGATCCGATATGGGCGTTTATGCTCATGCCTTGTCCTCCCAGCGAAGTGGAGCGGCGCGTAACGCCCTTTTCGTCGGTGTGTTCCGGTGAATTGAAGTATCCGGTCTTGTCATGGAAGTCCGGATTCCCGGAGGGACTGGCGATTGCCGGTAGAAAGGCGAGAAAATTGCAAACCATGGCTGCGCGGCCCGTTACGAATTCACCGGCCACCTCGGCGTATCCCATGTTCTTTCCGCCCTGAGAGCTGGTTTCGAGCAGGTCCGAAAAGAATTCCAGCGCCTTCACGGTTTCGGGCGAGTCGAACAACACTTCGTTAGTGGAATAATCACCGAAACGGCCTCCGAACGCATGCAGGATTTGCTGAAAGCTCATCGTAGCCATATCGTATTTTCGGGAAGTGACCATGGCCACCCCGGCCATGCCGGGAATGGACTCGCGAAAATATCCCGCGATTAATTTAAGCTGCTCCCATGTCTTGGGCGGCGCGAGAGGAAAAGGTTCGATGCCGCCCTTGGCCTGAAGGTAATCCTGGAAAGCTTTTTGGTGACCGGGGTCTTCGAATAAATCTTTCCGGTAAGCCCATACCATGGCGTCGGATTCGCAGGGCACCGCGTAATATCGCCCCGAACCCTTGGGATATTCGCTGTATCCGGCCAGAGCAGCCGGTTCGATTTCTTCGAGTGCCAAATGCTCGTGCATCCAATCCGTCAATTCCAGGTAATGTCCGCCTACCGTTCCCAGTCCGAGCCACTGGCTGTCGCCGATGATGATGTCGTAATTGTCAGCTCGGTTCCGGAACTCCGAGAAAGCCGCCTCCGTGAAGGCTCCGTCCCAGGATTTCTTCACCACCTTGACGGGAATGCCGGTTTCCTGTTGGTAAAGTCGCCCCAGCTCCGCTAAGGCATCTGCAGGGGGCCAATTGGCCCATAGGATTTTGATGGAATCGTCGCGGGTGCC
>CAYNXV010000192.1:0-6217 GCA_964401245.1 uncultured Bifidobacteriales bacterium | reverse complement strand
CCATAAGGCATTGTCCTGCGGCAACGGCGGTTCGGCTTGCGACGCTTTGCATTTTGCCGAAGAATTCACCGGACGTTATCGGGGAGACCGGCGTCCTCTGCCTGTCATTCCCCTGCTGGAGGGCGCGCATCTTACCTGCGTGGCCAACGACTACGGGTTTGCGGAGATATTCGCGCGCGGCGTGGCGGCATACGGACAGAAGGACGACGTTCTGCTCGCCATCAGCACCAGCGGGAACTCCCAAAACGTGATTCGCGCGGTGGAAACGGCGCGGGAAAAGTCCATGCAAGTGTTGCTGTTGCTCGGCCGCTCGGGAGGCGCCTTGCGGGGCAAGGGGGATTGCGAAGTGATTGTCGAGGCGGATACGACGGATCGTATTCAGGAAGTGCACATGGTCGTGTTGCACATCATCATAGAATGCGTGGAACGGCGCCTTTTTCCCGAGAATTACCGGTGAAGAAAAATCTGATTCCGGCGGTGGTTCTCGTTCTGTTCGGCATCTCCCACCGGCCGGTCATGTCCTTCCCATACCTGGAGTTTTCGGCTCCCAAGGTACCCATGGAGGATTCGCTGCAAACCCTTTTGAGCCAGGATCCCGAAAACCCGGAAAATTGGTTCAACCTGGGAGCCTTGGCGGCACAGGGAAATCAATTCGATCTCGCGGAGAGTTATTTCTCCGAAGCCTTGAGGCTTGCCAAACCTACCAGTCCCCTCATCGTGGAGGTGGGAAAGACCTGGTTGCTGGTGGGTGAACCGCTGCGGGCGCTCCCCTGCCTGATGCCCAACCTCCGGCTCCTGACCGAAATGGATTTGAACGGGTTCCAGAAAGCCGTAGGTAACAAGGGTATGGATGGCCCGCGCCTGGTGGTGCTCAGGCATTGGGCCAATCGGGACAAGGAATTCACTCCCATTGTCGAGGAGGCGGGCCGCTTGGCCTGCAACGTCGGCGATTGGGCCGCTTGTCGCGACATCCTGGAAAAATTCGGAGAGACGCTGGATTCTCCCAGTGCCATCCGGTTGTTCCAGGCCAAGACATTCCTGAACGAGAAGGTCCACCAACGGGAGGTGGAAATTCTGTCGCGCCGGCATAAAGAGAATGCGGCTCAATTCTGGGCCCATGTCCAATTCGCCATGTGGGGCGATTGGGGGAAGGTCAAGCGTTTTCTGAGCGGCAAGGAGGGACAGCAGCCGGCCCAAATCCATTATCTGCAAGCCCTGATGGCCATGGCGGATGATAACCACCGGGAAGCCGAGTCGGAATTCAAAAAAGCTTTGCAGATTGCTCCCGACAGCCTTTCCACCTTGGTCGCGGCCGATTTCTACCGATTCTATTCGGTGACGGGCAATTCCTTCAAACTCGACCAGTTATGGGGCGATCTCAAGGAAAAGTTCCAGGATTCGAACCTGGCGGCCTTGCTGGCCATGCAATTGGAATTGCGCGGGTATGAGAAACAAGCAAGATATTATTTCCGTGTCGCCCTCAGGAGAAATCCCGGTTTGCCGATTGCGGTGGAGAGCATGTGGAATGATTTCGTCATGGAAGATGAATGGATGGAACTGCAAGCGCATATCGACACCATCCTGAAACTCGACTCCCTTTCCTGCGACGGCAACTCCATGGCGATGCGGCTGAAATCCACGCAAGGAGATTATGACGGCATGCTCCAATACGCGCGCAATGCGTCCCTCATCTGTCACGAACCCCGGGAGCCCTTTTTCGAATTGGGACAGGCCTACCTGAAATTGAACCAACCGGATCAGGCCCGCCGCAGCTTCGCCCGCTTTGTGCAGCGGGGAGGCGATAGGGATAAAATACCCGTCCATATGCGCTGAACGGGAGGGACGCGGTTGTTATCCTTTCCAACCCCTTTTGCGCAATAGCCTCCGGGACAGAAGCAACCCCGTCCATACGCCCGCCGCATCCGCCGCCATGTCGCCGTAACTGAAATCGCGGAAGGGCACGAATCGCTGGTGGATTTCATCCAAAACACCGTAAGCGGCGCCCACTGCGAAACCTATCCAATCGAAGCGATGCGGAGGCGCCGGCTCCGGCTCCGGACTCATCCCCGAAAACCAGGCGCCGAAATATTTTCGATAGCCAATCAAAAAACCCAGCATACCGTAGGTGAAGAAATGCGCGATTTTGTCGGCATGCGGAAAAAAGCGGGGAAGGTTCGAATTGCCGGGGAGGGAGGAGGCGACGAAAATGAGCCCCATCATGGCCAAACCGGGCAGCCATGAAAGGAGGGTGAATTTACTCCCCTTCATTTTCTTTAAGGCTC
Source organism: uncultured Bifidobacteriales bacterium (assembly GCA_964401245.1). GTDB lineage: Bacteria > Fibrobacterota > Fibrobacteria > UBA11236 > UBA11236 > JBGTHM01. Next base: position 3,935 of record CAYNXV010000192.1, on the reverse strand, counting down.
AAATCGCCGTTTCGATAGCGCTCCAGAATCTTTTCCGCTTCGGCCTTGTCGGATTCGCCAACCACTACGGCTACGCCTTTGGATAATTGGAGATTGGGAAGCATGCCGCCGCCATCGTCCGCGAAGACATCAGCGGAAATTCCCATGCTGATGAAAAGGGATTTGATGATTTCCGCTTCCGTTTCATTCGAGGCGATGTAAACCGGTACGAGTCCGTTCATGGTAATTCCCCGGGATCAAATGGATCGAAGCCGGAGTCGGATGCATTTCACGACTCGAGGCTATCTGATTCAAAATCCGTAATGGGGAGGGAAGTGTCAAGGTAACCCGCGATTTAAAGCGGTGAAATAATTTTACGGGCCAAACCCATACCAATTGGTAGGCGAAAAAAACCAATAAGCCGGCCCCCATGGCCGCCAGCCAACCTATAAAAACATAAAATGCGAATTCCGGGTTCATGGTTTTTATCAACCCGATGTTAAGGGGCGGCGGCGCCCGAAGGCAAGACTAAAAATTGAACCGGCGGATTGCCTGGGCCTATTCGGCCGTTATCGTCAAGATAAAGCGGCCCTCGAAGTCCAAAGCGACTTCCAGACGGCCGTTGGGCAGGTCAAGGGCCAGGGCGGGGAGGAGGAAGGGGCCTGCGGGAGGCTCAGCGAGCAGGTCTCGGAACCGGTTGATGGGGATACGTCCCTTTTTCAGGGATTGCATTTGCCAGGATGGCCAGTTGAAGATTTGCGGAAAATTTTGCGCCGCCCGGGTTAGAAATATCTGGGCTTCCATGAATAGGACTCCCGACAGGTCGGCGGCGTATTCGGCATGTTGCTCCGGGGAGAGGGAGAAAAAGGTCTCCCGGATGTCGCGCAGAGATTCGCCGGACTTCTGTTCCAGCCTGAGGCGTTTGACCGGCCTCCCCGTCACGAAAACCTTCCAATCTTTTTCGCGCAGCGATATGAAGCAGTTGGTATCGTTTTCGCCGCAGCCGCCCCGTAACCATAACGAAGAGGTATCCAGGTAGGCGCCGATGGAGGGTCGCATGCGCAACTCCTCCGTTACCTCTTCCGGTTCGTCCGGGGGCGTCCGCAAAAATGTCAGGAAGAAAACCCCCTGGTGGAGTCCCGCGCCCAGCCAGCCGGTTTGTTCAAACCCCTGCAAAAACCATTGTTGTTCCAGACCGGGGAAACGATCGCGCAAGGCGGGCGTCGATTCGTCCGGCAATTCATGCCAGGTGGCGCCTTGGCTATGCCGGGACGAGATTTCGCTGAATACGTCGCCTTCGAAAGGTTGTTTTTGCCGGTAGGTGACTTCTTCCACGGCGTTCCCCTTCCATGCAAGGTCGAGGAACAGGGTGTCGGACTTGTGCGTCCGGAACAACCTGGCAGGCAGGCCTTCGCTTCGCTGCAATACGCGATATTGTTTTTTCAGGGAAGTCGTGTCGGGAATATGCAGGGCCGATACCGATCCGTATAAGACCAGCATCAGCCACTGCCAAGTCAGGCAGGTCCGTTTGCCGCGGATATCAGGCCTCCGGTTCTCCGGCATCCGGATCTTCCTCTTCGGCGGACTCTTCTTCGACGATGTCCGTCTCTTCGATATCGCCGGTAAGGGCCGGACCCGCGGATTCGGCCACGGCAGCGGCCACCGCTTCCTTGGCTTCGAGTACATCCGGGTCCACGTCTTCCTTTTCGACGATATCGACGCAAGTCATCGCGTCGCTTTCGTTAAGACGGATGACGCGAACGCCTTGGGTATCGCGTCCGATGGTGGGAATTTCGTCCACGCCCAAGCGGATGACCAGGCCTTCGCGGGTGATGACCAGGATATCCTGGGTGTCGCGCACGCTGGCAATGGAAACGGCCGGGCCGGTTTTCTCGGTAACGCGGATGTTGCGCACGCCTTTGCCGCCGCGACCCGTTATCCGGTATTCCTCGGGCATGGTCTTCTTACCGTAGCCGTTTTCGGTTACGGTCAAAACCGTGGTGTCGCCGTCGGGAACCACCAGGCCGATGGCCGCGTCGTTTTCGCCCAACTGGATGCCGCGCACGCCGCGGGTTCCGCGTCCGGTCTGGCGGAACTTGTTCATGGAAAAGCGGATGGCCTGACCCTTGCGCGAACCGATCATCACGTCGTCGGCTTCCGAAGCCAACGCCACCTGGATGAGGCGATCCCCTTCGTCGAGGCTGAGGGCGATGATGCCGCCCTGACGGGGGCGGGAGAAGGATTGCAGGGCCATCTTGTTGATGATGCCTCTTTCGGTGAGCAGCACCAGCGAACGCACGTCCTCGAATTTCTTGACGGGTACGAAGGCCGAAACCTTTTCGCCTTCCTGCAGATTGAGCAGGTTCACGATGGCCTTGCCCTTGGAAGTGCGCGACCCTTCGGGAATCTCGTAAACCTTGAGCCAATAGCAGCGGCCGAGATTGGTGAAGGTGAGGATATAGCTATGGGCCCAGGCGATGAAGAGATGTTCTATGAAATCCTCGTCCTTGAGCGAAGCGCCCGAAATGCCCTTGCCGCCGCGACCCTGCTGTTTGTAGGTGTCGGTGGGAATGCGCTTGATATAGCCGCCATGCGACACGGTGATGACCATGGGCTCGTCGGCAATCAGGTCGAGATGGGTCAGGTCGTCGACGCTGTCTTCGATTACGGTTTTGCGTTCATCACCGAACTTGTCCGCGATTTCCTGCAACTCCTCGGATATGATGCGCATGCGGCGCCCTTTGTCCGCGAGAATCTCCTTGAGTCCGGCGATGGTGACCAGCAGGGCCTGGAATTCGTTTTCGATTTTTTCGCGTTCCAGGCCGGTCAGGCGTTGCAAACGCATTTCCAGGATGGCGTCGGCTTGTTTCTCGCTCAACGCAAAGTTTTCCATCAAACCCTGGCGGGCTTCGGCCGTGCTTTGCGAGGCGCGGATGAGCTTGATGATTTCGTCGATATGATCCAGCGCGATGCGCAGACCTTCGAGAATGTGGGCGCGGGCTTCGGCTTTCTCCAACTCGAAACGCGTGCGCCTTTCCACCACTTCGTGGCGATGCTCGATGAAGTACTGGACCATCTGGCGCAGGGTCAAGGTGCGCGGCTGCCCATTGACCAGGGCCAGATTGTGGATGGAGAAGGTGTCTTGCAACTGGGTATGCTTGTATAGCTGGTTGAGGACGATTTCGGGATAGGCGTCCTTTTTGAGTTCGATGACGATGCGCATCCCATGGCGATCGGATTCGTCGCGGAGATCGGATATGCCTTCAATGACCTTTTCGCGCACCAGGTTGGCGGCCTTTTCGAGCAGGTTGCTTTTGTTCACCTGGAAGGGGATTTCGGTAACGATGATGCGGGATTTGCCGTTCGGCATCTCCTCGATGGAGGTGCGGGCGCGAACCCTGGCCTTGCCTTTACCCGTAAGCTGGGCGCTGATGATGCCGCTGCGGCCGCAAATGATGCCGCCGGTGGGAAAATCGGGACCGGTCACTATTTTCAGCAGCTCTTCGGCCGGAAGCTCCGGGTTTTCGATAAGCGCCAGGCAGGCAGCCACGATTTCACGGAGGTTGTGGGGCGGCATATTGGTAGCCATGCCCACGGCTATACCGGTGCTGCCGTTTACCAGGAGATTGGGTAGGGCGGAGGGCAATACCGACGGCTCGGTAAGGGAACCGTCGTAATTGGGCACGAAGTCGACGGTATTCTTCTCCAGGTCCTGGAGCATCAATTCCGCGCATTTCTGCATGCGCGCTTCGGTATAACGCATAGCGGCGGGAGGATCCCCGTCGATGGAACCGAAATTCCCCTGCCCGTCGACCAGCGGATAACGCATGGAAAAATCCTGCGCCAGCCTCACGATGGTTTCGTAAATGGCCGAGTCGCCGTGGGGATGGTATTTACCCATCACTTCACCTACGATATTGGCGGATTTCTTGAAGGGTTTGTCGGCATGGAGGTTG
>CAYNXV010000191.1:2901-6231 GCA_964401245.1 uncultured Bifidobacteriales bacterium | reverse complement strand
CGAAGGGCAGGGAAATCTCCGCCCGGATATCCAAATCCCGTATATGGCCCGCCGCCTCGGGAAGCGGAACGTATCCGGATACGGTCAATTCACCCGACAGCCTCTCCCATTTCATAAGCAAACCGTCGAAAGTCGCCGTCAAAGTGTCCGCTGCCACCACGCGTGCGTGGAAATTCCGTACGCTGTCCAGCAAACCGGATACGCGGACATAAACCGAATCGTTGAGCAAGGGTTGTGAAACGGATTGCAGGTCGGCGAAAATCTCCACGGTGTCTCCGTTGCCGACCACCAAGGCCCCGGCCGCATCGAAGGGATAGTCCTCTCCGGTGAGCTTGATATCGCGAATGGCATAGCGGCCTTGGAGCCCTTCTTCCATGGAATAGGCCAGCACACCGTCTACAACGCCTTGCGAAATCGGCGGCTCGGCGAAAAAGGCCTCCAACGCCTCGGCCAGACGGAATTGATCGGCGCGCAAGGCGACTTGCCGGTAATTTTCGATTCCGAGTTCCGCCAACTCCCAGAATTCGCGGCTCGCTAGGTGGATAGTCGCTCCCGCTTCCAGCGCAGAACCGTCGCGTTCCAGGGCCAAGCGGTTCACATGCAAAGTATCGTCGCCCCAGACGGCCTCGCCCCCCAGCGTATATTCCGCGCCGCGGAAATCGCCGCGCGCAGCAACGGTCAATTCCCCCGCGCGGATATTTTGGTTCCAATCGAAGCCTGCCGTAACGCGCACGTCACTGACGGGAAGGTCCCAGGGTAGCGCATACGGGAATCCGTCGGGCGCCACGTTCGCCAACGAAGCGTTCATCACGCCGGGAGCGGGCATGGCGAATCGCAGCGCGCCTAAACGGGGATTGGAGGCCTCGACTTCCAGGGCGTTGAAATCCCCCCCCATCGCCAGGACTCCGGTGACGTTCCAACGTGCCCCCTGATGGAAAAGCCTTCCCCGGTTGATGCGTAAGTCATCCGGGCCGTAGCGGATTTCCGCCCATACCGAATCGGCGTCGACACCATAGGCGCGAATATCCGATGCGGTGACTACCGCCCGGGCCGTTCCGTCCGCATAGCGGCCCTTCGCCGATAGCGAGCGGTACACCAGATTGGTATCGGTGAATACCCGCACCCACTTTTCGTCGCGCGCCAGGTCTACCGCGAAGTCGCCCCTCCAATCCCCTTCCCTGCGAATGAAGTCGGCGCTGAGTTCGGTTCCGGCATCCGTTATGATTCGTCCCGATGCGGAATCCTTCGTGATGTGGGCGAAAGGAATCGTCACGCTCGCAGGCCTCCATTCTCCGGCGACCCGCAAGGGAATTTGCCGGGCGAAACCTTCCGCCCGCAATTCCGTTCTCCCAAGCAGCCCGGAATCCGGTGGAAAATCCACTCCACCTGGCACGCGCAGGCTTCCAGAGGCAAGCAGGCGCTCTCCTTGCTCTCCTTCGCTTCGCACCATCCAAGTTCCACTTTCACCCGCGAAGCGGAAGTCGACGGTGATTTCCTGGGGAGAAAGACGGAAGAAGGAAGAGTCTTGCCAGTCGCTCAACCTTCCCTGGAAATCGAAGTGGGCCTTGGGCGTGGAGTCGAAATCCACGAAACCTTCCATTTCCAGGTTTTTCGCCAAAGGAAGATCCGTTGCGGGCGCCAAGGTATTGGCGTAGACGCCGGAGCTTTTGATGAACGCCGAAGCCTGCAACCTTCCCCGCAGGATATTCTCCTGCCTGAGGCGGGCATCCATCCGGAAAAAGTCGGTTTGCCTATTCAACTCGGCGTGCGCAACCACCCAATCATTTCCTCCCCAGTCCACATCGAAGGTTAAGGAGGGTTGCAGCCCATTATGCATGGGCGATTGTAAAGTATCCACTTGGAGAACCAAACCCTGATCTCCCCTGTTTGCCATCCGCACTCCCGCAATGTCTGCCAGGTGAACGGTGTCCTGGAATACCTCTATCCGCTGGAATCCTGCCTGAAGCGAACCCGGAAAGCGGAATTCCGGAAAGGGAAGGGAGTCGGGAAACTCAATGGTCGTCGTATCGGGTCCGGATTTTAATTGCACGACCATCGTATCGCCACGAAGGACAAGACTGGGAGCAATCGAGAAAAGGTTGCGAAAGATGCCAATCCCTCCCGTTATTTCGTCGGTTGTAATATCGAGCCCGGGGCTACGGTAATAAAGCGAATCGAATTCGAACGTCAATCCCAAGCCCATATCCGGATTGACCAGGCGAAGGCTGCCCTCTCCAATCGTCATTTCGTTTTCCAGATAATTTTCCAGCCACAGAATACCGGCTACATACAGGACGGGAGGAAGCGCCGCAAGCAACAACAACAGCGCGACTAGCATGCGCTTCAGGATTTTTTTCATGGCGGATTTCCGGCTTCCGTCGGGAAAATAATTTAGATGAAATCCGGGATCCATTTAATTCGGGGAATTCCGCGATCCGGAAATTATCGCAGTCGCAAAACATGTTTTCTATTGCTGCCCGAAAAGTCAAAGCGTAGTTTAGCCCTGCGCTTAGAATCCAATCCTCGTTTCCTTAAGGATTGATCCATGTATCGGTTTCTATTTTCAAAAGTACCGACTTCGGCGTACCTTATTCTTTTTCTGGTTTTTACGGGCTGCAAAGGAAATCCACCCCGCACTGCTAACGGTTCCGCATCCGATACCGGACAGTTCCGATCCGCGAGCGTGCCGGTAAGCGAATCCGATTTCGAACAGGTGTTTTCCAGGGTCGCGAGTATCGCGCTGCCCGCCGTCGTCAGCGTGCAAACCGAAAGGGGAAGAGGGAGGCCGCCTTTCGGTCCCTTCGATTTTTTCGGAGAACCCTTCGGTCGAAGGGAGCCGGAGCCACCGGGCCGGGCGGAAGGTCTGGGTTCAGGATCCATTATAGACAAGGATGGAACCGTGCTCACAAATTATCACGTTATCACCGGTGCCCAAAGAATTTCGGTAAGGCTGGCGGATGAAAGGGAATTTCCCGCGGAAGTGGTGGGAACCGATCGCGAAACCGATCTCGCCGTCATTCGCATCCAGGGAAATCCCGGAAACCTTCCCACGCTGCCGCTGGGAAATTCGGACGAAGTGGAAATAGGGCAATGGGTGGTCGCCATCGGATCTCCCTACGGGCTCTATCAAAGCGTGACCACGGGCATCGTATCGGCCAAGGGAAGAGTGGGAACGGGAATCACCACCTACGGAAACTTTTTCCAAACGGACGCCGCCATCAATCCCGGCAATTCGGGAGGTCCGCTGATGAATCTTCGAGGAGAGATCATCGGCGTCAACACCGCCATCTTTTCGCAAACCGGAGGCCATCAGGGCATCGGCTTCGCCAT
>CAYNXV010000191.1:0-2801 GCA_964401245.1 uncultured Bifidobacteriales bacterium | reverse complement strand
CCGGGAACCCGCACCCGCATCGAATTGATTCGCGACGGGCGAAGACTGACCATCGACGTCGAGGTCGCCGAAAGGCCTTTGGAAGGGGAGTTGCGGCCCTCCGGTTGGGAACGGGGAAGGTTCGAACCGCAATGAACGATGAAGTGAGGACCGCCAATTCGCATCCCGCTATGAACACGATAATGCGGGTGTCACTTATCGGGCTTCCCTTCGCCTTGGTGGGATTGGTGTATTTCGGCGTGGCCGTGAACCGTTCCTCCTGGGAAACGCAAGTGGGAAGACCCATAGAGCAGCCGGTGCAATTCACGCATGAGCATCATGTGCAGGGACTGGGCATAGATTGCAGGTATTGTCACAGTTCCGTGGAGAGATCCGCCTTCGCCGACATCCCTCCCACGGAAACCTGCATGAGCTGCCATTCGCAGGTATGGACCGAAGCGCCGATACTGGAACCCGTAAGGGAGAGTTGGCGTACCGGCATGCCGATACATTGGAGGCGGGTGTACGATCTTCCGGATTTCGTCTATTTCAACCATAGCGCCCATGTGCAGAACGGTATCGGATGCGTTACCTGCCACGGTCGGGTGGATGAGATGCCGCTTCTCTGGAAGGCCGAACCGCTTTTCATGCAATGGTGCGTGGATTGTCATCGTGATCCCACGCCGCACTTGCGTCCCCTGGAGCATATCACAGATATGACCTGGCAACCCGAAGGGGATGGACTGGAAATGGGCCGCGCGCTGATGAGGAAATACGGAATTGAAACCCAAAACCTGACGGATTGCACGAGGTGCCATCGATGAGCGAAACCGTAAAAGCATCCGCGCCCTTGGACTGGGATAAAATCCGTGACACCTTGTCCCGAAGCGATGGTGAGGGAAATGGCGGTGATAAACGCGCTTGGACCAGCCTGGAGGAACTCGCGGAGGCTCCCGAATTCGAAGAGTGGCTGCATCGGGAATTTCCCTATGGGGCTTCGGCATGGAGCCAATCCCTGAACCGGCGCCGCTTCCTTCAGCTCATGGGCGCCTCCATGGCTTTGGCTGGAATGGCTTGTACGCCCCGCCGCGAACCGGAGCGCATGCTACCCTATGTCCGTCCGCCGGAACAGCTCATTCCGGGCAAGCCCCTTTACTTCGCCACCTCAATGCCGTTCGGGGGATACGCCCAGGGCCTGCTCGCGGAAAACCACATGGGACGGCCCACAAAAATCGAAGGCAATCCCCAGCACCCGGCCAATCTCGGCGCCACCGATGTGTTCGCGCAAGCTTCCGTGCTGACGCTGTACGATCCCGAAAGAGCACAGGTGGCGACCCGGCAGGGTCGCATCTCCTCCTGGGGGGAATTCGCCACGGCTTTGGCGGAAAGACGCCGATTCTGGAGCGCCACCGGAGGCAGGGGCCTGCGTATCCTCACCGGCACCGTTACCTCTCCCACACAGATGCAAAAGATTCAAGCGCTGCTGCGGGAATTTCCGCAGGCCAGATGGCATCAATACGATCCCACCGGCGGCAGCCACGGATTCGCCGGAGCCGCCATCGCCTTCGGCAGGCCACTCACTCCCGTTTATCATTTCGACGCGGCTGAAGTGATCTTTTCCCTGGACGCCGATTTTCTGTCATGGGGTCCGGGCAAGGTAAGGTATGCCCGCGACTTCGCCTCCCGGCGCAAAATCCGGAGCGGCGACGCGCGCGAGGCCCGCATGAACCGTTTGTACAGCGTGAATCACTATCCGTCCCTCACGGCCGGCATGGCCGATCATCGGCTCGTGGTTCCCCCTTCGCGTGTGGAAGCCATTGCATTCGCCCTGGGGAGGGAATTGGGAGTGTGGCGGCAATCCCCGATGGAAAACCCGCAATCACCGGCGGCAGAAGAAGCGCTTACCGCGCAACAAAGCGAATGGGTACGGGTATTGGCGGAGGATTTGCGGGAGAACCGAGGCCGCGGACTGGTGCTGGCCGGAGAACCGGTGAGCCCTGAAGTGCAAGCCCTGATGCAAGCCATCAACGCCACATTGGGGAATATCGGCGCGACGGTAACCTTTACGGAATCTCCGGAAGGCAGCGCGGAGAATCACTTCGAATCGCTTGCCACTCTCGTTGGCGACATGCGAGCCGGAAACGTGGAAGCGTTGCTCATGCTCGACGTGAATCCGGTTTACAGCGCTCCGGCGGATCTCGATTTCGCCGCGGCCCTGCGCGCAGTTCCGATGAGCATATCCGCCAGCCTCTTCCGCGATGAAACGGCCCGCCTGGCAACCTGGCACCTTCCCCTGTCCCATTATCTCGAATCGTGGGGGGACTTGCGCGCCTTCGACGGCACGGTTTCTTTCACGCAGCCCCTGATTGAGCCTTTGTATGCTTCGCGTTCCGCCCTGGAAATTCTGGCCATGCATCAAGGTGAGGTGAATCCGGATGGTTATGAAATACTGCGCTCCCATTGGCAAGGCCAAGACATAAGCGGAGACTTCGAAGCAATCTGGCGCAAGGCCCTTTTCCTTGGGTTCCTGGAGGGCAGCGCCTTGCCGGTGCAATCCGTATCATTGGCTCCGGATTGGGCGCAAATTGTCGCACAACGGATAGCGGAGCGTCGGCCCAGTCCCGAACCCGCTTTACTGGAGCAAGGCCAGACGATGGTGGAAATCACCTGGCGTCCCGATCCCAACATTTGGGACGGGGAATTCGCCAACAATGCCTGGTTGCAGGAGCTTCCCAAGCCCATGACCCAATTGACCTGGGACAATGCCGCCTTTTTCGGGCCCGGCACGGCCGAAAGACTGGGGCTCGAGAACGAGGAGCTGA
>CAYNXV010000190.1:4973-6281 GCA_964401245.1 uncultured Bifidobacteriales bacterium | reverse complement strand
CATACCCATTCCTCCCGAGACCCGACGCAGCGGCGGCGTACTGACATTGCAATCGAGCGAAGCCCTGCCTTTTCCCGCCACCGTCGAGGACTTGGCCTATACCCTGGCCGCCCAACTCGGCACCCTCATCGAAAACAAATTGCTGCGCTCGCCCGATTCCATCTCGCTGCTGGGCGAGTCCCGACCCAAGCCAAAAGAGTCGCCGCCGTTTTTCCAGGCGCAAGTGGCCTTCGGAGGCATAGCCGAAGGCACGGTGGTAGTCCTTAAAACCCATCAAATCTGGGACACCATCTACTTCACGGAATGCCCCGACCCCGAAGCTGAAATCCTGGCCTTTCACAAGGCCCTGGAATTGGCAATAAAGGAAAGCGAATGGCTGCGCGCCAAGGCCGGCCAGCTATTCGCCGAAATGGACGCGCTCATTTTCGAAACCCACCTGCTCATGTTGGGCGACCCCGAATTCATCGGCGCCATTGAAAGCCATATCCGCGAAAAAATGACGGCGCCTTTCGCCGTCAAATTGGCGACGCGCAACCTGCTGAAAACCTTCGACGGCTCCAAAAGCGCCATCCTCGCCACCAAAAGCGCGGACTTGCAGGATGTGGCGCTCAGGCTCATCAACGCCCTCTTCGAAGTCAACGACCCGGTAAGGGTGCGCGAAACCACCTTGGAAGGCGGAATCGTCGCCGCCGTGGAATTGCTGCCTTCGGACCTCATTTATCTCCAGACCAAGCGGCTGCTCGGAATCATCTGCGAAAAAGGCGGAAGCACTTCGCATGCCGCCATTCTGGCGCGTTCGCTGGGCATACCCTGTTTCATGGGCGTCCCTGGAATCACGAACTACTTGGAAAACGGTACTCCCGTGATTCTCGACGACAATTCGCGTCTCATCTATATCCGTCCCGACGCCCACGTGCGGCGTGAATACCAGCGCCTCAGGCAGGAGTTGGAATTGCGGCAGGCTCCTCTGCATACCTTGGATTCGCATACTCTCGACGGAACGCCCATACGTCTGCTGGGAAACATCTCCCTGCTCTCGGATATCGAGCTGATGCGCAAATACGGTTTACAGGGAATCGGATTGTACCGTTCCGAATTCCTCTTCATGATTCGCAATCATTTTCCCGAAGAGGACGTGCAGCTGGAGGTGTACCGGCAAGTGGTCAAGCGTTGCGATCCGCATGCGGTGACCATCCGCCTCCTGGATGTGGGAGGCGACAAGCCCCTGCGCTACTTCGACTGGGGCAAGGAGGAGAATCCCTACCTGGGCTGGCGTTCCATCCGCATGTTGTTGGCGCGCCGCGACAT
>CAYNXV010000190.1:0-4873 GCA_964401245.1 uncultured Bifidobacteriales bacterium | reverse complement strand
GACCTCATCCAATATCTCTTTGCCGTGGACAGGGGCAATGAAAAGGTGGCGGATTATTATCAGTCTTTCCACCCTCCCATGCTGGCGGCTTTGGCCAAAATTTGCGAGGCCGCTCAAAGAGCGGACAAACCCGTTTCCGTTTGCGGCGAAATGGCGGGCGATCCCTATGCCCTGCCCATTCTATTGGGCCTGGGACTAACCGATCTCAGTATTGCCCCGGCCGCCGCCGATCCCATCCGGAATGCCCTGGGCATGCTGGATACGAAGCGCTGCGCCGCGTTATTGCAGAAATTGCTGCAAATGCATACGGCCGAAGAAGTGCGCGATGAGGTGGGGAGATTCTTGGCCGCGGAATGTCCGGATTGGCCGCAGTTGTAACGAATATGGGGTAAGGGTCGGGTGGTAAGGGTTCCCGTCAGCTGCGCGTATGCAGTTTCCCCATCACGGCGTCCACGCTTTTCTTGAAGGCCCCGTCCTTTTCCATCGCCTTCTCAATCGTCTTGATGGCATGCACCACCGTGCTGTGGTCACGGCCACCGAAGCGCTGACCGATGGATTTCAATGAGGCCGACGTCAGCTCCTTCATCAGGAACATGGCCAATTGCCTCGCTTGGGCCACTTCTTTGGTACCCCTGCCCTGTTCGATTATCTTGTCGACTTCCACCGTGAAAAAATTGGCGACCACCGAGGTGATTTCCTCCGGAGACACCTTTTTGTTGGGCCGACTCGAAGCCGTGCGGTTCACGATTTCGCGCGCCAGCTCCATGGTGATGTCCGAGTGCTTGATGGATGCCTGCAGGAGAAGCTGGCGTATGGCGCCTTCCAGAATACGGATGTTGGAATCGATGGCCTCGGCCAGGTAGGAAATGATATCCGCGGAAATATCCAGGTTCAGCACTTGCGCCTTGCGATGCAGAATGGCCTCCCGGGTTTCGCGATCCGGCGGCTGGATATCCACGAACAACCCCCATTGGAAGCGGCTCACGAGGCGGTCTTCCAATCCCCGTAAATCTCCCGGAGGGGCGTCGCTGGTCAATACGATTTGCTTGCGGCTTTGGTGCAAAGCGTTGAAGATATGGAAGAATTCCTCCTGGGTCCGGTCTTTTCCGCTCATGAATTGCACGTCGTCCATCAGCAGGATATCCACCTCGCTGCGGTAGAAATTGGACAATTCGTTGATGCGGTTATGCTGGATGGATTCCACGAATTCGCGGTAAAAGGTTTCGGAGGTGACATACCGCACCTTTTTTCCCGGAAATTCCGACAAAACGGAATTTCCGATGGCCTGGAGCAAATGGGTTTTTCCCAATCCCACACCCCCATAAATCAAGAGGGGGTTGAATTTGGTGCCTCCGGGCTCACGGGCCACGGCCTGGGCCGCAGAATAGGCGAATTGCGAATTGCTTCCCACCACATACTCATCAAAAGTGTAATTGGGGTTGAGATCGATAGCCGGCATGGAGGAGAATGAGGCGGAAGGACGGCCGACGCCGAAATTGGGAGGCAGTTTACGCAGATTGACCCGAACTTCGCGGCTATTGGCTTCTTGAAAGCAATGCTCGATGAGACCCAAGTAACCTTTGGTCAATTGGTCGAGATCAAGATTGGGGGGCACGCCCAGGTTCATCTGGAACTCGCTCAACTCAAGCACCTTCAAGGGAGCTATCCATTGACGAAAGGCGTCTTCCGAAAGTTTCTCTTTGAGAGAAGCCAGGCAGAAGGTCCAACTGTTCGTCGAGGTGGCAGAAGGAATCAAGCAATCTCCCTAAAGGGCGTGGGAAAACAGAACTCCCCGGTAGTCGTGGGGAAGGGAATAAGATTTAGTAAATTTTTGCGTCCCAACGGAAACCGGCGGTCTGAAAATGCCCTTCCAGGCTGACCAGGAGAAAATATGACTTTGCTTTCGACCTCATGGCAATCGCTGAATTACGTCTTCCTCGGCGCTGCCCTTGGGTTATTTCTGATCCATTGGGCCTGGTGCAGCTTCATCGCCTATCCCATGGAATTGGAAAAGCGGCTGAAAAGCGGAAAATCCTGGATATACATTCCCCTGAGCTGGACGAAGCGGAAAAAAGCCACGGTAGTGTTTTATACCCGTCTGCTGCTGGTGACGGTCAGCCTGGGTCAGGTCGCAATTTTGAGCCGGTTTTTCGCTTTCGTTCATTGGGGTGTGGCGGTTGCCGCTTGCCTGGTCATAGGCTGGGTATTCTGGCGATTGGAAAGGCTCTGGGTAACACGGCGCTATAAACAGGAGGAGGATGTGTATTTCCACATGCATGATGAATTGCGCTCCAAACTCCTCAAGGAGGGAAAATTCCCGGGTGACTCCGCCTTTAAAAACCTGGCGGCCTATCAATTCCAAAGCCATTTGCGTCGGGCCGACGAAGCCGGAGAACTCCTGATCACTTTGAAGATGGAAAAAAAAAGCGCCCGGGCGCAAAAAAGCCCTCCCCATATGGAAGAGGCCATGGAAATGGGCTGAAAAGCATCCCCGGATATTTCGGGTTTAGTTGCTAACTTTGGGCCCCATAGCCTATGCATTATCCCCTTCCGAACTGCAATCCCTTTCCCCTGCCATGACCATCCCATCCTCTCCCCTTCCCACCGGCGAAGAAATCGCATGGCGCGGTAAACTCCTGTCCGGGCATATCGAAAATCCCCGGGCCTACGCCTCGTTCGTGCTGGGAAAGGTTTCGCGGACTTTCGCGCTCAACATTCAAATCCTGACCGCGCCTTTGCGGCGTCAAGTGCTATTGGCCTATCTCTTTTGCCGCATGGCCGATACCTTGGAAGACGATACCGGCCTCCCTCCCGGCGAGAAAGCGGCCCTGTTGCACGAATTCGCGGAGCTTTTTTCGGAAAGCAACGACAACGATTCCAGGTTGCGGAATTTCCTGCAGTCCCTGCCTCCGGAGTGGAAAAATTCCGATGAATGGGATCATCTGCTGCTCTATCACTCGCAGTGGATTTTCGGGGAATACCGGCTGGTGAAACCCGAGGCCCGAGCCATCATCGCCCGCTGCGTAAAGGAAATGAGCGGAGGCATGGCCGAGTTCTCCGGCCGGCAAGGCTCGGCCTTCCCCGAGGGAACCCTCATCGATTCCATGGAGGATTTGGACAGGTATTGCTATTACGTGGCGGGCACGGTAGGAATCATGCTGGGTGAACTCTTCGCTTTGCATACGCCGCTGATCGGAAGTCGGCGATTGGGGAAATTGAAAAAATTCTCCGTCTCCTTCGGCTTGGGATTGCAGTTGACGAACATCCTCAAAGACATTCAAGCCGACCGCGAAAGAAACGTTTCCTTTATTCCCGGATCCCTGCTTCGGGAAAAAAACCTCAGCACCTCCCTGCTGCACCTTCCGGAAAACCGCCGTGAGGCCGAATCGGTTTCCCATGTCCTCATCGGTAAAGCCAAGCGGCATCTCGAAGATGCCCTGGAATACACCTGCCTGTTGCCCCGACTGGAACCCCGGCTGCGCCTTTTCTGCCTATGGCCCCTTTTCATGGCTGTCGAAACCCTGGTGCTGGCAGCCGAAAACCGCAATGCCGTCAAGCCCGCGGTCGAAATAAAAATCAGGCGTCGGCAAGTCCGCAATATCATCCGCATCACCAGTCTCTCCTGCTGGTCCGATTTCCTGATCCGGCGGCTCTTCCGTCGCCGCTTGCGCCGCCTCGAAGCCGCGCTGTCGGCTTTCAGCATGGCCTGAGCACCCACGCGCGATTTTTGTAATATGAATAGGATATTGCCAAAGTATTCCCTTATTCCCCTGGTGTGAGATGCTGCGAAACCCATCCTTTCTTCGACTTATGCTGGTGCTGGTCGCTTTTGCCGCGGATCAATACACCAAGCTCCTGGCCCGCGGGCATTTCGCGCTTCCCGGAGGTGAGCCGGATTATTGGAATATCGTACCCATAGCGGGCGAATGGGTCCGTTTCCGCCTGGTCTTCAATGAAGGCGCCGCCTTCGGATTATCGCCCCAGGCCCTGCTTCCCTTTCTGCATCCCAGCGTGTTTTTCGGTTTGGTGACCCTGGTGGCCGTGACGGCACTCAGTATCTACTATCTGCGTCTGCCTGCAAGCGAAAGTGGAACCCGCACGGGCATTGCCCTTATCCTCGCCGGCGCTTTCGGCAATCTGGCCGATAGGCTGACGCTGCATAAAGTGACCGATTTCATCGATGTGGGAATCCCCGGAATTCACCCTCGCTGGCCGACCTTCAATCTGGCCGACTCTTACGTTTGCGTGGGAGTGGCCCTCATCATGATTCTCCCCTTGTTTCAAAAGCGGGAGGAGGATTCCGCAACCGCCTGATTTCTGTTTCCCATCCCAATTGCTCTGGTTGGTAAGATACCTCGTGATATGAAACCGATCAGAAATTCCGCCCGGAATTACCCTTGAAAAGCAATTCCGAAGGTATGGATATCTTTGGCATGCCAGGACCCTTGATTTTCACATCCAGTCCCTCGCTTCTGGAGTGCTCGAAATAGGTAACGCGTAGGGGATGGAATCCCGCCCCCAAGGACACGGTTGCAGACTTCTCCACCATGATATGAGTGCCGTCATTATCGACGATCAAGGCGCCGTTTATCCACATTTTACTCCCGTCGTCCGAGCTAAGGAAGAAAGTATAGTCCCCCGGCGAGGGCAGGTAGATATAACCGTCGAATGCGAATCCGAAGCCGTCATTTTTGGAGCGGGGTGTAATCCTGATGGTGTTCCGAAGATCCGAACTCGACGGCGTAAGCGCATTGAAATCAGGAAGCATGGTCCAGCTGCCCTCGTAATATTTGGAATCGACCCCGTAGCCGTAGCTTCCGGCATGGAAAAGGAGATTGGAAGGAATGATTTGCGTGCCAATTCCCGGGCCTTG
>CAYNXV010000189.1:0-6391 GCA_964401245.1 uncultured Bifidobacteriales bacterium | reverse complement strand
CGGGATTCGTCGAGTAGTACCCGCGCGGCAAACGGCAGGCGCCCCGCCAAATCCCTGATGTCGCCTTGCAACCCCCTGGCGATTTGATGCACGGAGGAATACAGGCCGGTTTCGCCGCCCTGCCAGCCGGCCGACTCGCGTCGGGATTGACCCGATTGCACCAGGATTTGCATTTCGGATAAATCCAAAGATTCCTGAATCATAGCCTGAAGTTTCCGCAGATCCACTCCCTTCTCGGACCCTCCGCCCAGGCTTTGCGCCAACGCCTCGCGCATTTCCCCCAACTGCTTGCCCGCGGCGGCGGCGGATTGCGCCGCCTGCTTTTTAGCCTGCTCTCCGGGCTTGCGCAGGTTTTCGGTTACGGCCTGCATCGCCTTCATCGCCTTTTCGCGCGCGGCGGGATCCGGAGTGGAACCTTTCTCCCCAGCTCCCTGCCTGTCCATTTCTTCGAACAATTCTCCCGCCTGCTTCGAGATGGCTTCTTGGCGAGCCTGCATGGCCTGGTTTTCCCCGCCGCCATCCAAGGCTTTTCCCAATTCCGATTCGCGTTTTTCCAGATCTCCCAGCATCTTCTCCCATTCCCGCATGCGCTTGCGTTGTTTCATGTTCTCGAGCATGGAAAGAGCCCGATTCAAGGTCTGCTCCAATTCCTTTTGCTGATCCATGAGCTTTCGCAATTCCCGCTGGAGATCATCGGCGTCTACTTCCTCGCCGGCCGCTTGCCTTTCCAACATCTCCCTTACGCTATCGGGCATGACCTCTTTCAGCATTTCCTGGATTTTCTCCATTTTAGCCATAATTTCAGGTGAAATCAGGTTTTCCCGCATGCCTTTTTCAATCAACTCCGAAAGCTCCTTCTCGGCCGAACGCATATCCTGCGCCATTTCCATCTGTTCTTCCATCGTTTGTTGGAAAAGTTCGGTCCGCATCACCGAGCTTCGCGCATCGTCCTGGAGGAATTCCCGTAAATCCTTCTGTTCATCCAGGCTTTTCCGGAGATTATCCTCCAGGCTTTCCAGTTGCTTTTTATCGAGACCGTCGAAGCGGGAGTCTTTTTCCAATTCCTTCTTCAGGCCGGCGATTTTTTCCCGCTCCCTGTCCAGATTCCGTGAAAGCTCGTCCAGAACTTTCATTTTCTCTTCCAGCGGGAGGCCGGCGGGATCGGCGTTGGGTACCGCCTTCCCGCTTTTTTCCAGGGCCTTTTCCCACTCGCGCAGATTTTTTACGCTCGCCCCATGGGTATCCCCGGTCTTTTTGCCCGCTTCCAGCTTGGCTTGCAATTGTTTGCGGGTCTGTTGGGCGCGCCGCTGATGCTGCAGGGGATCGAGGCGCATGATGCGGTTGATCTCGTGGCCGGATAACGAGGGTGGGGCATCTTCGCGCTCCTGAGAGTTCAAACGCATCAATTTGCGTTCCAATTGCTTCTGTCGCTGCAAGGCGCTTTGCAAAGCCGTTACCGCGCTTTCCTCGCTCTTTCTGGATTCGGCGATCATTTCCCTGACCGACGGCAGGCGCAGCGTGTGCTTTTGGCTGCGACCCGCTTTGGGGCCGCTCACGGTATCGTTGTCATAGGCGATAAAGGAATACTCCACCACATTCTCCGGACGGAGGTCCAGGGAGTCGAGGTTCCAAACCCGGTGGATGAGGCCCGCTTTCGCGCTTCGCAGCCAATCGGGCAAGGAGAGCCGTCCTTCCGACTTGACGATGCCGTCGCTCAGCACACGATATTCGAGGTATAGCGAAACCAGACCGAAATCGTCGCGCGCCTGCAATTGCACGGCGGTCCGCATATCACGGCCCAGGGAATGACCGTCGTCGGGAGAAAGGATGCGCACTTCGGGAGGCGCGTCCCGCAGCATGTCCACGCGAAAGGCGCCTTGCAACCGATTGTTCACGCCATCGCGATCCGTCAAATCGAATCCATAGGCCATCGGCCCGGTCACCGTCCGCTCCCACCGGAATTTTTTCCCCTTTCCCAACGCGAGGGTGTCTGCGACGGCAAGCCCCGAATCGTCCGTAACGGAAAAGTGCCACTCGAAGGCCCGTAAGTCGCGGGAGGTTTCGACCTGCCAGGCCACCCGGCTTCCCGACAGTACGGCGAAATTGCCGAGACCGGCGGGCAAGGTATCCGGCAGCTTACGGGTATACCCCGGAGACGTGACCACGGCCCGGAAAGACGCCAGACCCGGAGGCGACACCACGCGGAAGGTAACCCCGGCGCTGCTGCCGTTGGCGGCCTCCAGGCGGATTTTCGCGTCGTGGCGCAAAGGACCGTAGGCGAAATGCAGGGTGTCGTCCGCCGCCAGGGGAAACCGTATTTCCTCGTTTCCGGTAGCGACCCGGGCGTAGACCGTTTGGCCTTCAATCCATCCCCGTAACCGCGCGATGACCCGGGCGGAATCCCCCGCGGCGATAACGCGCCGGGGAGCGTCGATGGAAAATTCCAGCTTCGGCAGGGAGGCCAGTTTTCCCCAGGGATTGAAAACGCGCGCCGCGAATTCGGCGGGCGAGCCCGATAGCAATGCCGCTCCCGGCGGCAGAAGGCATCCCAGGAGAAATAAGGTCGGGTACCATCTGCCCGGCGCTTGTGGAGGCAGGGACAAGGCCGATGCTCCGGCCCCAAAGAGCCTCTGGAGGCTTTCCCGGGTTTCGGGGGAGTGGCTTTGCCATGACAAAACGGTACGGAAGGGATCGGGGGAGGAAGGATGCAGGCGGTCGAGCCGACGGGCGCATTCCTTGAGGGAGTATCGCGGAAGGCGGCTCAGGAAGTAAAGCGCAGGCGGCAGTAACAGGTAGAGGACGTAGCTGGTTTGCAACGCCTGCAGGGGACCCTCGCTCAGGGGCCGGCGCAAGGAAAGCCAACCCACCGACGCCAGCATGGCTCCATGTAAAAACAGCAGAACGGACAACACTCGCAATCCCGCCCCGGCGAGGGAGCGCCGGCGGTAACGGGCGAGTAAATCGGTCAGGCGTTCAAAATCGTTCACGGAAACCGTCCCGACCCGGTGTCATTTCGACCTTTGGCCTTGCAAAAACCAGGCAACGACATTGACTCCCATGCGTAACGCCTGTTCGCGCGCATCCGCAGGCAGCTTATGCACCTCCGGGTCTTCCCATCCATTGCCCAAATCCGTTTCATGGGTATAAAGCACCACTACCCGCCCTTCCACTTCGATTCCCCAAGCCTGGGCCGGCTTTCCGTCATGCTCATGGATTTTCGGCAATCCCGAAGGAAAGCGGAAGTGCGATCGATAGACGGGGTGCCGCGAAGGCAAGGGGCGCAAAGCGTGGCGGGGAAACAGCGCGCGCATTTCGCGCCGGAAGGAGGCGTCCATGCCGTAATTGTCGTCGGCGAACAGCAATCCCCCCCGAAGCAGGTAGTCACGCAAGACCTTTCTTTCGGATTCGGAGAACTCCACGTTGCCGTGACCGGTCATGAACAAAATGGGATGATCATAAAGGTCGGCATCATGCGGCGAAACGATTTTCTCCTGCTCGCAAACGGGCGCTTCCAGGGTACGCCTGACGTGCTTTTGCAAATTGACCAGCATGGAGGGCCCCGCATACCAGTCTCCTCCACCGCCGTATTTGAGTCTGGCGATGGCCCAACAATCGGCCGGCGCAGCCGCCACCCCGGAACCGCCTGCGAAGGCGCACAGTCCCACCCAAAGTCCCAAAACGGGAAGCCGGCGCCTGGTCACGGCTTATCGGCCCAGATCTGCCGGTACGTCCAATAGTTGCCCATTACCTTCTTGAGATAATCACGGGTTTCCCAATAGCTGATTTCCTCCACCATGAGGTGAACGGGCTTGTCTCCATGCAACCCCTTCCAGCGGGCGGCCGGCGAAGGACCGGCATTATAATTGGCCAGGACGAAGAAATAATTGTCGTCGTATTTCCTTTTCAACTCGTTCAAATAGGTGGTGCCCAATCGGATGTTCACATCGACGGAGGTCAACTGATAGGGATGAAAATCATCCAGGCGGACCCGTTTGGCCAATGCCTTTCCCGTGGCCGGCATGATTTGCATCAGGCCCACGGCACCCGCCCAGGACTTGATTTTATGATCGAAGGCCGACTCCTGGCGCATCAGAGCGTAGATGAATTCGGGGTCGAGATTCCGTTCCACCGCGTGCTTGAGCACGAGATCGGGATAGGGTTTCGGATAGATGAGCTTAAGCACCTTGCGTGGGGTCTTGCCCATGTCTTCGGCGGGAATCTGGTTGTTGAGCCGCATGGCCAGGCGATAACTCTCCCCCCACAATCCCTGCTTTTGCAGAAGGCTCCCATAGGCGAATAGAAACCAGGGATTGGAGGAGATTTCGGAGGGATAGGTTTCGAGCGTGTAAAGCGCCAAGGTATCCAATTTCAGTTGCAGCAGGCGTGGTACGCTCACATATTCGCTTTCATAGCTTCTATCGATGGAAGGATTGAAACGGGAAAATTTGCCCCGCATCCAAGCCATTACGTCCCCGCGATATTCCTTTCCGAAATCGACCACTTGCGACAGACTGTCGCTCCACCCACCCAGCTCGGTGATTTTTTCCTTGGCCATTTGCCCGTAGAACCGGAAATGGAATTTCCTATAGGCTTCTTCATAGGCAACCCGGGCGGCCGCGCTGTCTCCCAATTCCTCCTGGACCCTTCCCTCCCAATAGAGACCGGCGTCGGAGGCGGCTGAATTCCCCTGATCCCTTACATTACGGAAAAATTGCAGCGCGTTGGGCAGGTTTCCCGCCTTGTAATAACAATATCCGATACGGAAATTGGCCCATTCGCCTCTCCTGCCTTTACGGAAACTGGTCAATTGACGCAGATAGTATTCGATGGCATCGTCGTACTTTCCCTCCGCTTCAAGTTCCCACCCCCGCAGCCAGTAAATCTCCGATGTCTTGTCATGCGCGGGATACTCTTCCAGAAACCGATCATACCAGGAACGGGATTTTTTGGACAATTGTTGTTTATCGTAGGAGCGCGCGATTTGCAGCAAGGCGTGGGGATCCTTCCCGTATTTATCCACATATTCCCGATACATTTTTGCGGCGCCGGCAAAATCGCGATTCTTATAGTAAAGGTCGGCCACATGCATGGCATGGGTTTTGGTTTCCGCCGGATCGCTCTTCAAACCGCGCATGGCCTTGGCCCGCTTGATGGCGTTTTCGTACAACCCTTTTTTTTCTTCCCATGCCAACAGCAGCGCCTGGTGACGCCAAGGCTCCTGTACCGACTTCACCCTTTGGGAAACCAGCCGGTATAGGGAGTCAAGGCGCATATCGGCATGGGATAGCCGCACCAGCTGCTCCAAATCCTCTTCAAAGCCATCCAACTCTCCGTTGAATCCGCGCAATCGTAGGATTTGGAATAAGGCATGG
Source organism: uncultured Bifidobacteriales bacterium (assembly GCA_964401245.1). Taxonomy (GTDB): domain Bacteria; phylum Fibrobacterota; class Fibrobacteria; order UBA11236; family UBA11236; genus JBGTHM01. The sequence goes on along the minus strand of CAYNXV010000189.1, from coordinate 1,019 downwards.
TACCGGGTTTCGGGTTCGAACCGTGCAAGGAGGATTTCACGGTAATACGCAAGCTGGACCGAATCGGAAACTTTCGTGCGGGGAAAGGTTTCGAGCCGCAAGGAGGTCAGGTAATTGCGCCAAGTGGAACCTGTAACCCATGACAATGTCGAGGCCAATACGCTGTCTCCCGCGGCGAAATCCTCCAATCCGATGAAGGCTCGGGCCAGCAAAACCGTTTTGTAGACCTGGGCGGTTTTTTCGGTGGGTTGCAAATCGGAAAGGAATCGCACTGCGTGGGAATATTTTTTGGAATGCAGGGCGTCATTGGCCCGCATCATGGCCAATTGAAAGGCTTTCCGCTCTTTGATGTCGGGAGATTGAAGGTCGAAGGGAAGCGGGGCGGAATCGGAAACCGGGTTGGATTGGGCGATTGACGGAACCCAACCGGCCAAGCCGAATACCAGTAGTACCGGAAGAATTTTCATGGAAAGTCGCATTGAACTAAGATAAAAAGGTTCCATCCGGTAAAGTCCGGAGTAGGGCTTATCGCCGGGTCGCGCCGGCTTCGGGGAACTTCGCAATCCCCAATTCCTCGAGTTTGGCGCCGTATCGCCGACGAAGGTAACGGGATATTTCGTCCGAGGTGGTCAATCGCAACAAATCCTCGGCGGACTCGCGTGCCTCTTCATAGGAGATGGACCGGATCAACCGCTTCATTTCGAGCAGGGCGCCGGGTCCCATCGACAGGTCATCAACCCCCAGGCCGACCAGCACGATGGCCGAAAGCGGATCGCTGGCCATTTCGCCGCAAACCCCCACTTCTATTCCCTTGGAACGTCCCGCGTCGATTACCGATTTGATCATGCGCAGGACGGCCGGATTCTGGGGCTCGTACAACTCGGAAATTCGCTGATTGGATCTATCCACCGCCAAGGCGAATTGCACCAGATCGTTGGTGCCGATACTGAAGAAATCCACTTCGCGGGCGAGCTCGTCGGCCATGGTCACCGCCGAAGGCACCTCGATCATGCAACCGA
>CAYNXV010000188.1:0-6544 GCA_964401245.1 uncultured Bifidobacteriales bacterium | reverse complement strand
GCATTCGATGTTCATAAAGGATTCAAGATAGCCCCGGGCGTTCAGACGCAGGGCCCGATAAGGGTGATCGTCCTGCGCCTGCCAGACGCTCATCACCGAATCGAAATCCGACTGCGCCGCCAGAATTTCGAGACTGAGATCGATGAGACTCCCGGAAACCATTACGGTATTACCCAACAGCACCGTCACGCAATCCAACTCCGGAATCCGATTCCGGATTTCCAGCACACCATGGCGAATGGTGTCGCCGTGATTGGAGTCAGGTGAAGCCAATTCGGGAGGACGGTCTATAACGCCGCATCCCAATTCCAAGGCAAGTTCGCGAATCAACGCGTCTTCGGTGGATACGAACACCGCATTGACCCGCTCCGCCGCCTGAGCCGCGTCGATAACGTACCGCAGGCTCGGTTTGCCGCCGATAAGCGCCAGGTTCTTGTCCGGAATGCTTTGGTTGTTACCCCGGGCGGTGATGAGAACAGCGTTGTGGGGCAGAAGATGGGGCATGGATTTACCTGCCCGGAATGTAGGTTTATTTCACCAACAGGTAGGCCAAAAACGCCCAAATCGGCAGCATCAGCAACCCGAAAAAGGCCGCGTTCTTAACGAACAGCGACTCGATAAGGAGCATGTGATGGGCCTGGGCGCGGTTCAGCGTGAGGGTTAGAAAGTCGGTCCGGAGGGGTAGATTGAGAATATCATAGGCGCCCTGTTGCAAATGCCCGAAAGCGGCCGCCTCTTCATTTTTATACGCCGTGACCAGAATGATGGTATTGCGCCGCACCAGACGAATGAGCTTGAAAAGGCGCTTGGGGAAAACCTTCAGCACCGGAGCATCGAGAATGAGAATGGGCTGCTTGTGGGCCCGGAACTTCCGCACTCCCTCCAATTGGGATGAGCAATATTCCACGAAATACCCGTAACCCGAAAGCAGGGTTACCAGCTCATTGCGCACGTCGGGACGCTGGCTGATAACCAGCACCCTATGCCTGTTGCCGCTCATCTTTCGCCTTTTTTAGTGCCAGTTGGGCCAGAGAGAGTTTTTGCTCGACTTGCACTACCTTGGGTCTTGATTTCCGCTGTACCTGCTCGTGATTCTCCAGTTCGCGGATAAGATCGGGCACACGCACCGGTTTTTCCATCAGCTGCACGGAGGAGAAGCCATCGGGGTTCAGCTTACGGATTTTTTCCAGCTCCGCATGCCCGGCAATCACCACAGCCTTGCAATCGTGGAATTCCGCTTCCCGCAATACCTGCGTCCATTGGTCTTCGAATTTTTCCGGATCCGCGTTGTAGAGGAGCACCGCGGCCAAATCATGTCCCAAAAACTTGGTCATTTTCTGGTCCATGGCCAGAAATTCGAATTTGTTCTGATTGAAATTTTTCAGCGAATGCGTGAACACCTCGTCCGGATCGATAAGCCCTACGATGCTGCCCGGCAATTGCTTCATGCGGGGAATGTATATCCAGGACTTGTTTCCCAGATACCCCAGCCGGTTGAGGATGAGGAAGAGAGACAAGACCAGATATCCCGTCACCGCCAAGCCCACGCCGGTTTCCACCCGGGAGATGATAACCGCGGCGCTGCTCAAACTGGCCGCCACCAGCACCAGCAAAAAGGTGGATTGGATATGCGACATGCCCAGATAAACCATGCGATGGTGTAAATGCTCGTTATCGGCATGAAACATATGCATCAGACGCGAAAGCAGCTTTTTATGGCCATGGCATTTGAAACGCCTGACCATGGCCACCGAAATATCGAAGATGGGATAGCCCAGAATCAGCAGGGGAACGAAAAAGCTGTAAGAGGCCGCGGCCAAGGGAAGCTCCATGAGGCGCATGGTCAACATCCCCAGTACGGCCCCCAGGAATTGTGACCCGGTATCACCCAGAAAAACCTTATTGGTGGGAGAGAAATTATGGACCAAAAATCCGAGAATCAATCCGCCCATGACCAGGCTGACGAATACCATTCCCTGCGCCCCATTGGCGTTGCCCAAAATGGCCAGGGTCGCGAAGGCGCATAAAGCCACTCCGCCCGCCAACCCATCTATGCCGTCGATGATATTGAAGGCATTCATCACCCCCACCATCCAGAACAGGGATAGGATGGAGCCCCATACCCCCAATTCCCAGGTATGGCCGAAAAGGTTGATACGCTCGAAATCGTAGCCGAAATAAAACACCACTACCGCCGCCAAGGCGAATTGGAAGAGAAATTTCAGTTTGAAGGAAATGGGCTTGATATCATCCATGCTTCCCGAGGCGATGAGAAAGAGCGAAAGGAAAAGCAAAACCAGGGTAAGCCTATCACTGGCAAAGGGCATGGCATCGCTGAAAAGAAAGTGGCTGACCGTTTCCACGGCCAAAAGGGCCAGAATGATGCCCAAACCGCCCAGACGGGGAATGATTTGCTGATGGACCTTACGGTGATCCGGAGAATCCCCGAAATAGTATCGCAGGGGGGAGCGTAAAAGCAGGGCGATTGTGCAGGTCGAGAATGCGAATGCAATCAGAATGAGCGAAGCGTACATAGGGAATTGTATTATTCAATAAAGATCGAAATGGATTCAAGTAAGACTTTGCCGAAAAAATTACGGACAATGATGCGCGCCATCCTTACCATGGTTCTGCCCCTGATGCCCCTGATTATCGGTTGGACGCCGGTTGCAGCCAGTCCAATTAGTTCAGCCATTGGGTCCACGGGGACCAGGGCGACGGATTCGCCCCCAAACAAACTGGTGCTTCCGGATGACCTGGCCGCCATCGCGCACCGGCATTCCACGGGTAAGTGCTCACAAGGTAGCTATTCCTCGGTATGGCCCAAGGTCCGGGGTGAAATCTGTCCTGACTCCTCCAATTACCCTACAATTGAAACGGATTTCCGCTTTTTCCGTGCCACCACTCATCTTGGCTTCGATCCCGTCGGCAAACATTATCCCTTCGGCCGACTTTTCGAGGAATTTTCCGGCGGCTGGGGCTCTTATCGCATAACCCCGGAGGCCGCCAAAGCCTGGTCCGAAACGCCCCCGTTACTGCGCCTTGAAGCCGGCCATGCGCTGGGGCCCAAGGGCCATATCTACATCCGGGGCGACCTGCGCCGCGACCTGCGCGCCTGGCATGAAGACCCTATGGGCCTAAACATCCCCCTCGGCGCTGCGGAGGTCAATCTCAACGAACCTTCGCTGGGCTATCTCTCCTTGAACGGCGACGTTCTGGCTCTCCAACTCGGCCGCTTTCCCCTCCACTGGGGCCCTGCCCAGGGCCATTCCCTGGCGCTCAGCTCGGCCGCACCCCATCATGACGGATTCGTTCTTACGGCCAAAATGCCTCGCGCCCGCTACCATTTCCTTTACTCCAGCCTCAACTCCTGGCTGGAAGGCACTCCTCCGGGCGGCACGGCCTCCGAAAACTACCCTGTAGGTTCCGAAGAATACCGGCAACGGAATTACTCCTCCGCCCACAACAGCAATCCCCACAAGCGGGTGTATGCCGAGCGCATCAAAACCCTGGTGGGGCATAGACTCACCTTCGATTTGGGGCGTCTCGAGCTGGGAATCACCGAAATCCAGGTGATCGGAGGCAAGGCCCCCGATTTCGTTTCCGCCAACCCCTTCTCCGTTTTCCACAACGGCTTCCACGACGGCTTCACCAACGGGGGCGTGGGCGCCGACTTCCGCCTGCGCGCGGGGCGGGGTTTTCATGTGCTGGGGGAGGCCTTTTTCGACGACCTGGAATGGTCGGCCACCGAAGGCGACGGAAACACTCCCAGCTTGTTCGGTTATCTGGGAGGGGTGGAACATGCCTTGGTTACACCGCGGTGGTCGGTTATGCAAAGCCTGACCTTCGTATATACCCAGCCGTTCCTTTACCATTTTTTCCAGCCTTACAATACGCTTTACTCGCGGCATATTCTTTCCAGCAATTTCCAAAGGGACGAACACGACGGTTTCATAGACAAGTTCGTCGTGGATTATCCGGTGGGCTATATTCGGGGAGGCGATGCCGTCGACCTGTGGTATTCCGCCCAGGTGTTGGTGCCGGCTCTCTTCGGCCGGCCCTTTTCAGGGGATTTGCGGGTGGGGTGGCTTCGAAGCGGAGACAAAGGGCTGTACACTCCGTTTGAGGAATATTTTTCAGAGCGGACGGACGACGACTCCCCCCCTTCGGGTACCGTAGAGCGCGAGTTCCGGGTGGAATCGGTGGGAAATTACCGTCTCTTCCCGGATTTTTCCCTTTCCCTGGCCGCCGGCTACCGCTTTGTGCGGAACGAGTCGCATGTAAAAGACCGCATCGGGGAATACTGGCAGGCGGGATCCTGGGTTTCGTACACTTTTTCGCGCTGAAACCGGGTACTTTGCCTCCGTTCCCACCACTTCTTTAGACATTCATTTTGCGAATTTCTACTATAGGGCGTTCCATGACAACGACTTACAGGTTCGGAAACCACCCGATCCGCTTCGCGCTTTTACCCTTGCTGCTTTGCACCCTGGCCTTCGGACAAAGTCTGGAGGACAAGCTGAGCCAGTCGCGGCAATTGCAGGCCCAGCAAATGATGGGCGTGGACCAGCGGACGATGGATTCGCTGATGGCCGACCGGAAAAGCCAATCCCGGTTGCAAGGAGCGGCCGGGGTGGTCGCGCCGGAAGACCGGGCCATGGAAGAGGCTATTCTCGATTCGCTTATAGCGGGTCCCGAGAGTTTCGACGGCGCCTATGCCGACACCTTGTCGGACAGCATCGGAATCGACAGCCTGGGGAATCGCATCCGCATCCCACGCAAGCGCAAACCGCCGAAGCGCTATGAGCAGCGGATTTTCCAGAACATCGACAGAACCGCATTCTCGAGCACGGCCAGCGCGGTGGGACGAAGCTACGTATTGCGTCCCGGAGACAATGTCATCGTATCCCTGTGGGGCGACAAGGAGCGTCAGTACAACCTGGTTCTGAATTCCGAAGGCCAGGTCTTTTTGGAAGGCATCGGATTGGTGCCCTTGAGCGGGATGAATCTGGAGCAGGGCGAGGCCCGGCTCAAAGAACGATTGGCCCGCATCTATTCCGGTATCAACCGAGGCACGGCTTTCGTGAATTTGTCGATGAGCCAATCCGGCCCCATCCGGGTTTTCGTCCTGGGAGAGGTGAAGACACCCGGAGGTTACGTCTTTTCCGGTAACTCCAGTATTTTAAGCGCCCTTTATTTCTCCGGCGGCCCCACCGACATCGGTACGGTGCGAAACCTTTCTCTCAACCGGAGCGGCAACAAGATTCCGCTCGACTTATACCAATACCTCATCCGGGGCGAAACCTTAAGTCCCGATGTGTTGCAGGATGGAGACATTCTCTTTTCCGGTCGCGCGGAGGCCCTGGTCGAAATCAAAGGCGACGTGGGCCGTCCCGCCACTTATGAATTGAAAAAAGGCGAAGGGGTGAAAGAGTTGCTGGAATTCGCCGGCGGTCTCAACGCCACGGCGGCCAACCAGAAAATCACCGTGCAGCGGATTTTCCCCTCCGGAAAAATCGATTATCTCGATCTGCCTCCTCCGCGGGATTTTCTGACCGGCGCGGCCACCGTTGAGTTGCAGGACGGCGACAAAATCCTGGTGGAAAAATCCACCGAGCCCAGCAAGGATTTCATCACCGTAACCGGCCCGGTGAAATATCCCGGCACCTATGCCTCCGAGAACATCCGAACGGTGCAGGAGCTGGTGGAAAAAGCCGGCGGCCTGCGCGAAGACGCCTTTTTGGGACGGGTGCATGTGGTGCGCTTCAATCCGGACGGTTCGAGCCTGCTTTTCGCCTATTCGCTGGAAGAAATCGAAACCGATTCCATTCAGTTGGTGCCGCGCGACAATGTGCTCCTGTACAGCACCAAGGACATGTACCTGCCCGACAGCGTGGAAATCGCGGGCGCGGTGTTCTTTCCGGGAAAATTCGAGTTCCGGGAAGGGATGACGGTGAAGGACCTGGTCATGCAGGCCGGAGGTTATTTGCCGCATCATGAGCGGGGCAAGGCTTTGGTGTTTCGCGGCGGGGAACGCGAAGCGAAGGTGGAACAACTCGATTTGGCAATGGAGGAAGGCCTGGCTCGAAGCGGAGATCATTATCCGTTACAGGCGAAGGATTTGGTGCATATTCCCGTGGACCCGAGCTATTACAATAAGGAAGTGGTGTCGTTGGAAGGCTTGTTCAAAAGGCCAGGTAAGTATGCGCTTTTGTATCCCGGGGAAAAAATGTCTTCTGTCATTAAACGAGCCGGCGGCTTCAAGGATAATGCCTATATCGAAGGCGGGCGGTTTTACCGGGCCAAGGACAGTATCGGTAGGGTAGGGGTGGATTTCATCACCGCTTTGAAGAAGCCTAATCGAAAGACGAATATCTCGTTGGTAAATGGAGACAGCCTGTATATTCCGGAGCGTTCGAATACCGTTAAGGTGATCGGCGAGGTAGGATTCGAAACCAGCGTGCTGTTCAAGGAAGGGGCGTCGGTCCGTTATTATATCGGCAGAGCGGGTGGGTTTACGGAGCGTAGCCGCAAGGGGAATATC
>CAYNXV010000187.1:0-6591 GCA_964401245.1 uncultured Bifidobacteriales bacterium | reverse complement strand
TACGGCATGGACTTCCCTTCCAAAACCGAGCTTATCGCCGGTAATCTCAGTATCGAGGAAACCACCAAATTACTGGGGGCCGATTCGCTGCGCTATCTCAGCATCGGCGGACTCAAGGCCGCGGCGCCGCATAACCGGGGCGATTATTGCTCCGCCTGCTTCGACGGAAAATATCCCGAGGAGATTCCCGCGGGCAGCGACAAGTTCCGTTGCGAATAAATTCGGAAGAGGGTTCGGAGAAGGATTTGGTGGTCGTTGAAGGATTTGAACCTTCGACCCCATCGATGTGAACGATGTACTCTAACCAACTGAGCTAAACGACCGGGGAGGGGAAATATAGCCCGGCCGCATCTCATTGTCTAATAACTTTTCTGCGCCCTCCTTCCTCCCTCTTTTCGGGCCTTGACGAGAGGACGGCGCATAGTGAATCCCTCATGCCCCTTAGTTCATGGGGTCATATAACCCGCGACCGGGTAAAAAGCAGGGGGTGCATCCCATAAAAACTCCAGTAGAATGGAAATCGAGGTGGACTCCGGGCGTATAACCGCAAGCAGCGGATTAAATTTGATCTATGATCTGTATGGATGGGTGTCGTTTAATAGGAGACATATCCGCTTGAAGCGTCCATCCGGAAGGAGAATTTACGTGCTAACCGAATCTCCAATTCCTAAAGTCTTTCCTGCCCCACGACTCTCCCTGGGCTTGATTGCCGGTTCGGTATTTTGCGCGGTCGCCTGGGCCCAAGCGCCCGTAATTACCGGCCAACCCTCCGCGCAGAGGGTTACCGAAGGCCTGACAGCCGTTTTCTCGGTTGCGGCTTCGGGCGACAGTCTTGCCTTTCAATGGCAAAAAAACGGCGCTGACATCACGTCAGCCAACTCGGCCGCTTATTTCATCCCCACGGCCGCCACGGCGGATGACGGGTCGGGATTCCGCTGCATCGTGAGCAACGCCCATGGTGCCGACACCAGCTCAGCGGCCATGCTTTCGGTGGAAGCCGGAGGCTATGCCGGGTGGAGCCACACCGCCCTGCTTTCGATACGCACCACCGCCGATTGGGCCGCTCTCCCCGATACGCTGGTTCTCCACGACTTTCCCTTGCTTGTCCGCCTCGACAGCGAGATGTTCGACTTCAGCCAGGCGAAACCCAACGGTTCGGACATCCGCTTCGCCACCACCGACAGTGTTCCCCTAGCCCATCAAATAGACTCCTGGAATGCGACCGATGGCCGGGCGGCCGTTTGGGTCAAATTGGATTCCCTCGCCGGCAATGCCGCCTCCACCATCCGCATTTTCTGGGGAAATCCCGATGCTTCCGACGCCTCGAACGGCGCCGCCCTCTTCGATGCAAGAGAAGGTTATTCCGGGGTATGGCACTTGCAGGAAAGCGCCGACGCATCGCCCGGCCGCTTCCGGGACGCCACGGCGAACGTCAGACACGGAACGGGTGTGGGACTCACCTCCGCTTCGACCGTTCCCGGCATCATCGGAAACACCCAGATGTTCAGCACCCAGGATTCCACTTACATCAGCCTCGGCAATCTGGAAGTTTCCCGCGGTGCCGCCTACACCATCTCGATGTGGGTGAAGGGCGCCGGCAACCAGAACGACATGCGTCTGTTTGCCGAACCGGGAAACGGGAATGGTTCCCTATTCACATTCGGTACCGGAAATACCACGCAATTTTCCAAGTTGGACCTGTATTTGCGTGGTAGGAATGCCATTCCAGTAGTCGATCATGCAAAATCCCAGGCAGATGCCTTCGACGATACCTGGCACCATGTCGCGCTCGTGCAGAATCAGGGTACTTTCACCTTTTTCGTGGACGGCCAACCCAGCGGTTCGGGAAACTTCGCCTACGATACGTTGTTCTCACCCGTCCGAAGCATACTGGGCGCCATCGTAAGGAGCTCCTCCTCCTACCATTTCACCGGACTCATCGACGAAGTATGGATTTCGCATACTGCCCGTTCCGCCGGCTATATGCAGGCCATTTATTTGAATCAAAAGGCCGATCAGGTCATGGTCGGGTCCCCTTCCCCCGACGGCTGCACAAAGGAATTCGGCGTGGCCAAAGATACCGTCCAGGTGGGCGAGCTCGACTCCGTTTCGGTGACGGGAATCGCCGCCTGCGCCCTGCAAACCCGCTGGACGAGAATCGCCGCGGGCTCCGAAGAAGTCCCCCTCCCCGCTACCGGATTGACCGCCACTTTCAAGGCGGGAAGAATTTCCGCCGACTCTTCCGTCACCCTCCGATTCAGTGCCTTATACGGAGAGGAATGGCAATCACAGGACGTGCTGGTGCAAATTCTCGACAATGTTCCCAATCCGGAATTCACTTTGACCGCGCCGGGAACCTGGAACGGCCGGGATTCCCTGAAATTGCAGCCCGAAATCACGAATCTGGCCGCCATCCAGGCCAGTCTGGCGCCCGCCCTCCGGTATATCTGGTCCCGGGGAGGCATAACGGTGGATGCCAGGGAGGACGCCAACAGCATGACCCTGTTACAAGCTTCCCAAACCGGCCAGGCTTTCGTCCGCCTATGCCTCGACAACGGCAGCGTGCCTGCCTGCGAAACCGTTACCATCGAGGTTACGGTACCCAATGGCATAAGGCTTTTGGATTTGAGTAAAAATCCCGTGGAGTTCTCCGGCGGATTCGTTGCGTGGAACCTTCCGGCTCAGGTCGAAATATGGTCTCTCGATGGAAAGGTTTTGTTCGACCGGATAGGGCGCCCGGGTATGAAGTTTCAGCTCTCCCGCGGGCTACAGGAGTCCCTGCACCGCGGCCAGCACAGAATGAAAATCACTCCTATTGAATAAAGGCGCCGGGAAGTGAGGGAATTACAGGTTGCGTAAATCCGCGAATACGCCGCTTTCCATTTCCCGCACCTTTTCAAACGCCGTCCCCAACCGGGGCGCCAATTCTTCGGGAGTCGGCATTTGCGGGGTTCCCCGGGCCTTTCGCAGCCGGTCCAGATTGGCAAAACGCGGATCGGGAGTCAGGGAGGCAATATGCTCCTGCATCCCCGTGTCAACCAATCCCGGTGCCAAGGCGCTGAAATGAGTTTCGGGGCGCTCTGCGGCGTAGAGTCGAATCAGCATGTTGAGGGCCGCTTTCGAAATGGAATACCCGTTCCATCCACGCGCGCCCGACACCGCGGCCCCCGAAGAAATCGCCACCACCTGCCTGACTTCCAGATTTTCGGCGCCATCACCGCGAATGCGGAACATAGCGTCCAGCAGCACTTTATTGGCCCAGACATTCACGTCCATCACATGCTTCAATTCCTCAATCGATACCTCTTGCATATCCCCAATCCTGCCCAGGATGCCGGCATTGAGCACGACCAAATCCAGCTCCGGCACTCTGGCTAAAAATTGCGGCACCAGCCGTTCCACGGCTTGCAAATCGGAAAGATCCAACGGGAGAAAATGTTCCCCCTTTCCCTCCTTCCAGGATTCGGGCTTTTGACGACTGATTCCGAATACTTCGGCCCGGTTTCCCGAAAACATGTCCGCGAGCGCGCGACCAATGCCTGTATGCACGCCGGTTATGAGTATCCTCATCCCATCCTCCCTGACAGATAAAATCCGTCCCTAAAATAAATCGGCCCCGAGGGTATCGGGGCCATTAATAAAAGGAATGAAAAGGAATGTTTAAAATCGTGGTGCGAATCAGCCCTCCTGAACCGGGGCGGGCTGGGCCAGGTCCAAACCGGAAGCTTGCCATTCCTTGAGTCCACCTTTATAGTGGCGCACGTTCTTGTATCCCAAGGCATCAAGCTTGTCGGCGGCAGCGCACCAGGCATCGCAACCCGGACCTCCGCAATAGGCGACGATAAGGGCATCCTTATCCTTGGGCAGCACTTCGGACAATTTCTCTCCGGCAGCCGCCAGACTCACGGCGCCCGGAATATGCCCCTTCGCATAGGACTCGGCTCCGTTGGCATCGATGAGAAACGCTTCGCCCTTTTTCATCGCGGACTGCAAATCTTTGCGTTCGATGGGACGGAATTTGGAATAATCCTTTTTCTCTTCGGTTTTGATGGCCTTCGCCTCCACTTCCGAACCTTCGGTTTTGTTATGGCCATGTGCGCCGCAGTTTTCGCCGGAAAAGGCCGGAGCAACGGCGAGGGCCGCTCCCAAAGCGAGAGCGAAGGAAATTTTTCCGAATAGGGGCTTGTGCATATTTGCCTCCAGGCAAGGTTGATGGGGTGATGGCAGTATAAAAATATCGTGAGGCGAAGAAAACCGCAACCCCTCTCGAATACCGGCTTCCTCAAAAGGCCCAAATCAACTTAACCGCCGGATTAAGCCCCTCAGGCGGTTTAGGCGGTACGTCGTGCCATGATTTCGCGCCAGAGTTCAGCCGTTTTTGCCTTCAAGTCTTCGTAACTGCCGTCATTGGCCACCACTACATGCGCCCGGGCGGCTTTTTCGGACTCCGGCATTTGGCTGAACAGGCGCATTTCCGCCTGCTCGCGAGTGTAGCCTCCGCGCTTGATAAGCCTTGCCAGTCGCACGGCTTCCGGTGCCGTAACCACAACGAGCAAATCCATTTCCGCGACCATGTCCCATTCGACAATCAGAGCCGCGTCCAAAACCACGCAATCGTGGTCGGCTAGCAGCGCCGCGATTCGCTCGCGCAAATACCGCGAAAGAGCGGGGTGCACCAGGGCATTGAGACGATCCAATTCTTTTTTGTCGGCAAAGACTTTTTCCGCCAGAACCGCGCGGTTGATTTCGCCGCCGGGGCTCAGGATCTCCTCCCCGAAAGCCAAGGTCAATTCCTTCCGCAGGGCTTCGTCGATACGATAGAGCTCATGGGCGGCGGCATCGGCGTCCACGCATGCGCAACCCCTGTCCTTCAGCAACTGGGCCACCGTCGATTTGCCGCTGCCGATATTCCCGGTTACTCCGATAAGCAGCTTGGGCATGTCAATGGGCTTCCAGCCAGTTCATTCCCTGCCCTATGTCCACCCGCAAGGGAACCGCCAGCTGCATGGCGCCTTCCATTTCCTCGCGTATAAGCGCGGAAGCCGGTTCGATATGCTCTTTACGCACCTCAAAGACAAGTTCGTCATGCACCTGCAACAGCATGTCGCAATCGAGGTCGGCGTCCTTTAACCTGCGGTGTATGCGGATCATGGCGATTTTGATGAGATCGGCCGCGCTGCCCTGGATGGGAGTATTGGCGGCGATACGCTCCGCGTTCTCTTTCAGCATGCGATTGTCGGTTAGCAGATCCGGAAGGAAGCGCTTGCGGCCCGCCAGCGTTTCCACGTATCCGAGCTTGCGGCCCTTATCTACCATGTCCTGCAGGTAGCGCTCCACATGGGAATAGGTGGCGAAGTAATTGGATATGAACAGGGCGGCCTCGGAGCGCGAAATCTTGAGCTGACCCGCGAGGCGATGCGCGCCCATACCGTACAGCACTCCGAAATTCACCACCTTGGCGTTGCGGCGCATGTCGGATGTCACGTTGCCCTCCTCCACTCCATACAAGGCCGCGGCGGTGCGCGCGTGGATGTCGAGGCCTTCGCGATAGGCTTCGATAAGCGCGGGATCGCCGCTCAAATGCGCCAGCAGGCGAAGTTCAATCTGGGAGTAGTCGGCGCTGAGCAGGCGATATTCCGGTGATTTGGCGGTGAAGCATTTGCGAACACTGCGCCCCAGCTCCGTGCGGATGGGAATGTTCTGCAGGTTGGGGCTGAGGCTGGAAAGCCTTCCCGTGGCGGCGATGACCTGCGAGTAATTCGTGTGCACCCGTTGCGTTTCGGCGTCCGCCATCAGGGGAAGCGCTTCGACATAGGTGTTCTGGAGCTTGGTGCATTCGCGATGATCGAGAAGCAGGGAAATGATGGGATGCTCGCCTTCGAGGCCCTGCAAGACGGCCGCGTCGGTGGAAAAACCCGTTTTGGTTTTCTTGCCCGTTTTCAATCCCATCTTCACGAACAGCACCTCGGCCAATTGCATGGGCGAGTTGATGTTGAATATGTTTCCCGCCAGGGCGAAAATCGAATCTTCGAGCTTCGCAATTTCCTGTTTCAGCTTCCGCGACAGGTCCTGCAAGGCTTCGATGTCCAACCGTATGCCCCTGCGCTCCATCTCCATCAATACCGGAACCAGAGTCATCTCCATTTCCACGTAGAGAGTCTCCAATTCCTTTGCCTTCAGTTCCTCGCGGAACAGCGACCACAATCGGAAGGTGAAGTCGGCGTCTTCCGCACCGTATACGGCCGCCTTGTCGACGGGCACCTGAGCGAAACCGATTTGGTTCTTGCCTTTGCCGATAAGCGCTTCGATGGGAATCATTTCGGCGCCGAATCTGTCCAGGGCCAATTCGTCGAGCGAGATTTTCCGCGTGCCGGGGTCGCAGAGATAGGCGGCTATCATGGTATCGTGTATGCGTGCGGCGTTAAAATCCTCCGGCGCCAAAAGCCCGTGATTCTGCAGAATCTCCAAGTCGAATTTGGCGTTGTGGAAAACCAGCTCCTTCTCAGGGCTTTTGAGCAAGGGGCCGATTTTTTCCCGCACCGCTTCCAGGCTCAGATTCTCCCCCGTTTCATGGCCGATGGGAAGATACCA
>CAYNXV010000186.1:0-6593 GCA_964401245.1 uncultured Bifidobacteriales bacterium | reverse complement strand
CCGAGTTGCGACGGCAACCGCATCGCAAAGTGGAATGGGCGGAGCGTGGCCGGAAAAATCCCCGACCTTGGACTCCGGACCGCAGCGCCGCATAACCCCGACACCCCGTTTGCGATTAGCCCCAAATCCCTTTTTTACTCAAATTCCTTAAGTTCGGCCCTGCGAATGCCGATATAGTGTATAGGCCCTAATCCGGAATTCACCGATGCAGGGCTACTTTTCAGGTATGAACATGGACCAGCTGAATCCATCCGCCCCCCCCAATCCCCTAATAGGGAATGTGGAAGCCCTGGATCATGATGTCGCGGCCAGGGATTATCACCTCATGCAGCGCGATGAGCGCATGCTGGAAGAATTGCGCGATAATCTGAAAAAGAAGAAAAAAAAGCGCGAAGAGAAAAAAGCCGAAAAAGAAAACGAATCCGAATCCACCGATGAGGCGGGCGAGGATCATTACGAGCCGCAGAGATTGACACGCAAGATTTGTTGGCAATACGACCAGCAGGGGAAAAAAATCCCCATGTTCCGCCGCCCCTATCTTTAAATCGACTTCAGCACCCCCTTAATTACGCACCCCCGTCCGCGCATTGGTCTTTTCAACCCGACCAGCTAAATTAGGGCGCATGCCGGACCCCAAACCGAACCGAGATACTCTCTACTCTCTCCCCCGGGAAACAGTCGAACCCTTCCGTTTCGACGCGCGGGTGGCCGAGGTATTCGACGACATGGCCGCGCGTTCCATTCCCCAATATGCCGCCATGCACGAAGCGACCGCGAATCTTTCGCGCCATTTCCACAACGGCCGGGCCGCCGTGCTCGATTTAGGCTGCTCCACCGGCTCCATGCTGATTCACGCCTCCCTCGCGCTCAACGATGCCAATGCCCGCTTCGTCGGCCTCGACTCCTCGGAGTCCATGGTCCATAAATGCCGAGAAAAGCTGTCCGGTTATCGGCTTCCGGGAAACTTCACCTTCATCGCCTCGGATCTGCTGGACTGGAAGATGGAGACATCCGAAATAGTCTACCTGCATTTCGTGCTGCAATTCCTGAAACCGCAAGACAAGTTGGTTGCCCTCACCCGCATCGCGCAAAGTCTGCTGCCCGAAGGAGTATTGTTCCTCTCCGAAAAAATCCGGCAGGAAGACCCCCGCCTGGAAAGCTGTTTCACCGAAGCGCATTTCGATTTCAAGCGCAACCGGGGTTATTCCCGATTGGAAATTGCGCAAAAACGTGACGCACTGGAAGATGTTTTATTACCGAATACCCTTTCCGAACTTTCGCTGCTGCTAAAACAGGCCGGCTTCTCGCGTAGCCAGGTCTATTTCCAATGGCTTAATTTTGCTTCCATTCTGGCTATACGATAAAACCTCCGAGGTCGACGGGCTTATCGGCTCGCGGCGAGCGGGGGACAAAGGCCCCGTCGATCGCGAAGCGCTGCTCACGGCAATCCGGGACGGGGATAAACGGGCTTTGGCCCGCGACTGCGAAACCTGGCGTCGCAACCATGAGAACCTTCCGGATATCGCGCCCACGGTTACCCGGCTCGATTTACCCGCCATCACCCTGGGAACAATCACAGACAGACAGGACCGGCAAGAGGATTACTCCGCGCTGGTCGAAAGTATTCGCGCCCTCAATCCCTGGCGCAAGGGTCCTTTCGATCTTTTCGGCCTCTACCTGGACTCCGAATGGCGCTCCGATAAAAAGTGGGACAGGCTCGCGCCCTTCCTTCCCGATTTACGGGAGCAAACCGTCGTCGACGTGGGATGCAACAACGGATATTACCTGATGAGACTGGCCGCCCTGGGACCCCGGATAGCCCTGGGAATCGATCCGGTCGCCCGCTACCGTTTCCAATTCGAATTGCTTCGCAAATATAATCCGGTTCCTAATCTGTGCTATTGGCCGGTGGGAATCGAGCACCTCGCCTGCCTGCCGGGAAAATTCGATTTGGTATTGTGCCTGGGCGTGCTTTATCACCAACGCTCTCCCCTCGATTGCCTACGCATATTGAAACGGAGCATGGCCGGCAAGGCTAGGCTCCTGCTCGAAACCCTGGTGATACCCGGAGACGACGAAACGTGCCTGTCACCTCGTGGCGCTTACGCCAAGATGGCTAATGTACATTTCATCCCGACAAGAAAAACACTGTTGGGATGGATGGTTAAATCGGGATTTCCCCATGCCGAAATCGTCGACGAAAACATTACCACCCCGGACGAACAAAGACTCACCGAATTTTGCCCTCCACCCGCACAGTCACTGGCGGACTTTCTCATGCCGGGTGATTCTACCCGCACTATAGAAGGTTATCCCGCTCCCCTGCGGGTCCTGATCTCGGCTCCAACCTGAGACAAATTCCGCAAATCGATTGAAATTCCGGGAGGCGAACGCAAATTCCCGGCCAAACTGCTCAAATCCTTCCAATCAAACATAGTGGAAAAATATTGTCGCCGCGAGAATCCCCCCCCTAGAATGGAGGATGAGATATTTCCAGGTTGGTAAGGCATGATGAACAAAAATCCCGGCAAACCCGTTCACCGCAAAGTCTGGTCTCCTTCGGAGCTGGCGCTGCTTCAGCGGCAGGATCCCAAGGCTTTCCTGCTCGCGAAAACCCATGCCAAGCTGGCTCGGCCTTCACAGGCCCCTTCCCTGGTGCTGGCCCATGAGAAGCGCATGTCCCATCGGAATAAAACGGACTATAAACCCTTTATGGGCGCCATCATGGGAGCGTTGGCCTTGGCGGCGGGAGTGATATTATGGCCCACGGCGATGGGTGAATCGGCGCATGCCCGTCCCGAAAGCCGGGTGGTTTCGCTCACCGAACCCGGCGAAAAGCTGAGCCCCAACGAACAGGCCCTTTACTGGACCTATGCGCTCTACGATTTCAAGCGTCTCAAGGAGGAATTCCGGGTACCGGAAAACACCATCATCAACCATACCCAGGCCAGGACGGAACTCGCTTCCCTCCTGCCGGTGGTGGATGAACGTACACGTTTCCTCGTGGCGCGCTACCGCCCCCAAGAGGTCAACTGATGCGCACATCCCAGGACGGCTTCAGCATGCTGGAAATTCTCATCTCCATGGTGATCGTGGGATTGCTGGCCGCGTCGCTTTTCTATTTCCTGTCGGCCCAGAACAAGCTGGGCTTGATGTCGACGGACACGACCAAGGGCCTGCATTACGGGAAACAGGCCTTGGACTCCATCAAGGTTTCCGAATACGACAATATCTCCGCCGGTTCCGACACCACGCAGAACCGGTACATCCGCAGTTGGAACGTGACCACGGTAAGCGACGGATTCGGAGTTCCCACCGGGCGCAAGGAAGTCCAAGTCAACGTCTTTTGGCCCCTGACGGGGGAACACGGAGTCTCGATGGTGACATTGCTGAGCGATGATGATTACAAGGAGAACCCATGATGAATGGAATCAAGGAACATGGAAGCTCGCGGGGCTTTACCATGGTGGAGATTCTCATCGGAATGCTTATCAGCTCGGTGATACTCACCGGGATATACCGGATGTGGCTCAGCAGCAGCGAGGAAAGCCTCAAACTGCGCAAGAAAATCGAGATGCGTAATCAAATCGCGTTGTCAACCAAGCAGCTGCAAAAAGCCATTACCCTTGCCGGCTACGGAATGCAGGGGGTCTCGAATCTGGAAAAGAAAGATGGAGTCGGTACAGATACGCTTATCATATATTCAAACCAAAGCAACCATGAAACCAGCCTGCAGACGAAATACTCCTTGGGCCATGACCATCTGAATGTCCTCGATCCTTCCATTTTTTCGGGAGCCACCCATGTTGCCGTAAGAGATGCCAATGGAGGGGAGTTCCGGAAAATCCACTGGAAAAATTCCAATAATATCGGCCTATCGGAACCATTGACCAAAGACTATGAAGTCGCCAGCTCCGTCGTCATGCCGGTTTTCCATGAAAAATATTATACGGACCAGGAGAACCAGAAAATGATGCGCATATCCGGCGGTTCCGCCCGGATTCTGGGACACAGCCTGACCAATTTTCAAGTGGCATTCAAGGACAAGGACGGCAACTCCACCAGCACGGTGAACACCATCCGATCCGTGACCTTTTCATTTACGGGAGTGTTTCCGGCCAAGGCGGGCGCCATCAACAACATCAACTTCACTTCGACGGCCATTCCGAGAAACCTGATCTGAGGGCGGCGGTGTTTTGCAAGTGAAGTCGATTCAGGAAGGTTTTCATAAGAGGTAGATCGGACAAAGGGAGATGCCATGAACAAGTCAATCAATTACAACCATATTTTCCGGAATAAACTGCTGGGATCAGAAACCGGGGCGGGCCTGCTCAGCGTGGTTGCCGGAACCGGGATCATTGTGGCCCTGGTGCAAGGCTCCATCTATTACAGCGCCAAAACCAGCAATACCTTCCTTTCCAAGGAAAAGCACAAGACCCTGGCGGCGCAAATGGCAGAGGCGGGAATCGAGGAGAATATCGCCGACCTCGGCAGCGGATCCCTCACGGTTTACGAAGGAATGGAGGGGCATACCACCTATCAGTCCAAGGCTTTGGGAAGCGGCGCCTACACCACCACCCTCACCGAAGCCGGCGTATCCGCTCTTTCGGACACCGTCGACATCGTTTCCCTGGGGGCGTATCAATCCGAATTCGCAAGCATCAGCGCGCGCTTAAAGGTCAACAAATACATCGATACCTCCCTGGTCCCGATTTTGACCATGGCTCCCGAAACCTCGACTACCATCACCGCCTACAGTGAAGCGGATACCGTCACCACCACCACCCAGATGACCCCTGGGGAAATGCCCGCTTTGGACGCACAGCCGTCCTATATAGCCTTTCTTAACGCTTCAGGGGTCATGGCGCAAATCTGCCACCTTACCTCCAGCGATGTCAACAGCAGGATGGTCATCGGCGTCTCCAAGAACAGCGTTAAACACCATGTCAACCACCATGGAGACTATTTGACCACCGATGGAACCTGCGATTTATACGATCCGCGCACGGAGACATCCATAGCCTACGTCACCAAATACGACACCACCGTGACCATAGATTCGGTAGCGATATGGGATACCGTACTCACCGTGTCGACGAAGGCCAAGGTCCAGGTGCTTTCGTGGAAATGAAATGCCATCAATCCAATCGCGTTTGCCTGGAGGGCGCCATGGAAATTGAAACATCGGAATCGCGAATCGCGCGGCAGGAAACCCGGAACAAGGGGCAAAACGGCGCGGGGCTCCTTTCCATAGTGACCGGAATGGGAGTGATTGCGGCGTTGGTCCAGGGTTCGCTCTATTACCAGGCCAAGAGCAGCAACGCCTTCATTCTCAGCGAAGCGCATAAAACCCTGGCCCGTGAAATGGCCGAAGCCGGTATCGAGGCCAACATAGCCGATATCGGGCAGGGCGCGCTGACGATTACGGAGGGCATGGATTCGTATGCCACTTACGACAGGGAAGCGTTGGGCGATGGCGCCTATTCCACCAACCTTTCCGCCGTAGGCACCTCTCCGGAAATGGATACGATCGATATCAATTCCACCGGCTTCTTCCGCTCGCAGTCGCATTCCATCCTGGCCCGCCTGAAGGTACGGAAATACTTTGATACCGTCAGCACGATTTCCATGATAACCGCTATCGATACCAATTCCGTCGTCGAGATCATATCCGTCCCCGACACCACCGTCACCGTGACACAAATGGATCCGGCCGACATGCCTGCCCTGAATGAGCAACCGGCATATGACGCCTGTTTGGCCTCTTCCGCCAAAAAATGCGACATATGCCATATACCCAGCGGCAATCCCGATAATCGGCATGTACAAAGCGTGTCCAAAAGCGCCATTGATACCCATGTGGATCACCATGGTGATTATGTCACCACCGACGGCACCTGCGACATGTACGATCCGGTGGAAACCCTGAATATCACCATGGTGGCCAGTGCGGTTACGGTGGTGACCTACGATACCACCGCCGTATTCGACACCGCCTTGGTCATCAGCGAAAGGTCGAAGACGCAAGTACTCTCCTGGAAATGATTTTCGATTAAGACGCCAGGTTGTATAATTCCTCATATGACTGACGGCTGTTCGGAGACCCATTCTTCATGAATCCCTCTACCCAGTCCCGCCCCCATATCGATCTGGTCCGGGGAGCTCGAGGGGGCTCTCCCCAGCAAAAACAAATTTTGCTCGCCAAAATGCGGGAAAAACTGACCCGCCCCGTCGAACCGGTACCCGCTCCGAATCGAAGGCGGAAGAATAAGGGCCCGCTGGGATGGTATCTTGCCGTCCTGGCCTTCACGGTCCTTCTGTCGGCCAGCATTTTGTTATTGAAGGACAAGGTGATGGGCGGGCAAGCTCCCACATCCGCGCGCGTGGCCCTGCTTCCCATGCCGGAACCGGTATTATCCGTCGAGGAACAGGCCCTGTACTGGGCCTACGCCCTTTACGACATGCAAAAATTTCGCGAGCGTTTCGATAGAAAGGGCCCTATTGCAGTCAACCCTGCGCAGGCCAAGGAGAATCTGAGACGCCTGTTGCCGGAGACGAATGAACGCGTGCGCTTCATTATCGGCCGGTACCTG
>CAYNXV010000185.1:0-6698 GCA_964401245.1 uncultured Bifidobacteriales bacterium | reverse complement strand
GCCAGGATGATATCGTTCAGCAGAGGAGGCATTTTCGCAACGACATCACCGGGCGACTCGGGATTGAATTCGCAAACCCGACGGAGGGTTTGATGCGGATTTTCGCCCTGGAAAGGGGGGCGCCCCGTGGCGCATTGGTAGAGTACGCAACCCGCGGAAAAAATATCGCTGCGGGCCTCGATTTTCCGACCCTGCACCATTTCGGGAGAGCAATATTGCGGCGTTCCCAGAAATTGGCCCTCGGCTGTCACATTGTCCCGGTCGAGAAGATGGGCGATGCCGAAATCGGTGATCTTGAGGCATCCCCGGCCATCCAGCATCACATTCGCCGGTTTGATGTCGCGATGGATGATACCGGATTCATGGGCCGCCGCGAGGCCCGCAAACAATTGCCGGGCTATTTCCAATACCAGCAGAGGGGGAAGCGGTTCGCCCTTTGCGAGTAAAGTCTCCAGGTTATTGCCGTCCACCAATTCCATCACCAGAAAGGCTTGGGATTCGTCCACGTCATATATAGCGACGATATTCTCGTGGGTGAGACGGGCTATGGCCCTGGCTTCGTTCAGAAACCTTTCGCGGAGGGCGGTTTCGCGCAATAGATGGGGATGGATTTTTTTGAGGGCCACCTCCCTTCCCAATTTCAGGTCGTCGGCCTGAAAAACCTGGGCCGTGGCCCCACTGCCGATTTCCCGCTTTTGGATATAGCGTTGGTTATTTTCCAAAAATTCCGCCCATTTCGCCTTTTCACCTGCCGAAGCTGCCGATTCTCCCGATTCAGACAGCCTTTTCGTCAAAATAGCAGAATTCCCGATTGAAAAGCGCCCGGTTGGTGTTTACTTTCGCGGGTCTGTCATGGAACTGTCACGCACCCCGAGTACTTTTTCTGGAAAATCAGGCCGGTAGCCTGTTTTGACATCGGAAAGGAATTCTATGCGTAAATCGCTTGTTCTACTCGCCCTGGGTGTCCAAACCGCCCTGATCGCCCAGCCGTTGCAGGTCGATCCCGAACTCAAGTCCTATAAGAAAACCAAAAACGTGGCCGGCAATCTGAACAGCATCGGCTCGGACACCATGAATAACCTGATGACTTTGTGGGCCGAAGAATTCAAGAAATTCCAGCCCGGCGTCACCCTGCAAGTCGAAGGCAAAGGCTCCAGCACCGCGCCCCCCGCCCTGATTGCGGGCACCGCCCAGTTGGGCCCTATGAGCCGGGATATGAAGCGCAGCGAAATCGAAAAAATCAACGCCAAATACGGCTTCGCGCCCACCGGCTTGCGCACCTCCCTGGATGCCTTGGCCGTTTTCGTGCACAAGGATAACCCCCTAAAAGGCATATCGCTCAAGGAAGTGGACGCCGTCATGTCCAAAACCCGCAAGCGCGGCCATGCCGAAAGCATCGATACCTGGGGTCAGCTTGGCTTGAAAGGCGACTATGCCGGCAAAGCCTTCCAGCTTTATGGACGCAATTCCGCCTCGGGAACCTACGGTTTTTTCAAGGATGTCGCCTTAAGCAAAGGTGATTTCAAGGACCAGGTGAAAGAGCAGCCGGGTTCGTCTTCCGTGGTCAGCTCCATCGGCGTGGATAAATACGCCATCGGTTACAGCGGCATCGGATACACGACCTCGGGCGTGAAAGCCCTTCCCATCTCCGCCGAGCCGGGACAAAAATTCGTGGAAGCCAATTATGCCAATGTTCTCGACAACAGCTATCCGCTGGCCCGCTATCTCTACGTTTACATACTCAAGGATCCGCGCAAGCCGATGGACGATTTGACGGCCGAATTCGTGAAATTCATATTCAGCAAAGAAGGCCAGAAAGTGGTCATCAAGGATGGATATCTTCCCGTAACCGCAAAAGTTGCGGCCGAAGAATTACAAAAAATCCAGTAATCGTATTGATATGACCCCTCCAGAAAATACCGCCACGGCAAAACCGCCCTCCGCGTCCCCAGAATCGGGAAAAGGCGCGGAGGCGCGCGACGGATTGTCGCTGCGGCATTACCTCGATCGGATTTTCACCTGGGTGATTCGG
Source organism: uncultured Bifidobacteriales bacterium (assembly GCA_964401245.1). Taxonomy (GTDB): domain Bacteria; phylum Fibrobacterota; class Fibrobacteria; order UBA11236; family UBA11236; genus JBGTHM01. The sequence continues at coordinate 4,666 of CAYNXV010000185.1, read as the reverse complement.
GTGGGCGGCAGTTTCACCGTAATGTGCGTGTTGGCGATCTTCGTCTATATGGGCTTGCAGGTGCTTCCGCTTTTCCGCGGTCCCCATTTCGAGCCGGGGCGATCGGTAATTCTGGACCCTATTCCAACCCCATCGGAATCGGCAGAGTCCGGAGAATTCAATTCCGGAGACGTCAATCCGCAAGAGACGAAGGGAAAGCCCCTGGCCTTTTCCATGGATGAGAACCGCAGCGTTATCGCGCAACTGTTCTCCGACGGAAAATTGCTGGTCCGGCCGATTACCGAAAAAGAGAAGGCCGATGACTCCCATTTGTTGCCGGTAAAAGGCCAGGCCGCGAGCTTTCAAATCGCCTTGGATTCGGCAGAATACCTGGTGCGGGGGTTCGCGGACACGCGCCGTTCGCTTTTCGCATACCTTACCGACAAGGGTCGGGTAGGCTTGGTTAGAATCCGCTATCGCAAAGATTTTGCCGAAACCGCCACTTTGATCCACCCGGAATTCCAAGCCAGTGAAAGCTTCACCTTGGCTTCAACCGCTCAATCCGATACGGGACTTTCGGCGCCATCCGGGGCTACTGAGCCCATCGCTTTGGCCGCCGCCGAGTCGGAAACCGCCGGACCCTTATTGTTCGTCGCCTGGACAGATGCGGGTGAAACCCAGGCATCCCTGCTTTTTTTCGATGAAGACATGGAAGCGGTAACCGAACAGGTCGCGCTCCCCGATTTGGCGGGAATCCAAAATGTGGCCCTCACCCAATCCGGTGCCCGGCTGCTGGCTTCCGACGCCCAGAATTGGCTTTACCTCTATAAAGTGGACGAAGACGGAGTGGCGCTCGAAGATAAATGGAAACACCAGGGAGAAATCCTTTCCCTGACTTCCTTGTTCGGCGATCAAACCTTCGTTGTCGCCGCGCGGCATCAGGGAAACCTCCAGCTTTCCGCCACCATGCCCATAACCCAGCCCCAAGGCGGCCGCCGTTATGAAGCCGTTCACCGTTGGACGCCGACCCCATCCGAAACCGAATTGCAGCCGGGCGACTTTCAAATTCTCCCCTATCCCCTATCCCGTAACTTCATTTTCCTGACCGGGGAAAAAACCGGAACGCGGGCCTCGATATACGAATCCACCACGGGAAAGAGCCGGCTGCAAACCTTCCTGAAAGATTTGCATGGCCCGGTGGTCTTGGACCCCCACGGAAAAAACATCGTAGGACTTGTCGGAGATAAAGACGCCGCTCCCCGGGAGGCGCGCCTGGTCGAAGTCAGCGATCCGCATCCCGATTTCACTCTGGCCGCGCTTTTCAGTCCGGTGCAATATGAAGGCTACGGGTCGCCCGAACTTTCCTGGCAATCGTCGGCCGGCAACGACGAGTTCCAACACAAGGTAAGCCTTATACCCCTGATTTTCGGAACCCTCAAGGGAACCCTGTTCGCATTGCTTTTTTCGGTTCCCCTTTCGGTGGGTGCCGCCATCTATATCAGCCATTTCGCTCCCAAGCGCCTCAAAAGCGTCGTGAAGCCGGCCATCGAATTGACCGGCTCGGTTCCCAGCGTGGTGATCGGCTTTCTCGCCGGCATCGTTCTCGCTCCCTGGCTTAAGGACCATCTTTTGTGGTTTTTCCTGTTTTTCGGCCTGGCGCCCCTGGTGCTGTTCGGCTTCGGGGTCATCCTTTCGCGGGGAGACGAAAATCGCGCGGGAGGCTTTTGGCCGAGGCTGGCGCGTTGGCTGAACGATCCGGTTCCCAGCACCTGGATTTTCTTCGGCTCCTTCACGCTTTTGTTCCTGTTATGCTTTCCCCTCGAGGGCGCGCTCAACGCCGCGTTTTTCCAGGGCAGCTTCTCCAATTATCTCGCGGAAACCCTGGGCATCCGCTTCGATACCCGTAACGGCGTGCTTATCGGCATCGCCCTGGGTTTCGCCGTCATCCCCGTGATTTTCACCCTCGCCGAAGACGCCTTGTCCAACGTGCCGCCCAGCCTCATCTCCGCCTCCCGGGCGCTGGGAGCGAGCAAATGGCAGACCATCGTGCGGGTGGTGCTGCTGGCGGCCTCGCCGGGAATCTTCGTCGCCATCATCATCGGCCTGGGCCGGGCCGTAGGCGAAACCATGATTGTGCTCATGGCTTCGGGCAACACGCCCATTCTCGATCCCAGCCTGTTCACCGGATTGCGCAGCATGTCCGCCACCATCGCCATCGAAATTCCCGAAGCCCCCCACGGCGAAACCCTTTACCGGATTCTCTTCCTGGTCGGCTTTCTGCTTTTCTGCTTCACTTTCTTTTTGAACCTCATCGCCGACGTCTATTCGCATCACCTCAAGAAAAAATTCGGCAGTTCGACCTGAAGGCCCATCGCATGAACCTATTATCACCCCGGCAAAGGCAATTCGGTTCGCTATCGGTGCTGAGCTTCACCGTCTTCGCCTGCATCATGCTGATGGCCGTGACCTTACTGCTTATCACGGCGCAAACCTTCATGCATTTCTGGCCCAATACCGTATACCAGGTGGAAACCCATGACGGCGAAGTCCATATCGGCAAACTGAGCGCCACCAAGGAAACCGCGTCCGGGGTGGAATACCAGTTGGAGGTGGGCAACCGCGACATTTTCGGCGCCGACTATATCTGGGTTCCCGGCGACAAGGTCCGTTCCATGGAGCGGCTCGATCATTTGATGCGGCTGGAACGTCGCACGCACGGCAATTTCTACGGCATCCCCCTTCGCCTGGCCGGTCCCGGCGGAGAGGTCAAATTATCGGCGCGCGAAACTCCGGCGGCCAAAACCATACGCGGGCATTTGCGCGAAGCCCAGACCCTGCGGAACCAACGCGAAAAACTGCTCAAGCAGGCCATTCCCCTTTACCAGAACTCCTCCGAACCCCAGAAACTGGAGCGGCTGGAATCGGAAATGGCCGACATCGATGAAAAAATCGCTGCCTACCGGCTGACCATGGCCACCAGCACAGGCGAAGAAAGGGACATTCCCCTCGGCAATGTCGTCTCACTGGAAACGCCCAATGCCATGAACGTCTTTTCCAAAACCTTCTCCTTTATCGGCAACTTCTGGCGGTTCATCTGGGACGAGCCCCGCGAATCGAATACGGAAGGCGGCATCTATCCGGCCCTTATCGGTACCGTCATGCTGGTGATGATCATGACCGTGGCCGTGGTTCCCATCGGCGTGCTGGTGGCGGTGTACATGAACGAATACGCGCGCAACCTTTACTGGGTGCGCTTTGTGCGCATGGCCATGAACAATCTGGCGGGCGTGCCCTCCATCGTTTTCGGCATGTTCGGTCTGGGATTCTTCGTCTACACCATCGGCGGCTCCTTGGACAGCCTTTTCTATGCGGATGCCTTGCCCGCCCCCACCTTCGGAACCGGAGGGCTGTTCTGGGCCAGTCTGACCTTGGCGCTGTTGACCATACCCGTGGTGGTGGTATCCACCGAAGAGGGCCTGCGCAGCGTTCCGCGCAGTCTGCGCGACAGTTCCTATGCTCTCGGCGGCACTCGCTTGCAAACGCTTATGAAAGTGACTTTGCCCGGAGCCCTGCCTGGCATCTTGACCGGCATCATCTTGGCGGTCAGTCGCGGCGCCGGCGAAGTGGCCCCCCTCATGCTGACCGGGGTGGTCAAACTCGTCAGCGAGCCGCCCATAGACGGCATCTTTCCTTTTCTCCACCTCGACCGTAAATTCATGCATCTGGGATTCCACATTTTCGACGCCGGCTTCCAATCCCCCAATGCCGAAGCCGCCCGTCCCATGGTATTCGCCACCGCCTTCTTTCTTATACTGGTCGTACTCATTCTCAACTTTACCGCCATTTTCGTGCGACAATACCTTAAGACCCGCAACAAGGGAGCCGTACTTTGAATCCCAACCCATCCAAACCTGCAGCCAAGGGCGCGCCTTCCGCCGATAAGGAAGCCCGGCGCCATGGCCCCAAGAGCAATACCCTTCCCCGCCTCATTGAGAATCCCATTCTCGAAGCGGAAAATCTGAACCTGTATTATGGGGACAATCATGCCCTCACTAACAACTTCGTCAAGTTTCCCGCCAAAAAGGTAACGGCCCTTATCGGACCCTCCGGCTGCGGTAAATCCACCTTTTTGCGCTGCTTCAACCGCATGAACGACGTGATTCCCGGCGTGCGCACGCTGGGTCGGGTAATCGTAGAGGGACGCGACATCAACGTGCCCACCTTGAACCTCGAGCAATTGCGCAAACAGGTCGGCATGGTATTCCAAAGGTCCAACCCCTTTCCCACCAGCATTTTCGCCAATATCGCCTTCGGCCCCAAATTGCATGGCAGCCATACGAAAGCGGAGTTGGAAGAGATTTGCGAAACGGCTCTTAAACAGGCGGACCTTTGGCGCGAAGTGAAAGACAGGCTGCATTCGTCCGCCATGTCGCTTTCGGGCGGTCAGCAGCAGCGGCTGTGCATCGCCCGCACCCTGGCCAACAAGCCCGAAATCATTCTCATGGACGAACCCGCCTCGGCGCTCGATCCCATTTCCACCAGCAAAATCGAGGAATTGATCCTCGAGCTGAAGGAACGCTACACCATCTTCATCGTCACGCACAATATGCAGCAGGCGGGCCGCATCTCGGAGTTTACGGCTTTTTTCCTGAACGGCGCAATCGTAGAATTCAATACCCCCGAGCAC
>CAYNXV010000184.1:0-6801 GCA_964401245.1 uncultured Bifidobacteriales bacterium | reverse complement strand
GACATTGTACCACAAGGCTTTGATTGGTGAGGTCTACTACCATCTCATCGGTAGGTTTTTTGAGAAGGGAGTCGAAGGCGTCAAGATACACCTTGGTGTCGAATATCTTGCAATCGGTTTCGCTCAGACTCCGCTGAAATGCATCCGCCAAGCCCTGGCCCACGCTGCGCGCGGCGCCTTCGGGAGGCAGGACAATCATCCACTTGGGAGGGGTAGGGGGGACGGTCACGCTTCCAGTATAGCCAATCGAAGGTTCATCGGCATCAATCGGCTTCAATCCACGGCCCAATGGCGGGATCGTTTTACGGCCTCCTGCCAACCCTTGAACCATAGTTTCCGGGTGGTGGTATCGAGGCGCGGGCGATAAGTGCGTACGGGAAGCGAAATATCCGCCAGGCTCTTGAGGGTATGCCGGCCGCAGCCGAGGGCCGCCAGCATGGCGGCGCCCAGGGCGGTCACTTCGGGGTTGATGCCGGCCGTCACTTCGGCTTTAAGCATGTCGGCCTGGAATTGCATCAGGAAGGCATTGCCGCTGGCGCCGCCGTCGGCTTTGAGAACCCGGGTTTTGGGGCTTTTATATCGGCTCCAGAGATCGAGGGTTTGATAGGCGATGGCTTCGAGAGCGGCCCGACAGAAATGGGCTTTGGTGGTGCCCCGGGTAAGTCCGATGAGCAGGCCGCGCGCCGTGGGATCCCAATGGGGTGTTCCCAAACCCGCGAAGGCCGGAACGAAATAAACCCCTTCGTTCGAAGGAAGCGATTCCGCCAAGGCCTGGCTTTCGGCCGCGTTGCCGATGATTTGCAATTGATCGCGGAGGAATTGCACCGCCGCGCCTCCCACGAGAACCGCGCCTTCGTGTGCATAGGTGGTTTTGCCGCCGAGATTCCATGCCACCGTTCCCAGCAATCCCTTCGGCGCCGCTTTGTATGACGTACCGATGTTTTGCAGCATGAAGCAACCGGTTCCATAGGTGTTTTTCATGTCGCCCGTCTTTAAGCAGCGGTGCCCGAATAACGAAGCCTGTTGATCGCCGGCAACGCCGTGAACGGGAGGACCGGATAGGAAGGGTAGCTGCAAGTCTCCGAAATGGGCGTCGGAAGCCAGGATATCGGGAAGGGCGGAGGCGGGAATGCCGAACAGGCGCAGCATCTTCGCGTCCCAGCGCAGGGTGCGGATATTCATGAGGGAGGTACGGGAGGCATTGCCCACTTCGATTACGTGATGACGGCCTCCGGTGAGCCGGAAAACCAACCACGAATCGATGGTGCCGAAAGCCAAGGTCTTTTCCCGTGCGGCCCGCTTCACTTCGGGATTGTTTATGAGAAGCCAGCGCATTTTCGTGGCGGAGAAGTAGGGATCCACCACGAGGCCCGTGCAATCGCGTATGGTTTTTTCGAGTTTCTTTTTTTTCAATTGGGCGCAAAAGGCCGATGTCCGTCTGTCTTGCCATACGATGGCGCGCGCCAAGGCCTTGCCGGTGCGCTTGTCCCAGGCCACCACCGTTTCCCGCTGGTTGGTGATTCCCACGGCGGCGATTTGTTCTCCTCGCAGATGATTCCGTACCACCAGGGTTTCCAGAGTGCGGAGTTGCGAGGCCAGGATTTCCTCGGCATCATGTTCCACCCATCCCGGTTGGGGAAAGTGTTGGGTGAATTCTTCCTGGGCCTGGTCGACGATGTCGAAATCGGGGGTAAACAGCAAGGTTCTCGAACTGGTGGTACCCTGATCGAGCGCGATGAAATACTCGGACACTTGGCCTCCTTCGTAGCTTAATTCCGATGACTCTTTCGGACGATTTTTATCACCAGCATGAGAATAATCCCGGTAATCAGGATTCCGCCCATCCCCCACATGGCACCCCAGGGAGATTTGAACACCGCGGTAAAGACTATACCGAACAAAAGCAAAGTAGGCAGTTCGTTCCACAATCGCAATTGCTTCGACGTCATGCGGTTTCGGCCCAAGTCCAGATTTCTCAGAATGGCCCCGCAGCGGAAATGATAGGCGAACAGGATTACCAACAAAGTCAGCTTCACATGGAACCAAGGCAGGCGATAGGCCTCCACCTCCATCATCAACCAGGACCCGAATATCGCGGTTCCCACCATGGCGGGAAAGGCGATGTAATTCCAAAGGCGCGAAGCCATGAGAAGAAGCTGGGGTTGCAGCACCGATTTTTCGGCCTCGGGTTTTTCTCCCGCTTCGACATGGTAAATGAAAAGCCTTACGACGTAGAACAGCCCGGCGAACCAGGCCACCATGAAAACCAGGTGCAAAGCCTTCAGAATCAGATAGGATGACATGGATAAATAATACTAAGAGTGCCTAAAAGCCCATGCTGTTAGGCACTCTAAAAGGCCATTTCCTTGTAGGCCCCGATTTGCCGTCGGAACGACCTAAGATCGTTTCAACCCGATTTTTTGCGTTTGGGACGGGGAGATGCCGGAGGTTTTTCCATGACCAACATGGCTTGGCGGCTTTTGAAGTCCAATAATTGCCCTGCGGAAATGTCCAGTGCCTTTGCCAATCTTTCCAGGGTGGAAAGCTTGGGGTCCACTTTGCCGTTGAGGATTTTGCTCAAACTGCCTTTGGGAATGGAGTTTTCATGGGCGAATTGTTCCACCGTCTGATAGCCTTGCTCAAAAATAAGGCCCTTGAGCCGCTCTCCGAATTCATTCAGCCCGTTCAAATCCTTCGGCTCCATTTGTGAAACCTCCGGATTACCTTCCGTTTCACCTAATCAGTTCGTGTCGTCGACCTGTTCATTATCGACTCAGGATAAAATTAGGGAATTCCAAACTTTACGGGTTTCTCTAGGGAAACTACCTTGGGTTTTCTTAAAGAAACTTTCGCAGGGGGACAACACTTGGAAAGCATTCCCAACCACATGCTCAAAGCCATTTGTGCGACCATGTTGGAGGAATGGCCGAACTCGGGGACTCTGGATTTCTGGGCTCGCCATCCGTTGGATGTGCATGGAATGTTGCTGGAAGGGACAACTCTGCTTCGCCACATTTGGGATGCGGAGCGCGGAACTCCTCCCTGGTATTTCTGGTCGATAATCAACAGCCTGGAACCCTTTCTGCATGCACGGGGCTACGGGACGCTCCATGGCTTTTGGGATAAGTTATGCGTTCCCCGGGAAGATGCCCCTGGAGGTATATGCGGATTGCCATTTCCGGTTTCCGGCATACTTCCCGGTAAATCCTTGTCCGATTCAAGATTTCAAATTGCCGAAGCTGTTCCCAAATGGTTGACCCATTGGTTTCCGGGAAGCACTTGCAGCCTGCTGCATTGGCGGAGCCGGCCCGGGAGCAGCCATGCGGGATTCGCCTTCTCTCCCCAACAAAGTTTTTCGGGTCCCATTCCCCCCTTTGATTTTTCCGTTCCCTTGGGCAGGATGGTGGAAAATCTGCCTACGGTTCTGGGTGCCCCCGCATTTGACGCGGTTTCCCTCTCCGCGAACAGTCCCAATTTCTCCCAATTGACCTGGAGCGACGCTTTTCGTGTTGTGGGGGAGGCCTTGTATCGCGGCAGGGAGCTCTGGGGACGGGTGGTCAGCTTTTCCTCGTTTTGCCGGTTTCATGATTGGGAATTAGGCGGCCTGGAGGTCCCAAACCGGTTGGTCATTCTCTTCGAGCGAGATTTCCATTGCCCCGTTCGCAAGCGCCTGGTGATTCCCTCGGGAAGCATATGCGGCGCGCCCCTCTACCTTTTCACCCTTCGGCTGGATACCTCCGGGTCGCGCAAGACCCACCCTCCCGTATCGGCAGGAAAAAACAGCGGTGAAACTTTCGCGGAAAAATCCGAAAGCAGGTTCCGCGCGCTTCTCGAAAATTACGGCGGGGGCAGGGCCTGAAGCGACTGTCGCGGAAGGGGTGTGGCTTGCGGGCTTCCAGGATTATTTTTCGTATCCGGAAGCTGCGCGATTGGGATGCGGCTCCCGCAACGGGAAGAAATGCGCATCACTATGGAAAATCAAGCCTGGGATACTATCAAACGTGGAGCCTTGGAAATCATCTCCGAGGAGGAACTCCGGAAAAAGCTGGCCTCAGGTAGGCCGCTCAAAATCAAATTAGGCGTAGACCCCACGGCGCCGGATATTCATCTGGGGTTTACGGTGGTGATGAGAAAGCTGCGGCAATTCCAGGATTTGGGCCATGAAGTCATCCTGATTATCGGAGACTACACTGCCACAGTGGGCGATCCCTCGGGGAAAAGTAAGACAAGGCCGATTCTTACCCATGCGGAGGTTTTGCGCAACGCCGAAACCTATAAGCAGCAATTTTTCAAAATCGTGGATCCGGCGAAAACCCGCGTGGTTTACAATGGCGAGTGGTTCGGCAAAATCGCTTTCGAGGAGGTGACGAAGCTGCTTTCGCAAATCACTGTGGCGCAAATGCTGGAACGCGAGGATTTCCAGAACCGTTACCGCTCGGGGCAGCCCATCAGCCTGCATGAATTTCTCTACCCCATGATGCAGGCCTATGATTCGGTGATGATTGAGGCGGATGTTGAGCTCGGTGGCATGGATCAGAAGTTCAATGTGCTGCGCGGGCGTGAATTGCAGCGGAGCCTGGGTCAGGAACCGCAAGTGGGATTGTTCATGCCCATTCTTCTGGGCACCGACGGCCGGGAGAAAATGAGCAAAAGTCTCGGCAATTATATCGGCGTTTCCGACTCTCCCCAGTCCATGTACCACAAACTCTATAATCTTCCCGACGCGTTGGTGGAAAGCTATCTGCAATTATTGACGGACATGCCTTTGGCGGATGTGGCCGCGCGCGTAACCGGAATGGCGGATGGCAGCCTGAATCCCAATCAGGTGAAGGAAGAGTTGGCCCGCATCATCGTCGCGCAATACCACGACTCCGACGCTGCAGAAACGGCGGCGGTGCAGGAAAGAAAAATCCACACCGGCGAAGCGTTGCCTAGTGACATGCCCGTGTTGCGGGTGCCGGCCGGAGAATACGGGATTCCGGAGCTGCTGCTCAAGGCCGGCTTGGTTGCCAGCAAGGGGGAGGGGCGCAGGCTCATCCAGAACGGAGGCGTGCGCGTGGACGGCGAAAAGGTGGGAGACATAAAAGCCCGGATGGATATCCGGGCTTCGCATGTGATCCAATGTGGAAAAAGAAACTTCGTCCGCGTTGAGCCGGAGTAGCTTCGCAGTATCGGGAGCTGTCCCCGGAGGACTTATTTGCCTTCGGAGCGCTCGCGGACGGATTCCTTGATGCGGGCGGCCTTGCCCTGCAAACCGCGCATGTAGAATATGCGGGCGCGGCGGACATTGCCCAACTTGTTCACCTTGATGGCGGCGATACGGGGCGAATGCACGGGGAAGATTCTTTCCACGGCCACACCTCCGGAAATCTTGCGCACCGTAAAGGTTTCCATGATACCGGCGCCGCGACGCTGGATCACGACTCCGGTAAAGGTCTGGATACGCTCCTTGTTGCCTTCCACGACGCGGAAGTCCACGCTGACCGTGTCGCCTGCGCGAAACGTCGGGATATCCGTTTTCCGGTTTTCCTTGTCGATGGTCATGATAATGGGATTCATTTTCGCTTCATCCTTTCTTCGAATCCCGCGAACCGCTTTTGCGCTTCATCGGGATTCCATGCAAAATACTCTTGTCTTCTTCACTCAGAACCAGGCGGTCGAAAAGTTCGGGACGCTTGTCGCGCGTCTTTTCCAGACTTTCCTTGATCCGCCACTTTCGGATATTTTCGTGATGCCCTGAAACCAGCACATCGGGCACGCTTTGTCCCTCGAAAGACTGCGGTCGCGTATAAACCGGCCAGCCGAGGCGATTCTCTTCATAGAAGGAATCCGTCTCGGCTGATTGGCTGTCGCCCAAAGCCCCAGGTAGCAAGCGTGTCACGGCATCAATGAGAACCATGGCGGGAAGTTCACCGCCGGTCAACACGTAATCGCCTATGCAGATTTCCTCATCTACATAAGCATCGAGAATCCGTTGATCGATGCCTTTATAATGCCCGGAAATGATAAGAAGATTTTCGCATTTAGCCAATTCCTTCGCCCTTTTCTGGCTGAAAAGAGCCCCTTGGGCCGACATATGGACGACATGGGGTCGGCCGGCTCCAAAGCCTGCCAGCGCTTTTTCCAAGGCGGATTTGACCGGCTCGGGGCGCAGCACCATTCCCGGCTCGCCCCCATAGGGCACATCATCCACTTGGCCGTAGGGATTGATGGGGAAATCGCGAAGATTGTGGCAGGTCAATTGCAAAAGTCCCGCTTTTTGGGCGCGGCCCGGAATGCTGGCTTGCATGGCCGCGAACATCTCCGGAAACAGGGTTATGACTTCAATGCGCATGGACTGGAGCCTAATAGAGACCGCGGAGCTGGGTCATATCGACATGCACTACTTGGCCGGCCAGGTCGATTTTTTTGACGAAGTGCTCATTCCAGGGGATCAATACTTCGCCTTTTCCGGTATCCACCAACAGCAATTCGGAGGCGGCATTTTCCAGGATTTCACGAACGGTCCCGAATTCCTCGCCATTCTCGTCCTTCACCTTGAGTCCGGGCATATCGGAGAAATACACCATGTTTTCGGGTAGGGGAAGGCGCTCCGATTCGGGAATCAACATTTGGCCTCCGCTCAGAGGAGTCACGGCTTCGGGATTTCGAAGGCCTTCGAAGCGGAGATACCAGAACGTACCGTCGTCGCGGGTGGCGCTGACTTTTAGAGGAGTAGGGCCCTGGTCGTAGCCTTTTCGGAAATACACGGTGGATAACCGCTTATGTCGTTCGAAATCGAAGGTCTCGGGTTTGACCTTT
>CAYNXV010000183.1:0-6806 GCA_964401245.1 uncultured Bifidobacteriales bacterium | reverse complement strand
GTGGAGGAAGCTTTCAACCGCTTGGTTGTTTATGTCACCGACGACTCGGGCATGATCCCCCTGGTTTTTTTCAACGGGGTCCAGTTCCTGCGCAAAAAATTCTCCGAAGGCAAGCTGTTACTGGTTGCCGGGGTCCCCGGTTTTTTCCGGGACGACTTGCAATTGGTACATCCCGAAACCGAGCCTTTGCAGCCCGGCGAAGCCGTAAATGGGTATGTGCTGCCGCGCTATCCGCTAACCGAAGACATGGCCGCGGCCCATGTCGAGCATAAATTCCTGCAGCGCATCATTCTGGAAGCGCTGGAAAAATTTTCCTTTTCCGATCCCATTCCCGATGTCCTGTGCGCGAAGATGGAATTGGCGCCGGAAATCGAATTGCTGCGCGGATTGCATGCTCCTGAAAACCTGGAGAACCTGGCCGACTTGCGGCGACAGTTGAAATGCCGCGAGCTGTTTCCTTTCTCCCTGCGCCTGGAACGGCGGCGGCTCAACCGGCTCAAAGGAGGACGCGCATGGATACCGGCTCCTTCGCTGGCGGAAAAAATTCTGCGGGCCCTGCCTTTTGAACTGACCGAAGGACAGAAGCAGGTGATAGGCGAAATCACCGCCTCCCTGGAAAAGCCCCATCAATTCCAGGGATTGTTGCAAGGCGATGTGGGAAGCGGCAAAACCGTCGTGTCGATGTTGGGCGCTACATCCGTTTGGGCGGCCGGAGGGCAGGTCGCCTTGATGGCTCCCACTGAAATTCTGGCATTCCAGCATCGGCAGACGTTGGCGCCTTTTCTCGACGGAGCTGGAATCACCCATGCCCTGCTCACCGGCGATACACCCCGCGAAGAACGGGAACACCTGTTGTCGGAGTTGCGCGAGGGCCGTCTGCAATTTCTCATCGGCACCCATGCGCTTTATTCCACCGATGTAATCTACCACACGCTGGGTTTCGTCATCATCGATGAACAGCACCGCTTCGGCGTCGAGCAAAGGGCCAAGTTAATCCACAAGGGGGATTTCCCCGACGTCCTTTACATGTCGGCCACGCCCATACCGCGCACCTTGGCTCATACCGTATACGGCGATCTCGACATGTTTTTGTTGAAGGAAAAGCCCAAATACCGTTTGCCCATCAAGACCCGCCTGGTTCCTCCGTCCAAACGGGCGGACATGCTCCGGTTTCTTCTCAAGGAAAGTGGCGAAGGAAATCAAATCTTCTGGGTGGTCCCTCAAATCGGGGCAGCCGCAAAGGACGAAGCGGATGATGAAGACGCGATTTGGAATCCCTCTTTGTTTATCAAAGCTGAAGAGGATTTGACTTCGGTGGACAGGTTGGTACGCGAACTGACCGGATTTTCACAAGCCTGGAAAGTGGGCTTTGTGCATGGCCGTTTATCGGGTGCCGACAAGGAAGCCGTATTGGGCGCTTTCCGACAGGGGCAATTGCAGGTGTTGGTGGCCACCACCGTTATCGAGGTGGGCATCGATGTGCCGCAGGCCAATCTCATTATCATCGAGCATGCCGACCGTTTCGGATTGGCCCAATTGCACCAGCTGAGAGGCCGCACGGGACGGGGCTCGCAGCAGGCCTGGTGTTTTCTGCCGGAGTCGGAAAAGGTGTGGCCTCCGGAAACCGCGGATAGACTGCAACGTTTTTGTGACACCGAAGACGGATTCGCCATCGCCGAGATGGATTTCGAATATCGCGGGGCCGGCAATTTGATGGGAAGCACTCAATCAGGATTCGACGGTTTACGTTTCACCGATTTGCGACGGGACTTTCCGCTAATCCAATCCGTGAAGGTTTTGGCCCGCGAGGTACTCGAAGGAAAGGTGTCCGTGCCATCCGAAGCGCTTGCCCGTATAACCGCGGAGGATAAATCCTGATAGATTTGGTGATTTTCGATTGCGACGGCGTTCTCGTCGATTCGGAGCGTATCGGCATAGCGGTTTTCCATCGGCATTTGCGGAAACTCGGAGTGGAGATGACCTTGGATGAGGCTATTCGAAGATTCAAAGGGCGATCCGAAAAAGACTGTACCTTGGACATCGAAAGTATTACCGGCTATCCCTTGTCCCCGTCATTTTTTACCGAATGCCTGAATGAGACCTTTCTCCGTTTCGAAGAGGAGTTGCAGCCGATTCCTGGAATCCTTCCCGCATTGGATTCCATTTCGAAAAAAATCTGTGTGGCATCGAGCGGTATGCATGCCAAAATGCAAGTCACTTTGAGGGTGACCGGATTGCTGTCCCGCTTTGAGGGCCGCATATTCAGCTCTACCGAGGTGCCGAGAGGCAAGCCCTATCCCGACTTGTTCGTGTACGCCGCCCATAAAATGGGGGTAGCGCCCGGGCAATGCCTGGTAGTGGAAGATTCGGTTCCAGGTATCATCGCAGCCCGAGCGGCTGGAATGGCCGTAATCGGCTATGCGGACCTGACCGAAAGGGAAGATCTGGAAAAGGCGGGAGCGCATGAAATTATCTCTCATATGGACGCCCTTCCCCAGAGTATTGCCGGTATCGAGTCCGTTTTAGCGAATACCGGGCGTTCCAGTGCTTGACCGACCGTAACAGTTTGTTTGGATTTTTTCTTGTAACTTCCAGTAGAATTCAAAGACAAAGAATGACACCACCAAGAACCCAAATCCGGGTCTTAAACAAGGAGAAGAAAAATGGACAAGCACTCTTTTACCCGACTGGCCATAGCCGGGATCATGGCCGGCGGTCTGACTATGACCGGATGCGAACACAACACTTCTTCCAATACGGAAACCGCCACTGGCGGTATTACGGCGGCGAAGACCCTGGCCGAATTCCAGGCCGAATGTGCCAAGATGGGTGGCACTTTCATGGCACATGATTGCGCGGGCATGAACGAATGCAAAGGCCATAGCTACGAGGAAGGCAAAGGCGTAGCCACCCATGATTGCCAAGGGAAATCCTCCTGCCATGGTGGAAGCTGCCAAGAAGCCTGACAGCGATACCTCCGCCTCCCGCTCTTTAAGTGGCGGGCGGAGGGACCCATCTTAATCCCATGCAAAGTATCCATCGTCAAGCCATAGGTCTCGGGCTTAGGATTCCGCATTACCGGCATATTTTCTCCGCGTGGCCGAAGGTGGATTTTTTCGAAATCATCTCGGAAAATTTCATGGGCGATGCTCCTCTTCCCAAGCGCAATCTGGAGCGCATCTTGTCTCATTATCCCGTCATACTTCATGGCGTAAGCCTGGGATTGGCATCGGCCGGCCCATTCGATCCCGATTATCTTTCCCGACTCAAAGCCTTGGCCGAATTAACGGCAGCCCCCTATTTTACCGACCATCTTTGTTGGACTACCGCGCATGGTATCAACCATCATGACCTGCTCCCCATTCCCTATACCGAAGAAAATGCATGCTACGTCGCCGACCGCATATCCCAAGTCCAGGATTTCGTCGGGCTTCCGTTCGGATTGGAAAATCTATCCAGTTATGCCGAGTTCAAGGAAAGCGACATGACGGAATGGGAATTCTATAACCTGGTGGTGGAAAAGTCCGGCTGCCGATACATGCTGGATATCAACAACGTGTTCGTTTCTTCCGTTAATCATGGGTTCGATCCCAAGACCTATCTGGACTCCATCCGATGGGAAAAAGTACTCCAATGCCATATCGCCGGGCATACCGAAAAACCCGACGGCTCCATTCTCGATACGCATGAGGAATCCGTCCGTGACGAGGTATGGCACCTATACCGGCATGCTTGGCAACGGTCGGGGGGGTTCCCCACTGTTTTGGAACGGGACGACAAAATCCCACCATTCGACGAGGTGCAGGCTGAGGCCTTGCGCGCCTTGGAATTCCGGGAGGCGGGATGATGGTAGAGAAAACGAACGACGGCAATCAGGATAAGGGGGTATCCGGTCAGATACCCCCGCCTCCTCGTCTTGCACAATTGCAGGCAGCCTTCGGTGAATCCATCCGGGTACCGTTTTCCTTTTCCACCGGACGCTTTCAATGCCAAAAGGATGCCTTTGCGGAACTTGCTGCCGATGCCATCCTTTCCAGGGGAAGCCTGTCGGGACGGGATCGGCTGGCGATTTATAACGAGCAATATTGGTATCGGCTGCTTACCGTACTCCAAGAGGACTTCCCTCTTTTAGCGCGCACTCTGGGCCTTTGGACCTTTAACCAACTCGCTTCCGATTTTTTGGAAAGCCGGCCGTCCCGTTCCCCGTATTTACAAAACCTGGCGGATGGGTTTCTCGATTTCATGCGCGGCCGGTACCTTCACGATAATCTCCGCCTGGTCCAAATCGCGGAATTGGAAATAGCTTTTTTACAGGCTTTTCATGCCCCCTCTGGCATGCCCTTGATTCCTGGAAATCTTTCCGAGACTGCGCAGGAGGCCTTGGGTGATTCTCCGTTGGCTTTCCAAGCCTGGTTTTTCCTATGCGAAGAAGATTGGAATCTGATGGAAACGCGGGCTGGAATGGTGGCGGACGAAACCGCCAAACCGGTTTTTTCCGAGCAAAAGGGATATTGGATGGTTTATCGGAATTTTCTGCGGGATGAGGCGGTGGAATGGAGGGCTGTAAATCCGCTCGCCTTCCGGCTATTGAAAAGGATCCAGGCGGGAAAACCCTTGGGAGAGGCCTGCGAGATTATCGCTTCCGAACTGACCGCCGAAGAATCGGGTCTTTTATTGGAGGGATTACCGCTTTGGTTCTCCGAATGGACCCGCATGGGATTTTTTTTGGATCCCTCACAAGCCCTGAAAAATGGATAGTCCAAACTGATATGCAGCCTGCGGCCGATAGGGGTAGCGGGCTTCGGTCAATTGCCGGTATTCATACACGCTCATCCCGGCTTTGATATCCACATAAGTGGATTTGAACATCCGTACTCCTGCCACCACTCCGGGCATCACGGTAAACTTTGTTTCACCTTCCTGATCCCAGAAATCCGGAATCCAAATCCAATGATCTCCAAGGAACAGGGTATTCACCCCGGCTTTCCACCGGCTGTCGAAGGCATAGGTTACCTGGACCACTCCCAGTGCATGGGAAGATCCATAATCGGCCAATCCACGGGTCAGAGCTGTCGACGCCTCCAGGTCGAACTGGACATCCACCCGTTTCGGCAGAAACCGCCTGGGCAACTTTCCACCCGCCCCCAACGCGAAATCGACGGTTCCCGCTCCTATGAAAAGTTCATTTTCTAAAGCGTCGTCAACCGACCAGGAATAAAGAGGGACTCTGAGCGCCATCCTCGGCGTCCACATCCCCAGCCGCTTACCGAGCGAAATTTCTCCGTTACCCAGGGCGTAACGGGTTTGATGCCTGATGCGCTTGAAGGCGGTTTTGACGGGTATACTGAGGCTTCCATTCCAGCCCCAGCCGAAGAAATAAATGCCTGCGCCGGGGAAAGTCCCGTAATCCTCCCGGGTTTTCCAGTCTCCATCCGAGACGCTGATCCAGTCACCCACCCCCAGGGATAAACCTGTTAGCCTGGGGGCCTCTCCGTGGGAGGATAAAAGGCATAGCTTTCCGGCTACTAAAAACAAAGTGAAGAGGCGTGTTTTTTTCATGCTTTTTTAGTCCAGGAAGGTAAGAAAATTGTTACAGAAAAATTTACGCTTCAAGAGCCCATCGAAGCCGATTTCCAAATCTTCCCCGGAGGTGGGGTGGGCCGGAAATGCCTCCAGGTCCACTATCCACGGCCTTGAACCCAGGAGTATGGGCGGATTTGTTACCTTTGGCCTCGACCTACCGAATTTTTACTTATAGAGCGAATATGCCCAAAAGAACAGACCTCAAAAAAATCATGCTCATCGGCAGCGGCCCCATAACCATTGGACAGGGATGCGAATTCGACTATTCCGGCACCCAGGCCTGCAAAGCCCTCCGTGAAGAGGGATATCAAGTCATTCTGGTCAATTCCAACCCCGCCACCATCATGACCGATCCCGATGTGGCGGACGCCACTTACGTGGAGCCCATAACCTGGGAAATTTGCGAAAAAATCATCGCCAAGGAGCGTCCCGACGCCTTGCTCCCCACTGTGGGTGGTCAAACCGGATTGAACACCGCCATGGACCTAGCCAAGCATGGCATTTTGGAAAAATACGGCGTGGAGTTGATAGGCGCCAACCTGGAAGCCATCAACAAAGCCGAATCACGTCGGGCCTTCAAGACGGCGATGAATGGAATCGGCCTGGATACGCCTCGCTCCATAGTGGCCAATAATATGGAAGACGCCCGTCAGGCCATTACGGAAATCGGGCTCCCCTTGGTGGTGCGTCCGGCCTATACCCTGGGCGGCGCGGGCGGAGGCTTCGCCTTCACCGAAGAGGAATACCTTCGCATCGTCAAGCACGGTCTCGAACTCAGCCCCACCTCCGAATGCCTGGTCGAGGAGTCCATCCTCGGCTGGAAGGAATACGAGATGGAAGTGATGCGCGACAAGGCCGACAACGTGGTCATCATCTGTTCCATCGAAAACATAGACGCCATGGGAATCCATACTGGAGACTCGGTGACCGTGGCTCCCGCGCAGACGCTGACCGACAAGGAATACCAGCGTATGCGCGACGCCAGCATCGCCTGCATACGCGAAATCGGAGTGGAAACCGGCGGTTCCAATGTGCAATTCGCCGTTAATCCCGAAAACGGCCGCATGATCATCATCGAAATGAATCCCCGCGTTTCGCGCAGCTCCGCTCTGGCCAGCAAGGCTACGGGGTTTCCCATCGCGAAAATCGCCGCCAAGCTGGCGGTGGGTTATACGCTCGACGAATTGCTGAACGACATCACGCGCGTCACTCCGGCCTGCTTC
>CAYNXV010000182.1:0-6822 GCA_964401245.1 uncultured Bifidobacteriales bacterium | reverse complement strand
TGGCTCTGGCTCAGGCTCTGGCTCAGGCTCAGGCTCAGGCTCTGGCTCCGGCTCCGGCTCCGGCTCTGGCTCTGGCTCCGGGACTGGTTTTCCAGGCACTGTAGCGGCATCGCGGGGGTAATTCTGCCATCCTGAAAAAGAAGCCCCCTTGGCAACCACCACCACACTGAAGCGCATATCCAGCGGATACCATTTATCCGGATCCTCGCCACTCCAGTTATAATTTGAAAAATTGGAAACAGGGCCGAACCGGGAGTTTTTAATGGCAAAGCCATAGGTTTGTCGGGCCCTATCCCAATCCAGGGGAAGATCGTTTTTCTTCCACATGTTTTTAATAGGCGTGGACCACGTAAGCAGGAATCCCGAATCCCCCTGGACCGGTTTCCATTCCCCGCAATTTTCCAACTCCTTGAAACCTCCCGTGCGGCCTCTTTGCCACATGCAATATTGCAATTGCATGTTCTGGGATTCGGGCTGTCCCCGGATTTCGGCGCGAAAATGCAGAGTTCCTTCCGCATAGTTGATGGGTTGCGTCCAATCCCCATTCACACCGGCATGGGGCGGTTCATCCCAGGGGAAACCACGGTCCGCCTTGGTTACCAGACGGTCCACTTCGAAAATGTGCAACTCCTGCGCCGATAGGAAAATGGCCGGCAGGAGCAGAATTCCAACCCACCCAATCACGATTTGCCTGAGACGATCTCGCCAGGCATTCTGAAAACGTTTGATTTTGTGACTATAAGGAATCATTCTCTTCTCCCGCAAGGTCATCTTCTTAATCAAGATCCCCGAATTGCGAACGCAAGCGAAATTGGATAATTGACTCAACGCGGGACTGGGTGCTAAAATACCTCCAGCATGGATGGCTTGAAATTCGCAGGAATGCCTGTAGGTCCCCCGCTTTTGGCCTTTTTCCTATTCAATTGGTCGGGGTGTGCGGATAAGGAACCTCCTGAGTTGTCGCCTGAAAAAACGGTGGTAAAGGAAGAGTCGAATCCGCCTACCGATACCCTCCCGGATTCGGGTATCCATCCCGATAGCCTTCCCGAGATAATCACCTCTCCCCCAGCCGCGGCATTTACGGGTCATCCCTATGCTTACGCGCCGGGGCTGTCCCGCCCATACGACGATACCGAAGATTCTGGCGCAATTTCCTGGAAACTCATCGAGGGGCCCGAAGGGATGGGCTTCAAAGGCGGACGAATCCATTGGACGCCCAAGTTGGAGGGACGGTTTTCCGTAACCCTGGTTGCCGTCTCCGATATCTGGGCTTCACTCCCCGATACTCTGAGGCCATCGCAAACCTTTTCGATAACCGTATCTCCGCTTCCCGACGCGAAACTCGCCCCGATTCCGAGCCGCGTTATCTCGGGAAATCCCGTTACCTTCGATCTGGACCCTTCCGGATATCCTGCCTGGGCCTGGCCGCACCTGCAGGTAAGATTCGATTTCGAGGGGGACGGGGTCTGGGATACGCCATTGCTGCCTTTCCGCCAAAGCCGTTCCCATTCGCATGTGTACGAGAAGGCGGGCCGCATGGCTCCACGAGTCATGGTAGTTTTCCGGAATACGGAGGAGCGCTTGACGAGCGCCGACTTCCTGGTGGCGACACCCCCCAAAGCCGTACTGGCATTGGCCGATACCCTGGAACCGGGCCGCACGCTCACCTGGGACGCTTCGGCATCCACGGGACGGGGGAGCATGAAATACCGCCTGGACTTGAATGGAGACGGGACTTGGGATGCCATGGATTCCCTAACGGGAAAATTCACGCTCCCCTCGCCGCCGTCGGGAAAATACAGGGCCATTCTTGAAGTAAGGGATGAATCGGGTTTAACCGGCCGAGTCGAAAAATCCTATGTCGCCAATTCCCCGCCCGGAATAAAAATCAAGACCGACGCCGATAAGGCAAATCTCGTTACTCCGGTGACAATCCAGGTAAGGGCTTTCGATTCGGACGACGATTTCACCCTCCTTCGTTTCAATCTCACGGGCGCAGACAACGATTGGAAGGAGCAGGCGCCGGTGGCCGATTCCACGGGCGCCAAAAACCGCCTCGATTTGGAATGGAAGCGGACCTTCGGCAAGCCCGGTATTTATTCGCCCCAGGTATGCGCCCAATCCGCGGACGGACGGACGGTATGCGCCGGTGCGAAAGTGGAGGTATACGACGCGCCTCCGGTTTGCTCCGCCGGCCCCCCTATCAGGGCCACCCTGGGCGCTCCCGTATCGCTGACTCCCACCGCCGATGATCCGGATGGAAAAATCATCAAATGGGAATGGGATTTGGACGGCGATAAAAATTTCGAGTATGTGTCCGAGGATTCCGGAAATCTCCGCTATACATTCGCCCGCGAAGGAAAATTCACCCTGACATTGCAGGTTACCTCGTCCGACGGCCGTACGGCAACTTCGCAAACTCCAGTGGAAGTAAAAAAGAAGTGGAAACCATGAGGTCGGCCTTGCTCCTATGCCTGCTTTTCAGCCCGGCATTGTCCGATAAACTGCTTTTCAAGTCGGGAGAGTCGGTTTACGGCACCATCCGCACCGAGAGGGACTCCCTGGTCAAGTATCTCGACCGTTACGACCGTCCCCGGGAAGTGCGCATGTCCGAAGTGGATACCCTCTATTACGACATCGATAAATTGCGGGGTCCGGTAAAGGCGGCGTTCCGCAAAGGCCAGCCTACCGATCGCACCGGCCTGTTCCGCCTTACAAACCGGGAGGATTTTGATATTGAAGTCGATTATCGCACGGATTCGCTATCGGAACTCGACTTGCATTTCCGCAACGGCATACATGCCCGTTTCACGCCGGGAGCCCGATTCCGGATTTTGGAGGCGCCTTCTGATCCGGATGAAGCCGCGCTCATCCGGCTGGATAGCGGCGAAGTCCTGATATCGGGACGACATGAAAAGGCTTTAGCGCGGGTGCTGACGACGGCGGGAGTCGGAGTCGCGCGCGGCCAGACCTCTTTGGTCGTCACCACGGCTCCGGGTGATTCCTCCATGCGATCCATTTGCCTGCGCGGTCTTTGCGGCATCCAACAAGACTCCGAGAGCCCCGGTGAACTGGTAGTGGACGCCGGCCGCCTGGTTCGCCTCAGCGCATCCAGGGGAGTGTTCGAAAGCCGCCTGGCGCCCCTCGACGAAATGAAAGTCTGGGAGCCCGTGATGGCCGACATGGGCCGATACCGGTTAACGAAAGTGGAATACCCACCCGTCAATTATTGGGCCAAAGCGCTTACCGGATTCGGCTTCATGGTTTTCTTTTACGGTTCCACCTTGGGCGTATTGAGCTATGTCAACAATATTTGATCGTTCACTCCGGCTATCGGCGCACGGCACCTTTCGACTGGGCCCTATTGCCTTTCTGACGGCCATTCTGGTTCCCGCCGCCTTGACGGCCCAGATAACGGAATTCCGCGGAGGTGAACTACATCTGGATTTAAAGGGCCACCTTTCACCCTATGGCCTGGCATCCAATACCGGGGCCCGGGGAGCCCTGGAAAACGTTTCCAGCCTCTATCCCAGCTCCAGCGGACTCTACGGCAATCCGGCCGCATTGGCGCGCCTTACCGGCCCCGCGGCGCAAACGGATTTCTTTTTACCGGGCTTAGGCCTGGGAATCGGCAGCGAACGCATGCGGCTTCTTCGGGGCGATTTACGCGAACCCATCCATGCCCTGCTTACCGAGCCCGGCCATAACGTCAAGAATCCGGAATATCCGGAAGTGAATCTGGCGCTATATCAATCCGCCACCTTCAGCAGCCTTACGGCCGCCTATCCTTGGCGGAATTACGCCTTCGCCATGGGAGTGCAACAGCCGCTGTCGGGAACCTTCCGCTTCACGTCCAAGGATTTCGCCCTGGGGCTCGGCGCGCCCCATGAAGCTTCGGGTGACAGCGTAAAAATGGCTTTGACCGGCGACTTGGTTTCCGACGGTAGCCTATCCGTTACCGACTGGTCCATGGGCGCCGCCGGCAAGCCGCTTTCCTTTTTGCATTGGGGTGTGGCCTATCATCTCTTTCAGGGAGCCGCCGCAGCCGAAGTATCCACCGATTGGAAAGGCGCCGTCACCTTCGCAGACGAAACCCATGCCTTCCATGATGAAGACGCAGGCTATCCCAACGCCATCGGGGGTGAAATGGAGGGGGATTTGCAGGGAGTGGCGCATGGGGTCCGGATAGGCGCCGGATTGCAATGGGGAACCCGTTTCGGTGTGGATGGCCTAGCCACCTTTTCGCAATCCATGGAAATGGAGGGTCGCATCGCCGGAACCTACCATACCTTTCCGGCCGTGCAATTGAATGATGATACGATTTTCCATAGCGATAAAGTGAATGAAAGCGAACCTGCGCATACCCGCCGCAATACGATACGGGTGGACAAGGTGGAGCTGAAACTTCCGTGGGAATTGGGTTTGTCGGCCTTCGCCTCCTTTGAAAATTACCGATTCAATCTGGATTACGTTTATTACATGCGGGGCCTGGCCTTGCGATACCGCTACCATTCCGAGTCCACGGCATTGGATACCCTTACCAACACCGTCTTGACGAATACGGACGGAAAGGATTCGGTGGAGACCACGCAATTCACCCGCGAATACCAATTGCGGGCCGGACACCAACTCGCCTTCGGTCTGGAAATCCACCAGGTATTCTTCCACTTCGGCGCGCTGTTCTACGATATCCGCAGCCAGGACGTTCTCAGCGAAGCGGTCGATTACCGCCCCGGTTTTCTCCCGTTCATTCCCCTGTTCAATATGGGCTATCACTTTCCCATCGGGCCGAAAGTGAGAACCACGGTATCGCTGTTCGCGTTTCCCGTGGCCTTGTTCAAAACGACCGTTGAAGTGAAGCTATAGCGGCGAACCGCTTCAGATTCCCAGGCGGAATGCCAGCAGATAATGCCGATCTTCCCATTGGCCGGCATAAAGCCCTTTTTCGTCGGCCCACGAAGTGAATTCCATTTGCATGATGAAGAGATTGATACCCAGCCCGAAGGTGGGGTAACCGCCTTTGAACCCCCCGCGCAGGCGCGCCAGGGTAAGGTCCATTTCCCCACCGAAGTTGAGGTTGGTGAGTATGGGCTTTTGCGATCCGATATCGCGCCAATCCAAAGCCAGATTCATATGACGCAGCAAACCCTGGTTTCGGAATATCGCCGGTAAATAGGCCAATCCCACGCTATAGGAGGCCGGAACGGGATCGTCGTTTATTTCCAGGAATAAATTGTCGACAACCGCTCCGATGCGCAATTCGGTCGGTACTATGTCGTAAAGCACGCCCACCGAAACGCCGAATCCGAAGCCCGGCTCGTATATCCTTCCGGCTTCGTCGTCGATTTTACGGTTGAGGGTGTCGCTCACCGTTTGGACTTCTTCCATGCCGATGCCCTGCTCGATAAAACTATAGGTGGCCATGATAGGCGCCACGCCCACGCTCAATCCCGGCCAGACATCCACGGCGCCCGCCACCCGGAATACCAGATCCGTCCTGACGGCAGCTTTGCCATTGGGAATGTAAATGCCCTTATCCAGACTGAATTCTCCCTGTGAATGCAAAAACCAGGCTCCCCCGATTCCCAGGGGAAAATCGGGATCGGTGGTGCGTGCGGCGAAATGCATTTCAGGGAGAGTGCCGAAACCGACGGGACGGCGATCGTACATCATGAGGTCGTCCACCAAGGTGGGATCCTCGGCCATGCCTTCCAGACTTTGCATGTTCTCGCCATGCATGTCGAATATGTCCAAGGCGCTGCCTGCCATGCCGAACAGGTCGCCCAAATCGAGTTTGATTCCCACTCCCGCATCCATGGGGCTGTTCAACCGGGCCATGCCCGCGGGGTTATAGAAAAGTCCGTTATAATCGTCGGCCAGGGCGATGAAGGCTTCGCCCATGCCCAAGGGGCGGGATCCCAGATACCGGGGAGCGGGTACGGCGAGTATTTCGGCCAAGCCGATTACCAGGGTTATCCCGGCAAGCCGTTTCATTTCTTCCTCTTCTTGAATCCCGTCACCGGGCCTTTGCAGAGATCGAAGGTTACCACGGTATCCCGGAAAACCGGGTTAACGGTTTTGTCTTCGATGAATATCGTATCGCGGCGATCGCGCAAAAAGCTTTTTCCTCCTTCTCCCGTGCTGTCTTCCCAGAATATCCGGCCTGCTCCCTCCGGAAAGGCGGCGAGCCGTAAAAATCCCATGGATTCGTCAAAGCGGGAATTGAAAAGGGATTCCGCTTGATCGTCAATCACGCCGTCTCCGTTGTTGTCGGCTTTATCCGCTACGGCATAAAAACGCAGGTTGCCGGTGGAATCGGGAACTCCCCGCGAATCCTCGTCGACCATACCGTCGCCGTCATTATCGATACCGTCCAAAAACTCCTCGTCGATACAACCGTCTCCGTCATTGTCCACCCCGTCCGAAATCTTGTAGATGATGATGGACGAACCGGCTTCATTGATGAATTCCTTCACCTTTTGCATAGCCGAATCGCTCCCGGCTGCGCCGCTGCCGGTGCCTGGACAATTCGTCTGTCCCTTGGGGCAGTTCGAAAGAGAGGAAGTATCCCCCCCCGATCCCAGAGCCTGGTTCAGGAATAAATCGATGGCATCGTCGCTTTGGCTGAGCAAATCGTTGGATTTATCCAGGAGATCATTCAGGGCCTTGATTTTGACGGTGTCGTTCTTCACCTGCTGGATGTTGGCCATGATGCTGTCGGGTTTCAGATTCGAGGGATTTTTGAAATCGATGATGCCCGTGAGGATATCGTCCTTTTCGTCGATGACGCCGTCTCCGTTGAAATCCGCCAGGGAAAGCACC
>CAYNXV010000181.1:0-6874 GCA_964401245.1 uncultured Bifidobacteriales bacterium | reverse complement strand
GTCTTCAGGTAGTTGAGATAAAGCGCTCCCGCTTCGACGGGAGAAAGTTTGGCGGTATCGGAAATCTCGCGCGAAGCCCAGGGAAGTATCCGGGCCCGGCGATCGACGCCGGCATGGGTAAGCCAGGATTTGGCCGAGGCAATGACACGTTCCGGTTCCTGCGCCGAAACTTCGCGGGCGTAAAGTCCCACCAGAGGTTTGGCATCGGGTGGAAAATAAGCGAAGGAGGGAAGCACCTTAAGAATTGTGCTTCGATTCGGGCTTTCCCATTGTTCGACGTCCAGTATTTGGGATTCGGTAGGATTTTCACCTAAGTCGACATAGGCCAAAGCGCAATTGCTCGTACCCAAATCGATGCCGATGGAATAACGGTGACGGGGGTTTTTGGCCATGAGAGTGGAAGTCGCCGGCGGACCCCTTTACTCGGTCCGGACGTTGAAATGCAATTCCCAACGTTGTTCGGACTCAACGCGCTGCATCCATAATTCCAAAGTACCCAGTTCCGAGAGGCGGGCATGTAACTTGACGGGTACCAGTGCGCTGTCTCCCAAGCCCTCTACTTGCGGCACCTCCATTTCCAATTTCGCGGTTTCTTCCAATTCCTTTTCGGCGTTCTTGACCACCGTGCCGATGGCATCATCCGACCGGTTAGCCGAACTGAAGAAACGGAAGGTCACCGGCATGCCCGTCATCAATCCGAATTCCTTGTCTTCCAATACCGCTTCGGTCCCCTCCTCCATTCCCTGGGGAACCACGCATAAGGCTTTCACCGGAGGGCGGTATCCCGGAATGGCCGGCATGGCCGAATCCAGGCCGATATAATAACTGCGTGACGCGCCTGCTCGGATACGCGGTCCTTTGCCGCTGATTTTGGTTTGGCCGTATAGGGCCGCTCCCCTGGCCACCGCCAAATCCGGGTCGCCGCCGGAAAGCTCCCGTGCTGGACTTTTCGGATTCCAGCTGCGAAGCAATTCCATTACCCGGTCGCGCATCGCTTTCGATCGGAAAACGCCTCCGTTGAAAAGCACAGCGTCTGGAAAGGTTTTGCCTTCCGGCTTGTTCGCCGACGCACCCCGGCGCAAAAACGCGGCCAGGTGTTTACTGATAACCGCGTCAGGTTCATAGGGAAGCCCCA
This sequence comes from uncultured Bifidobacteriales bacterium, assembly GCA_964401245.1. GTDB lineage: Bacteria > Fibrobacterota > Fibrobacteria > UBA11236 > UBA11236 > JBGTHM01. The sequence continues at coordinate 5,739 of CAYNXV010000181.1, read as the reverse complement.
ACTCCGTCAGCCCGGCGCTTAAGCGCTCCGCGGGCAATTCGTCGAATCGGGTTAGGGCGAAGAAGCCGTCAACCACCACGGATTTAAGCAGGGAGCGGGACAGGGAGGTGGAAACGGTACCGGCGAACAAACCGGAGCCGCGCGAGGGAACGGATATCGGCGCGTCCTGCATGTCCGGATTTTCGAACAGGTTTTCCTTGGCGCGCCGCGCCGAATGTACCAATACCTGGAATTGCCAGTCGTCCAATTCCTTGCCGTCTTCCTCCAAACCGGCCCTCAGGGTGTAAGCCAATGCCAAATCCATATTATCGCCGCCGAGCAGAATATGCCGGCCTACGCTGACCCGCTCCAAATCCAGGTTTCCACCTTTTTCGGAAACCGATATCAGGCTGAAATCGGTGGTTCCGCCGCCGACGTCACATACCAGTACCGTATCGCCGGGATGAACCTGCTCGCGCCAAGTCGGCCCCACCGCGTCCAGCCAGGCATAGAAGGCCGCCTGCGGCTCCTCCAAAAGCACCACCTGGGCACCCAAGCCCGCCGCTTCGGCCGCTTGCGCCGTGATCTTGCGCGCCACTTCGTCGAACGAAGCAGGCACGGTCAATACCGGCTGCACCGAGTCCCATCCCTCCAAGTCTCCTCTGCTTCGGCTATCGGCCAGATAAGACTGTTTGAGATGCTCCAAATAAAGTCGTGATGCTTCGAACGGAGATATTTTACGGTCGCGATGCTCCGAGCCCCACGGCAACAACGGCTGGGTCGGATCAACCAGTCTATGCGATAGCCAGGATTTGGCCGAAGAGACGAGGCGGTCGGGAACCTGCGCGCCGATTTCCCGGGCGAAATCACCCGCGACATAAGTGGGCTCGCTTTCGCTCCACGGGGGGCGCAGGCTTCCGGAGGGAAATTGACCCGCCGTGGGAAAATACAACGCCGAAGCGAAAGTCCGCTTTTCTCCGACTCTATTGGCCCCCAATACCTGGGTAATATCCACCATGCGGGCGGGGCCGTCTTCCGCCAATGCCATGGCGCAATTGCTGGTGCCGAGATCGATTCCGAGAGATTGGGTCTTTTTCATGTCGGGAAAACTTCCGCTCAGACGGAAACCTCGGCGGGAACGATAACGGAATGGGAAAGGTCTTTTCCGTTATGGTGGCGACGCGGCAATTTCACCTGGGAGGCGCGCCAACCCTTATGCACCACTTTACCGCTCTGTGGGGTCTTTCCATCGACCTTGCCCACCAGCCGGAATTCCTCCGCATTGTAGCCGGCTTCGAGAGTGATAGTGGAGTTTTCCGGAGCGGAAGCAACCGGTTGCGGAGAAAAGGCGTCGTTTACCACTTCTCGGCATCCCTGGTGCACCACCCGCGACGCGGCCCCCACCTGTTCGTTGGAGTAGGCGGAAATATCCTCCATGAGGAAGTCGACGAACCGGCCCTTCTCCTGGAGCAGGGACAGGAATAGCAGCGCTTCGGCTCCGGACTCCTTGCTCGCCGCCACGGAAGAGGGAGGTGGAACGGCTGTCAATTCGGGCGCAACAGCCGATGTCCCATTCCCTGCGGACACTTGCTCCAAACGTTTGGCCAGCGAGAATACCCACAAGGCGGCCAGAAAAAGGGCCGTTCCAAAGATTATTCCCCCTACCGCCCACCAATCCAACCCCCGGGGGCCGGCCCAGACGAAAGAAACAATAGCCAGCACGAGTACGCCGACGGAAAGAATGAGGATAAGACCGGCGGCTTTACGCAAAGGGGAGATGATATCGGATTTCATGAGAGCATAAATAAAAAATACGGCCCCCGTGCGAAAGGGCCGTATCTCATCAATCGTATTATGTCAAAAAGAGAAGCGGGAAAGCCCCCAAGTGCGGCCCCTATAGGGGGCCCGAATGAGCCGGGCTATTGCCGGACTTTGAACTTGGCGAACAGAAGCCCTGCATTGCCGAGGTTGTCAGGCATTTCCACCCATCCCGATGCTTCGATGCCGTTGTGCCGGCTCCATACCAGCTTTCCATGCACATCGTACACATCCACTCCCGTCGCTCCGTTAGGCAGGAGTATGCGGCGGGAATCCAGGGGAATGGCATGCATCGCTCCGGCCCTGGCAGCAAGGCGGTCCCGGAATACGGAAGTCGCCTGCTCGGCCAACCATGTCTGCTCATTGACTACCGGGTTGCAATTGCCGGTATACTCGACCTTATATATGCCCGAATTACTGTTGTGCGCACGCCAAGTGGTTCCATAAACCAGGATGTACAAGTCGCCACGAGGGGAAACCGCCATATCCATGGGATTCTCGGTGACGAGATTGGTCCAGATCCTTTCGTATGTATTGATATAACCTCCTGAGTTGAAGGTAGCGACATAGTAACTATCCCTATTCATTTCCATGGCGAACCATCTCTTGTCCCAGGCTTTGGGCAAGCGTTTCTTGGAAGGGGAGTTATCGGTATAGTGGTATACCGGACCGCTGAAAGGACATGCTCCCGGAATGTCCATTTCCTTGAGCTGGGTGCCGGACTCGTTTTGCCGAAGCCTAGCTTTTTGTTGATGAGCATAGGTGATGAGAGCCGGCATGGCCGGGGAGAGGGGTTTTCCGTTGAAGGTCGGGGCCCCCGGTGTTTGGCTTCCCGTAACGGGAGTGGGCTCGTTCATTCCGAAAAAATAAGGATACCCGAAAAAACCCGCCTGACGTGCCTGATTCAATTCCTCCATACGCGGACCGTCCGGTCCCACATCCCCCCAATAAACCCAGTTTGTTTGCTTGTCCACACCGATACGGAAGGGGTTTCGCAAACCCGACAGATAAATCTCGGGAATTCCATCGTTCGGATTGGAGTAGAGGTTGCCGGCCGGGATGGTATAGGTACCGTCGTCTTCGGGCTTGATGCGTAGCATTTTACCGGCCCAGGATTTGGGATTCGGTGTCACGGCCAGGGACTTTTCAAAATCGACTCCGGTTTCCGCGTTCCCGGTGGAAATGAACAACTGTCCGTCCTTGCCGAATTCGATGGATCCGGCCTGATGGCAACAACGGTAATTCAGAGGGTATTCGAGTACCACTTTTTCGGAGTTCATGCTGATGGAGTTACCCTCGACGGTCAGGCGCGAAAGCCGCATTTTTCCGGGATCGGCGGGGACATCGGTCGAGTATAAAACAAAAATCCACTTGTTTACTTCAAAATTGGGATGAAGGGCCATTCCAATCAATCCCACGCTGTGATTCTTGTCAGACTTGTAAAGATTCGGAAGCGTAACCGCCGTCGTAATATTTCCAGTGCTCTGGTTGAGGATTTTGATGGCCCCGGTTTGCCGTTCGGCAATGAAAACCCTTTCACGGGCATCAATATCGATTTCCATGGGTTCGTTCAAATTGCGCGCAATATCGACAAACGTGAAATCATTATTCGATACCGCGCATTGGGCGGAGGCGGAAACGGGTTGAAGCAATGTTGCCGCCAGGGTCGCCAGGATGCCTAGACCCATGAGGCGGGGTCCGGTTGCACCAATTAGTAACGATTTTAACATGGAGTTACTCCTTTTCAAGAACATAAGATAAGCCAGGACGGGTAATTTCACATGGCACTTATAATACCTCCGAGGAGCCGGATTCGTGTATCGAGTTTCACTAAGATTTTGAGAATATCCCCAAATTATTGCGCAACCGCTATTTTTTTTTGCTGTTAACGTTATAACTGGGGCCTATTGGCCATCCTCCGATCCGCTCTACCAGCGAACCGAATGGCCGGGGAGTGTTTGGAGCGGTTTTTTCAGGCTTCCCCTTCAATCAGCCGCCTGTCCACCGAGAGTAGACGTTGGCATAGTATGCGTATCAAACGCAGCACGGTTTCAGGGCGGCGGCGAATGGCCGCGGCGAAGTTCTCCCGTTCCATGGCCTGAACCATGCATTCGGTTTGCGCCGTGACCGTGGCGGTACGCTCGGTGCCCGCGAAATAACTGATTTCCCCGAAAATCTCTCCTTCCATGACGGTGGATAATTGCACGCCCTTGGAATAAACCGCGGCGGAACCTTGCACCAGCTCGAAAATGTATTTGGAAGCCTCGCCCTCGCGAATAATGACTTCTCCCGGCTTGTATGAGAGAAGTTCAATGTCGCGCCGGGTTTCATTGGGCATGAAAAGACTGGAAATCCCCAGCAAAAGACGTTGTTCCAAGGCGGAATATTGCAGCCACAATTCCATTGCATTCGGAGTGGCGCCCAGAAAAGCGCGAAAAACATTTCCGGCGAAAACTGAAACCTCCGAGCCGAACTCGCTGGTAAGGCTTGATTGGGGGCAGGCATGGGACTCCATGGCAATCCAATCCCCCGGCTCATGGAAGCGCACGGTTTTACCCTCCAGGATACGCCGAAACACGCCTTTGCGAATGTAGATGTAGCAGCCTCTGAAACGCTCTTCCAGATTGGCTTCTCTTTCAAGCACCTGCAATGACTCGCCCGGCGGCCTTAAATCGAGCAGTTTTTGGGCAAGAGATTGGCCTTGGCGGTGCCAATCCGCCATGTGGGCCGGAATTTCCGCCAGTGTCAGCATGGGCTCACCGGGACTGACCGCCCTCTTTGGAATTAAAATGGTCCTTGGGATTCCGGATTTTGTGCAAATACCCAAGGGCCTTTTCGCGATTTCCCCGAATCATGTATAGGGCATAAATGTTTCCGAATTCCGTTTCCTGATCCCTTTGGGTTTCCAGGTATTTTTCCCGCGTTTGTCCCGCCAAAAACAGAAATTGGAGCTCTTCGGGAGTCGGGTCATGATCAAATAGTGTTTCCATGGCTTCCAGCCATTATAATCCCCGGCATGAGGGCATTTCATCAAGATTCACTCTTGAAGCGGAATAGGGCTGGCCCTTGGAATTCAATAAAATTCGCTAAAAACTCAAGCCCGCTTGACTTCCCTTTTTATGGTGGGATAATTACAATCCGGCCATGCCGTGCCGGCCTCAAAGCCCTCATGGCGTGCCGGACAAACTCCCATCCCGTCCGCTTAGGAGGTAATGTGCAATCAGTTCCCACCCCGTCTAAACTCCTCCTGAAATCCATGGTATCCGCTCTGATTCTGTTCACTTTCTCCGGCATCGCGGGCGCCCAGGCGGCCGACAATACGCAATCCAATGAGTTAAGGCAGACCATAGACAAGGTGCGAAAAGGCGAGTCCGTTCCCGAAGGACCCGATGTGATCGCTGCGCTGGAGCGGGCTTTGAAAGCTTCTCCCCAGGACGAGACCATCAAGGAAGCGCTGGGAATCCTTTATCAGGAGCGACAGAATTTCGCCAAGGCCCTTTCGCATCTCAAACTATTGAAAAAGCCGGGGCGGCCGGCTTTGCGCGCATTGGGTCTCAGCTACTTTGAGACCCGGGACTATCGCATGGCCTTGCGCTACTTCAAGCAATTGCCGGAAGTAGGTTCCCATGCCGAAGATTGGGAAAAATTCTGCCAAATCCTGGAGAAAACGGGTCAAAAAGCCGAGGCGGTCAAGGCATACGAAGCGTTCCGGCAAAAGCACCCCAACAGCGAGGCCGGCCTCGACTTCCTCGCCGAACATTACCGGAACCCCTTGCAAAAGGAAAAGCTGGCGGGCATACTCGAATCTCAACTGAAAAAGCAGTCCGGAAGTCTCAGCGCCAAGGAATCGGAAATATTGCTTGAAATGTCGAGGCTATACGGCGTCAAGGATCCCAGGGGTTTAAAGACTCGTGAGGCCTATCTCAAAATCAATCCCACCGA
>CAYNXV010000180.1:5036-6959 GCA_964401245.1 uncultured Bifidobacteriales bacterium | reverse complement strand
CGGAATTGAGGATGCCCACGATATCGCCGCTCGCCAGGGCGATGCCCTTGTTCAAGGTAGGCGACAACGTGCCCGAAGTCACCCGACCGCCTTCACGGCCCTGGGAGACTACGGCGCAGCCTTCGCGGGGAATCGCCAATTCGAGCATTTCCAGGCCCATCAGTTTCTGCTCCAAGCCTTGTTCCTTTTTGGCGTACAAGGCCTCACGGCCCACGAAATCCCCTTTCCCGAAATCGGTGATCCAACCCAGGCCAGCTTCCAGAAGATGGGTTTTATCCGAAAGCTCATGACCATACAAGGAATAGCCCGCCTCCAAGCGCAGGGTATCCCGCGCGCCCAAGCCTATGGGAAGTATATCATAGCGGGATCCGGCTTCCAACAGGCCGTCCCACAGGGCGGGAGCGTCTTCGGCGGCGGGGAAGAATTCGAAACCGTCTTCGCCGGTATAACCGGTGCGGCTGTAAATCATGGTCTTTCCGGCCACCTTGCCCTGACGGACCTGGTAATAGCCCATGCTATCCAAATCGTCTTCCACCAGGCTTCGGGCAATATTTGCGGCTTCCGGCCCCTGAAGGGAAAGAATGGCCAGCCGGTTTCCCGCATCTTCCATGCGAGTCGAGCCGGGATTAAGGGAAAGCAGCCATTCCCAATCCTTGGCGCGATTGGCGGCATTGACGACGACCATGAAATCGCCGTCGGGAAGGGCATAGATGAGTATATCGTCGACTACCGTTCCATTGTGATAACAGAGGGCGGAATATTGGACCTCGCCGGGAGCGAGTTTGGCCGTATTGTTGACCGCCGCCCGATTCAAAAACTCACGAGCCCCGTCACCGCTGAAAATCAGATTGCCCATATGCGAAACATCGAATAGACCGGCCCTTTTGCGTACCGCTTCATGCTCCTGTTTAATTCCCGCGTATTGCACGGGCATATCGTAGCCGGCGAATCCAATCATCTTGGCGCCGAGCGCGAGGTGGCGGGAATGCAAAGGCGTGGTCTTGATGTCTGACACCGATTCTCCTTTATGCGATGGAACCAATTCGGGGTATCCGAAAAATAGCTCCTACACCCCGATATCAGGGGGAAGAATTTCGCAAAATCACCTGTCGGCCGGGCCGAATCAGCGTTCCAGGGCCAATTTGGAGGCGGGAGGGGTCAAGAAGCCGATTTCATTCGATGGGAAAGATTTTATCCAGGGATGTGGTTTGCAGCAACCGGAGCACCTCCTTGGACGGCTTCAAAATAATCATGCGGCGATTTTGGCTGAGCAGTTCGTTGAAGTAGGATATCAGCACTCCCACAGCGGCACTGTCCAGATAGGAGACTTCGCTCAATTTCAAATAGAGGGCATGGGTCACCTTGGGAAGCATTTCCTTGAAAGCCTTGACGAGCGTCTCCAAATCCCTTTGGCTGCAGGAACCCCGGATTTCCAGGCAGGGATGCGTACCATGTAGACCGCTGTGAATGGACAGATTCACTCATCCCCCTGGCGGCAACTCATGGATTCCCCGGGGTGTTACACCCCAGGTGACCATGGAATACCGGACGCTTTATGATTGTATCTCCATTTTCCGGATATTGCCAGCATGGATGCCTCCGCGGGCCCCACCGATTTTTACCTTATGGGGCGGTTTGGGAAAAACAGGACGCCTTCCGGATGAACGCATTGATATTATTGGCCCACGGTAGCCGCGAACCGGCCATGGCACAGGAATTGGAGCAATTCGCGAATTCCCTGGCCATTCAGTTTCGCCGCGAGAATGACCTTACCCGCGTCTATACTGCCTTTCTTTCGCTAGGCGCGCCCAATCTGCTGGAGGCAGCCTCCATTGCTTTGACGGAAGGAGCCGAAGCCATCGATGTTCTGCCCCTTTTTCTCTTCACGGGTTCGCATGTGCTTCGGGACATACCGGAGCTGGG
>CAYNXV010000180.1:0-4936 GCA_964401245.1 uncultured Bifidobacteriales bacterium | reverse complement strand
GGCCTGCCCGCAGCCGCGGCCCGCTCCACCGAGCCCCTGGCCGGCCTCCCCTATTCCAAGGAATTGGCGGTCAAGAACAAGGCCTTTCGCGAATTCTGGCTCAGCCACCACTTGCCGGACAAGCCCACTTTGGTGGTGCCATCTCCTTTGCAACGGGGCTATAGAACCACCTCCAAGCGTAAAGTCCTTATCCGGGGAAACCGCACTTACCTCGTACTTGAGGAAAGGGAAACCTCAGAGTTACCCAAGGATCCCCCTTACGTTTCCCAAAGCCTGTTGGAACCGGATTCACACGCGGCCATATACGCTTTTCTGGCGGAAAAGCTGAACACCTCCTATGCGATGGTGGCCTCGGCATTGAATTATGTGATCATCCGCGGGAGCTATACCGAATACAGCGTCATTTTCAATTTGAACCGGGTAAACTCCCTCATCGTCCGGAAAATGAAGGCGTTGGGCGACCATCTGGAAACCCTGCCCCAGAAGGTGGTATCGGGATTCCTCTTTTTGGACGCCAGCCGTTCGGCATTTTATCTCGACAATAAGGAAAGCGCCGGACCCTGGAAATTGAAAAAACTGTTCGGACGCGACAGTTTGTTTCTCAAGGTGGGCGATCATAAATTTCTGTACGATCCCACCGCCTTTTCGCAAATCAATGCGTCCATTCTGGAAAACCTGCTGGATAAAGCCAAGCAGTTGCTCAAGCCCAAAGCGACGCAACGATTGCTCGACCTATACTGCGGATACGGGCTATTCGGCCTGGGCCTGCGCAAGGATTTCGCGGAAATCGTGGGAGTGGACGCGGCTCCCCAGGCCATCGCCTCGGCCCGCGTCAACGCCAACCGGGACAAGTCGCTGCCTCCGGTGCATTTGTTCAGCGCTCCCATAAACGCGTCGGTATTGGGGAAAAGAATGCCGGGCGACCCGTCGCTGGAGGAATCGGTGGTATTGGACCCCCCCCGGCAAGGAGCGGAGCCCGGTGTCATCAAGGCCCTGGCCGCGCGTGCGCCCAAACGGGTGTTGCACATTTTCTGCAATACCGACAATATTCCCTCCAGCCTGCGCAGTTGGAGGCAAAGCGGCTATATGGTAGCCAAGGTGATTCCCATGGATTTTTTTCCGGGAACGGACAAATTGGAGGTTCTGGTTTTGTTGATGCCGGACCAATTCGGACTATTGAACCGGATAGCGCCCAAAACGGCTCCTCCGCTTTAAGCAACGACTCATTTTTTTAAATTCAGTTCACGTCTTCGCAATTCGCACCGCCGGACGTCACACCCAATTTTTTCCGAGGTTTGTCCATGCACTTGAACCCGATATCCAACCCTCCCCTTTATAAAGGCCCCGTGGTAGTGGTGGTCATGGACGGCATCGGCATTTCTCCGACCGCCGCCGGCAACGCGGTGCAGGCCGCCAATGCGCCGGTATTGCAACGCCTGATGCGCGATTATCCCAATGTACTGCTCAAGGCCCATGGCAAGGCCGTGGGGCTCCCCTCGGACGACGATATGGGAAATTCCGAGGTGGGGCATAACGCCATCGGGTCGGGGCAGGTCTATAACCAGGGCGCCTCACTCGTCAACGAGGCCATCGCGGACCAATCTCTTTTCGAGCGACCGGCATGGAAGGAAATCATCGCCAATGCCCGCACCCGGAATTCCACCCTGCATTTTCTCGGGCTTTTTTCGGACGGCAACGTGCATGCGCATATCAACCATCTGAAAGCCTTGATCCTGCGCGCCAAACTGGAAGGCATTTCCAAAGTGCGCATCCACACCCTGCTGGATGGCCGCGATGTGGGAGAGCGGTCGGCATTGGAATATATTCTGCCCTTCGAAGCCTTCTTGAACGAGGTGAACACCGAAGGTTTTAACGCCCAAATCGCCAGCGGCGGCGGCCGCATGAAAATCACCATGGACCGTTATGAAGCGGATTGGAGCATGGTGGAAAGAGGGTGGAAAATCCATGTACTGGGTGAAGGACGGCAATTTGCGAGCGCCGAAGAGGCCGTGCTGACTTATCGCTCCGAGAAAAACGTCATCGATCAGGATTTGCCCGGATTCGTGGTAGCCGAAAACGGCGAACCGGTCGGTCGGATTGTCGATGGCGACAGCGTGATCTTTTTCAATTTCCGCGGCGACCGGGCCATTGAGATTTCCCGCGCATTCGAAGACGACAACTTCCCCTATTTCGATCGCGGCCGGCGGCCGCAAGTATGCTATGCCGGTATGTTGGAATATGACGGCGATCTGCATATTCCCAAACGGTTCCTGGTCACTCCGCCGCTTATCCGCTTTACCATGGGCGAATTTTTCGCCGGTTCGGGAGTGAGCCAACTCGCCATTTCCGAAACCCAGAAATACGGCCATGTCACCTATTTTTGGAACGGCAATCGCAGCGGGCAATTCGACGATAAAACCGAAAAATATATCGAAGTGCCTTCGGACAGGGTTTCGTTCGATGAGAGGCCGTGGATGAAGGCGGCGGAAATCACCGACGAATTGATTACGCAATTGACCACTGGGAAATTCCGTTTCGCCCGGGTCAACTACGCCAACGGCGATATGGTCGGCCACACCGGCAATTTCCGCGCCACCACCATGGCCGTCGAGACGGTGGATCTCTGTCTCGCCCGCCTATTGCCCGTATTGGACGCCTTGGGTGGTATGGCCATAATCACTGCCGACCATGGCAATGCCGACGAAATGCTGGAATTAGACAAGGATGGCCAACCCAAAACCGACAAGGCCGGACGCGAAAAGCCTAAAACCAGCCACACGCTGAATCCCGTACCCTGCATTTTTTATGACAACGCCAACCAGGCTTCCTATGAAATCGTAAAGGGCGATTTCGGACTCTCCAATATCGCCGCCACCACCGCCAATTTGCTGGGTTACGAGGCTCCGGAGATTTGGGATCCGGGTATGATCCGGTTTCGTTAGATTTCCGGTCGCCTTATTCGCCCCGATGAAAAGTATTTTCCCGCTCGAGATCCAATAATTGCTGCCGGAATCCGGCTTCGAATTGGATCTCGGGCAGGGGCGGCGCCTCCTTCAACAGGGGAAATTGCACTTGCGGTTTCTCCACCCTGCCTTCCACCACCAATCCTTCTTCGAATCGGATTTCTTCGAACATATACGGCATTTCATTGCCCTTTCCGCCGGCTGCGGAATTTTCCTGCGCCGAAACCGGCAAGGTTCCGATTCCACCCAGCCATCCCGCCAAAGCGAGGGTGTAAAAAGAAAAAATGCGGAAGCCGAACATGGTTTATCCCCCATCCTGCGGCTTGGCGGCCTGCTGTATGATATCCGGAAAATTCGGTATCACTACTTCCTTCACCTTCAAGCGGATGCTTTCCACTTCTCCCGAAGAAAGGGTTTCCGATTTCCAAGGCGCGACGGGAAATCGACTGCCGGCCTCTTCCCGCGACCATTTATCGGGTTCCACTTCGTAAAGCCTCACCCAGGCGAGTTCACCCCAAGCCCAGGGTACTTCGTTCCGCGCGGCTTTTTCCACCAGGGTCCGGTATCTGAGAATGGCCTCGTCCTGCAAGGTCATCCCCACATCGTCGAACCTCTCCCTGAATTCAGCCGTTACCCCGGCATCCGCTCCTTCGGGAATCGGAGGCGCCAACAAGGCTTCGCGGGCGAGTATATCGAAGCAGCGCGCCTGCACGAAAAGGGAGCGTCCCAAGTCATGCGCCAGCGTATCACCCATGGGCAGCTTCATCCGATGTTCCAGCGACAATCCCAGACCTTCCGCAAACCGATCCAATCCCTGGCTTTCCAATTTGGGAATTCCCTCTTGAATCAATTTCACTTTGTAATAGAATTTTTCCGTGGGCGAATATGTGGCGGGAATGGGGGCCGAGCGCGCCAAATCCGCCGCCGCGAAATAGAGCCGGCCCAATCGCAGGCTGCCCAGCAGCATTTCCGCGCCCAGGGAATCCACGGCAGGACCCGCCGAGGCGCCAAGGCTCGAATCGGCGAATAGCCGGAAAAACTTCATGCTTTCGACATGCAGGTTTTCCAAATGTCCGGCTCTTTCCAAACCCACCGCAATGGATTGCTCCATGCTCCCGCTTGGCGCAGGCAGGAGACGGAATATCCGGGCGCGGCTTTCGCGGTATCGTTGGCGGAAATTCTCGGTAATGGTCCCCAGGCGGGCCCGCGCCTGCTCCACCCATTGGTTGTTGAGGTCCTGCTGCTTCGCCAATGCCAAGACCTGGGCGAATTGCTGTAAAGCCTTTTCCTGCGCGGCAACGAGCGCCGCCAAGGCGTCAGCCTCCCTCTCCAGCGCGGCTTCGGGCGCTTCGGGCCGGGGGGATAGAAACACCTGGTCACCGAATTTCTCGAACAGATCGCCCAGCGAAAAACCGGCCCGCAAGGCCCAATCGGCTATCCGGAATTCGAAAACCTTGGCATAGTCCTCCAAAGCGGCGCGCAGGGCTCCGGTTTTTCTATCCAGGTTTTGCTGGTAGCTCCCCTTGTCGAAGGTGACTTTGGCCACTTCCAACGCCTTGATTTCGCCCAGGGTGAATTGCGCCTGGGCCGCGTAGAACCGGCTTCCCGCATCGTCGGAACCCGCGCGGACAAACTGGGCCACCGCCTTGCGCATCATGTCCGCGGCCTCCGGATATTTCTTCTGATGAAAGGCGGCCGTGCCTCCCATGCACAAAGCTTGGATGAGCCTTTGCTTATCGTTCCCATAGCGTTTGACGAACTCGGACTGTAACTCTTCCACCTTCGGCCAATTCTGTAATTCCATATAGGCCTCCGCCGCCCGGAACAGCATATTTGGGGCCTCGGGCCTATCGGGAAATTTCTGGGCATAGTGTCCGAAAGCTTCCGCGGCTTTTTCATTGTTCCCGCCGTTCAACCAGGCGAACCCGGCGTTGTAAAGGGCCGGTTCGGCCTCGGAAGATTGGGGATGGGCT
>CAYNXV010000179.1:0-7046 GCA_964401245.1 uncultured Bifidobacteriales bacterium | reverse complement strand
TGCTCGACATCCTCATGTATTTCCGCCTGTTCAAGCATTTCAAATGGGTATCGAAGGCGGAAATCTTCAAAATCCCCTTCATAGGGTGGAACATGTATTTGAACGGGTATATAGGCATACGCCGGGGAGACAAACGCAGCGGCGTTCGCATGCTGGAAACCTGCCGCAAAACCCTCAGCGAAGGGAGTTCGGTTTTCATGTTCCCCGAAGGCACCCGCTCCCATAACGGCATTGTCGCGCCCTTCAAGCCAGGAGCCTTCCGCGTCGCGCAAAAGGCCAAGGTGCCCATTCTGCCTATGGTCATCAGCGGCACCACCCACGCCCTGCCCAAGAAAAGCCTGGGATTCCACGGCCGGCACCCCATCCATATCAAGGTATTGCCCGAAATACCCTATGAGACCTTCGCGGAAAAGCCCCTGGAAGAATTGACCCAAGAAGTTCATACGCTCATCGCCAAGGAATTACAGACTTTACATCCATAACCCCATTCTTGAAAGACCGAGGTAAACGCCATGGCGGATGAATCCACAGCGAGGTTGGCCGTACTCATAGACGGCGACAATGCCCAGCCCGACGCTTTCGAGTATCTTTTGCCCGAAATCGCCAAATACGGCGAAGCCACGGTAAAGCGCATCTACGGTGATTTCACCTCGCCGCAAAGCACCAAATGGAAGGCGATACTCAATCAATTCGCCATCAAACCCGTGCAACAATTCGCCTATACCAAGGGCAAGAACGCCACCGACAGTTCCCTCATCATCGACGCAATGGATCTTCTGTATACCCGGCGTTTCGACGGCTTCTGTCTGGTATCCAGCGACAGCGACTTCACCGGCATCGCCACCCGCATCCGCGAAGAAGGCCTGCTCGTATACGGCTACGGACGCAAAACCACTCCGGACGCATTCAAGAACGCCTGCCACCGCTTCATCATCACCGAATTGCTTCTGCCCCGGCCCGAAGGCCGCAAGCGTCCCACGCGCAAACCCCGTCCAATCGCAGGGGCGGAGGCTCCAAAAGCGGCGCGCCCCAACCGCAAGAGCGGGCCCGAGCCGGAACGAAGCAACGAGCTACCCATCGACTTTATGGTGCAGGCGCTGGAAGAATCGGCCGACGACAGCGGTTGGGCCAATCTCGGCACCTTCGGACGTTACCTCAATAAATTGCGTTCGGATTTCGACGCCCGGCAATACGGCTATGCGAAGTTGAGCGATCTGGTGCGCGACCGTAGCGATATGTTCGAAATCCAGGAGCGCAAAAAGCAGCCCTCCGATTCGCCCTCTCTCTATCTCAGGGCGATAGCCGAGGATTAGCGGGTTGCAAAATATTTCCTTGTACCGCGCGCGCGAAGAGACCTTTTCCCGCGAGGAAAACCTTGAGCGCCGTCGGGCTTTGATAAGCGGAAATACGCGTCTGGGCGTGTTCGTGCTGACCTTCGCCGTTTTTCTCGTTCTCTTATACAGGGAGTGGATCATCGCCGCCTTGGCCGCGCTGGCGCTGGGCTTGGCCTGCTTCGTTTATCTGGTCGTCCGTCACGGACAAATACTCCTCCGGCAAAACCGGGCCGCCCGCCTGCGCGCCATCAACGCCGATTCGGCCCTGCGCCTCGAAAACCGATGGCAAAGCTTCGCTGATAAGGGAATGGAATTTCTGGACGAGAGTCATCCCTATGCATCCGACCTGGACATATTCGGACCCGCATCGCTGTTCCAATGGGTTAACGTGGCCCGCACCAGGATGGGGCGTAGCCGATTGCGTGATTTCCTATCCGGCCCCCCGCCCGAGACCGCCGTGATACGGGAGAACCAGGAAATCGTAGGGGACCTGGCTCCCCGCATGGAGTGGAGGCAGCGCCTGGAAGCGGCGGGCCGCCTGATGCCGCCCAAGGGAGACAAGCCGGAAGAGTTGCTTGCCTTCGCTGAATCCGATTCGCCGCTATACCCTTCGCGTTTTGCGCAGCCTCTGCGTTTTCTTCCTCTTATCACTTTGCCGCTGGGATTGTTTCTGCTGGCTTATCTGGGAACCTATGGCCCGCTGGTATTGTTACTGCTCATCAATGTGCTTATCGGCGCGCTCATCTTCCGCGGCAATGAAGCCCTGATGGAATCAATCAGCAGCCGAAAAGAAAGCCTGCAAGGCTATCTTGAGCTGATACGCGCCGTCGAAGACGAGAAATTCACCGCCGATCCGTTGCGCAAACTGCAATTGACTTTCCGTAACTCCGAGGGCGAGCCCGCTTCGCAAGGTATTCGCCGCCTGCAGCGCATTTCCGATTTTCTGGACGCCCGTCACGGCGCTTTCGTGCATCTTGTCGCCAACGCTGTTTGTTTATGGGACTTGCAGGGATTGCTGAGCTTCCGCAGTTGGCGCGAGCAGAACGGCCGCAGTTTGCGTCCCTGGCTGGAAGGTCTCGCGCATTTGGAGGCCCTGTCCGGTTTCGCCCGGACAGCCTTCGACCATCCTACCTGGTGTTTTCTGGAGTTTACGCCGGAAGCGGAGGCGCAAAATCCGAACTCGGAACCATTATTCGAGACGCGGGACTCGGGGCATCCCCTTATCGCCGAACAGGTGCGCGTGGCCAATGACGCGACACTTCATAAAAAGGGCGAAGCGCTCATCATCACCGGATCCAACATGTCGGGCAAGAGTACTTTGATGCGCACAGTCGGAGTCAATCTGGTTCTTGGCTATGCGGGCTCACCGGTTTGCGCGTCCTTTTTCCGCGCCGGACGCTTCGAATTGCACACGTCCATGCGCATCAAAGACGATTTGGAAAGACATATCTCCACCTTCTACGCCGAGCTCTTGCGCATCAAAGGCATTCTCGCAGCCGCGCGCGAGGGGCGCCCGGTGTTCTTTCTGCTCGACGAGATTTTCCGGGGTACCAATTCGCATGACAGGCATGTGGGAGCCATGACGGTGCTGAAGCAATTGACGGATTACGGGGCTTTGGGCATGGTGTCGACGCATGACCTGGAGCTGGGCTCGCTGGAAGAGGGTAGTCCGGACAAATTCCGGAACTTCCATTTTCGGGAGAGTTATGAGAACGGCGAAATCCGTTTCGATTTCAAGCTGCGACCCGGGGTTTCCCCCACCACCAATGCCGTGCAATTGATGAAAATGGTCGGAATAGACATCGCCTGAATAAAATCCGGACGTTTTTTCCGCTGACATCGAAAAATCCTTGACTAAATTGAGACTCATTCTCATATTATTGAATAGCGATCAACCGAAAAGGAGCGGACATGGGCGTGCAACAGCCGAGCTCGGTAAACGAAGGTTTCCTGTACGAAAGCGGGCCGGGACGAATCTATTATTGCGCCTGCTCGGAGCGGGTGGTTTTGGAATTCAAGGGCAAGTACCTGGTTTTCCGCAGGGCGGTGTTCCGCTTCTTCCTTAGGGATTTTTCCGTCTTGCTGCAATGTCCCGCATTGCGTAACAGCTTGGCGGAATCGGGCCGACTCGATATCGAAGGCTGCAACGGGCGGATTTCCCTGGAAATGACGCCGGGCGAGGCATCCGACCTGTTCCATTTGATGGATACGACGGCGCTGTTCCTCGATGCCCAGACCGCAGCCCGCAAGCCCCTTCCGGCTGACATTAATTGAGATTGAGTCTAAATTTTAGAAAAAAAAGGAACCGACCATGCAAAATGATTTGCTGCAAAACCTGCTTCCCCTTCTGCAGACCGTGGAACTTGGCCTGCTGGTTTTGCTCGTCCTCCTCGGAGTAGCGATTGTGGCCCTATTCATCCGCCGACTCCTGGTTCTGAACAAGACTGCTGGAAATCCCGAGGTCTGGGCCCTGAAAGTGGCGCGGGACATGAGCGGCTCCGCGGAAAACACCGGAATAGCCGGCGAACCGGACCCGCAGGAAGCGACGGCCCCGGCGCGCATGTTCCGTCTGGGTCTGGCCAATGCGCATCTCTGTCCCGAAGCCCTGGAGAAAGTCCTGGAAGCGCAAGAGATTCGGGAAAGGAAAAGCCTGGAACAGGGAGTCTCGTTCCTGGGTACCGTGGGCGCCAACGCGCCTTTTCTGGGATTGACCGGAACGGTAATCGGCATCCTCGCCGCCTTCCGGCAAATGGCCATGCAGGGTGGAAGCGGCGGCCCCGAGGTGATGGCCGCCATTTCGGGAGCGCTTATCGCCACCGCCGCCGGGCTTATCGTGGCCATACCCGCGGTGGTCTTCTACAACATTTTGAAAGGGCGCATCAAGGCCACTCTTGAGGGCGTGCGCGAAATCCGGACTCTGCTCGTGGCCCGCAGCCTACAGGCTACCGTCAAGGAGGAGTTCTGATGGCGGCCGCCGACAATCTCGATTCCGATGAAGGCATCACCGGCATTAATATCACACCGCTGGTGGACATTTTTCTGGTGCTGCTCATTCTGGTGATGATAACCAGTTCACTGCTGGACCATCGGCAAATCGACGTGAGCGTTCCCAAAGCGGCGGCGGCCGGCAGCGAAGCGCCCAAGGCTTCGGGTCTGGTGATGGATTTGGAAAGGAATATCTACCTCGACGGCCAGGCCATGGATTCGCTTTCGGTGTTGCGGCGTCTGAGCGAAGCCGTGGCCGCGGACTCAAGCCATCAGGTTCTCATTTCAGCCGATGCCTCTCTCATTTACCAGGATGTCATCAACCTGCTCGACATGGTCAAAGTGGCCGGCATCAGCCAATACGCCCTCAAGGTAGTGCGCCAACCATGAATTACGACCTATCGAAACGCGCGCGCAAACGCGGGCGGCAGGCCGTGGATCCGGACAGGTTCCGTGCGCAGCGATTCGAAATGGAAAAAACCGGCCCATCCCGGAATTCTCCGGCGGCAAGGCTCCTCTTTCTTGCCGTTGGATTAGCCTGTCTGGGGTGGGCCCTGTTCCTGGGAACGCAAATGGGGCCGGATTCCCAGGAATCCGGAACGGACAGGGTGGTTCTTATCGAGGAGACGCTGGTTCCCGAACCGGAGCCCGAGCCGCCGCCTCCACCACCGACTCCCAGGCCACCGCCACCCGATCCCATTCAGCCCCCTCCGCCCGAGGAGCCTCCGGCGGAAGAGCCTACGCCGCAATTCGGAATTCAGGAGGAGGCCACCAGTGAAGTTGGCGCCATGGCCGTGGCCACGGGTAACACCCTGATGACGGAAGCCGACAGCGTTGTGAAGGAGGCTCCGCCTCCTTTGCCCCCCGCGCCTTTGTTTTATGATCAGCCCCCGCGCATGTTAAAAGGCATGGCGCCGGAATATCCCCGCCGGGCATTGAATTGGGGCTTGGAAGCCACCGTAATCGCCCTTATCACCATCGACAATACGGGAAAAGTGGTCCAGGTGGAAATCGAAAAAAGCGGTGGCAAGGATTTCGACCGCAATGTCGAAAGGGCGGCGCGCAAGGCCCTTTTCGAGCCGCCACTGAAGCAGGGAAAGCCCATGGCCTGCACTTTCAGGCAACCCTTCGAATTCAAGCTGGAGGGATGACCTCCCTGATTGCTTGCGACCATTTTCTTCCGCCTCCGTCTTTACCTATGCACCCCCAAGGTGTGTAATTTAAGCGGAGGAGTTTAAGATGAAACGGTTCCATGTCCATATATCGGTGAAAAATCTCGAAGACAGCGTCGCCTTCTACAGCAAGTTGTTCGGTCAGAGTCCGAGCAAGGAGCGTCCGGATTATGCCAAGTGGATGCTCGAAGATCCGCGCGTGAACTTCGCCATTTCGGCGCGCGGCCATGCCACCGGCCTCAATCATTTCGGCTTTCAAACGGACAGCTCCGAGGAGCTCAATGATCTCAAGCGCCTCGCCGAAGCGGCCACGGAAGGGCAGGTCGTCGACCAAGGCGAAGCCGCCTGCTGCTATGCCAAGAGCGAAAAGCACTGGGCTGTCGATCCCCAGGGTCTGGCTTGGGAACATTTTCACACCATGGCCGAGGCCCTGGAGTTCGGCACGGATTCCGCCACGGAATCGGGTGCCTGCTGCATTCCCGTCCGGTCTTCCGAAGGCGACGATGCCAAGGCTCAGGCGTCCTGCTGCATACCGAATGCGTCTTCGAAGGCCGGTGCATGCTGCAATTGACGGAATCCTACCGGGCGTTGCGCCTCGCAATGCTCGGTTTCCTACGCAAGCATGTCAATGACGCCTCGCTGGCGGAAGACCTTCTCCATGACGTGTTCCTGAAAGCGCTGGCTGCCGCCGAGCGGGGCAATATGCCCGATGCGCCCGGGACCCTGCCGGGGTGGTTTTACCGTATCGCGCGAAACCGGGTCATCGATTATTACCGGGCCAGGCGCCCGACCGAGGCGTTGCCGGCCGAGCTGGCGCAAGAAGAGGAGGGTCCCAACCCTACCGTGCAGGCTTTGACCTCCTGCCTGCGGCCTATGACGGAGCAGTTGCCAGCTCTCTACCGGGATGCATTGCTCGCCACCGACTTCGACGGGGCCAAGCTCCGCACGGTCGCAACGGAATGGCAAGTCTCGGAATCGGCGGTAAAGAGCCGGGTGAGCCGAGGCAGAAAACTACTCAAGCAAAGTTTGCTGGATTGTTGCCGAATCGAATTGTCCGCCACCGGATCCCCGCTTGACCACGAGAAGCGGGCGCCGGGTACATCCTGCGGCGGCGCGGATTGCGGCTGAGCCCTCCCGGGAAATTTTTTGCAATTCATTAATCCATGGAGATTTAGCCGCGCTCCCTTTTGTGTAAAATTATTTTATAATCGACGATTTACACAATTTATAGCCATTTTATGCTTAAAAAAGACATTTCTTCAAAATGCCTTCATCTGGCTTCCCGACGCTGCACCACTCTTCCCAGTCCATGTCTCACCAGTATCTTCTGCACCGTGGGTGAGCTGATGGGCTCTCCCTTCAGGCTCAGGTAATAGGCCAGACGCACACACCCCCATTCCGGGTTCTCCAGGCATAGGCGAAGGATTTTCTGTTCCATGCCCCGCCCTATCGCCCTACCCTGCCGCCCGGGGTTCGGGCTCCCGGAAATTCCACGATAGTAGAAGGAGCGGCTTACGCCCATTTTTCGGCAAGCCTCGGCGATGTTGCCGGTCTC
>CAYNXV010000178.1:0-7049 GCA_964401245.1 uncultured Bifidobacteriales bacterium | reverse complement strand
TCCGGAGGCTCACACCTCCCGGCCCCCCGCCTGAGCTATGTGTTGCAGGAGATTCCGGGAACCGGAACGGCTTGCAGCATCTCCATCCACATAAAATATTGGCCCGCGGGAATGAGGCGCGCCTTCCAATTGCCCGTCTATGCCACCGATAATCCCGCCATGCCGGTGGCCGGCCTTCCGGCGGATTCAATTCGGGCTTCGGACTCCCGGGGACGTATCTTGTCCGTTACCCTGGCTGACCCCGGTTCCTTCGGCGGAAACCAGGTGGTTCTCCTACCCGACGAGGTTACCCGTCTCCAATACGTGTTCCGGGATTCCGCCGCAGGTAGGGCGGGTTGCGCCCTGACGCCGCCCGAAACCCCTGCGCAAGCGGGTCTGTTCGACGGCGCTTACTTTTTCGCCCTGCCCTGGCTCTCCGCGGACCCGGCTTTGCAATGGCGCTCTCCCGTCGATATCGAATTGACCCTGGAAGGCGTCCGTTCCGGAGGAATTGCCGGCCATCCCCGCCACTCCCGTTTGTCTACCAATTATGAACTGATGTTCGTGCGCGGCGCCTTCCATCCCGCCCGTGAGATCGGCTTTACCCACCGGGGACGCGAAGTTCTCCTATATGAGACCGCTCCCGACAGCGGGTTGGAAACCATGGAATCGTTGGTGGCCGCTTGCATGGGCATGTTCGAAGATTCGCTACTGGGCCTTCCGGAAGGACGCTATGCCATCGGCACCAATTCGGTGTTCCACGGAATCGAAGGGACCCGGGGATATTGGATACGGCGAGAGGCCAAGTTGAACGTCGAAGTCCATATGCACGAACTGACGCATACCTACGTGGGCGTGCTCACCGGCGACAGGGAAGAGCCTTGGTTCAAGGAAGGGCTGACCAGTTATATCGGTTTGCTTCTGGCCGCGCAAGGCGGTTGGGTGCCCGATTCCCAATTCGCCGCCAGAATGCTATTGGATTTACGGGACGTGCCCGCCGTGGAAACCGTGCCGTTGCGTGCGGAGCGGGTCCGGGAGGGATTGTTCCTTCCCCTCGATTCGGTTTTTGCGTTTCAGGCCGACGAATTCGGCATGCTGGGGCTGGTATACAACAAGGGGGCGCAGGCTTCGATGATACTGGACAGGCACATCCTGGAAAACAGCGGCGGCGTCCATACGGTTTTCGATTTGGTAAGGCTATTGCACCAGAAGCATTCGCCGCTTTTTGAGCGGGATGATTTCGTGAAGGCGGTATCGCAATTGGCTACCGTGCCATCGGAAGCATTCCTGCGGGATTTGCTGGAAACACCCGGAGCGTTTCCGGTGGACAGTCTGGCGCGCACCTTTACGGCTTTGCGGTCGCGGGGCCGCTTCGCGCCCGGACTGACGGTAAGCGACACCCTGCCGCCTTTGGCCAAATCGCCGATTCTGCTTTTGCCACACGGATACCCTGGAGAACCCGCCGGCGTCGGCCCTGCCGGCGGGGCCCCCGGCAAATACTAGCCGCCAATTTACGAGCCGCCGCCCGGTTTCAGGTATCCAAGCAGGGTATGATATCGGTTTCCATCCACCGGTAATCGCCGTTCATGACGGCTTTGGCGATTTTATTGCCCTGCCTGTCGTCGTTGTCCGATACGGCGGCGAACAGGTTCTCGATGCGGCGTCTCGCGTCTTTGCAAAAATAATTGGCGAGATGCATGGGTTCGAGAACACCGGGGTTACGTTCCATCAGCATTTTCGCCCGTGCGCAGGCGGCTGCCATGGCGAACAGTTCGGTACCGATATCCACGAATCGGGAGAGCATAACCTGTTTGCGCTCCAGCGTGTTTTGATACATGCCCATGGCATGGAAAATACTGCGCGCCAGT
This sequence comes from uncultured Bifidobacteriales bacterium, assembly GCA_964401245.1. Taxonomy (GTDB): domain Bacteria; phylum Fibrobacterota; class Fibrobacteria; order UBA11236; family UBA11236; genus JBGTHM01. The sequence goes on along the minus strand of CAYNXV010000178.1, from coordinate 5,202 downwards.
TGATGGGAGGTCCGCTCCACATAGCCCATATGGCGCGACAGCTTGGGATGGAATTCGCTGTAGGTCGCGAAAAGGCTGCCGTTGATCCATTGGGTGGGATACCACTTGCTGTAGAAGTTCGCCGTGCGCAATCCGGCGCGTACTCTTTGGCCGAGCGGCAGGTGTTTCAATAGAATTTCGGCGGCCACTTGCATATGCGGGTCCAGCGCTTCGCGCGCCAGGAACAGGTGCATGATTTCGGTGGTACCTTCGATGATGCGATTGATGCGGCAATCGCGCAACATCCGTTCGGCGGGAATCGCCGCTTCGCCGCGCGCCTTGAGCGACTCCGCGGTTTCATAACCGCGCCCACCCCGTATCTGCACGGTTTCGTCCATGATTTTCCACGCGGCTTCGGAACAGAACATTTTGGCCATGGCGGCTTCGATGCGAATGTCGGTGCCGCCTTTGTCGGCCATGGCCGAAGTCAGCCAGGTAACCCCTTCCATTGCGAAAGTGGTGCTGGCGATATAGGCGATTTTGTTGGAGATGGCTTCATGCTTGCCGATGGGAAGTCCCCATTGCACCCGCTCATTGCTCCAATTGCGTACGATGTTCAGACATTGGCGGGCCATGCCCACGGCTGCGGCGGGCAGGGTAAGGCGGCCGGTATTGAGAGTCGTCAAGGCCAGTTTCAATCCCTTGCCCGGGCCGAGAATGATGTTTTCCTTGGGCACTTTCACATTGGTGAATTTCATCAACCCGTTCTGAATGGCGCGTATGCCCATGAAGTCGCAACGATGCTCCACTTCCAAACCGGGCGTGCCTTTTTCGACGATGAAAGCCGTAATCTGCGGGATCTCCCGGCCATTGCGAGTGATGGACGGGGTTTTGGCCATTACCACCAGAATGTCGGCTTTGGGTCCGTTGGTACACCACAGTTTGCGGCCGTTGATGATGTAATGGTTTCCGTCTTCGGTGGGAGTGGCCGTGGTGGCCATCTTGGCGGGATCCGATCCCACGTCCGGCTCGGTCAAGGCGAAGGCCGAAATTGCGCCCTCGGCGAAGCGGGGCAGGTATTTCTTCTTCTGCTCGGGAGTGCCGAACATTTTGAGAGGCTGGGGAACGCCGATGCTCTGATGCGCCGAAAGCCAAACGGCGGTGGAGCCGCAATACGAGGCTACGCAGCCTACGATGCGATTGTAGTTGACCTGGCTGAGACCCAGACCATTATATTCCTTGGGAATTTTCATGGCCCACAGTTTCATGCGCGTGAACTCGTCCATTACCTTCTGGGGTATTTCGCGCGTCCGGTCCACCTCGTCGGCATTCAGGTTGGCCTTTAAAAACGCCGACACTTCGGCCACGATTCGGTCCCCGATGGCCTTGTCTGCCGCATCCTGTTCCGGATAGGGAATGATGAGGTCGGGCTGGAATTTTCCCATGAATAAGCCGCCCGCAAAACTCGGGTTCTCCCACTTGGCTTCGCGGGACGATTCGGCTACCATCATGGCATCCGCCTTGGCCTTCGACATTTTCGAGGTGTCGATTTTCAGGTTGTATTCGGCGTCTTGGGTTTCCGCGGCCATGGCTAAGCTCCTTCAAGGGATCATCAATCCCCAAAATGTTTCCTTCCCATTGTCTTCCAAAATGAAGCGGTTGGGAAGTTTTTAATGCAACTATGGTACATTATTCAATTCTCCAAAACCACAAGTCCACTCTCATGGATATGGAGAAACCCGGCTCGGAAAATCCGTTGGGCATAGGGAAAAAAGGGTGGAACCGGGGTAGGGAATGGGATGGTTCCCGGTTACACCGGGAAAGTCTTATCGGGCAGGAAGGAAGAGTCCGACCAGACTCAAAAGGAGGGCGACGCCGACGGCTGCCAATCCGATGGCGAACATCTTCTTCTGGCCGCTTTCGAGGCCGTGCTTGAGGATGAGAAGACCTTTCAGCGACTGCCCCAAGAGGATGCCGCCGAAGGCACTGAACACGCAAACCAGGGAAATGAGTAACAACATAGGCGCCTCCCGCTTGTTTTGCGCTTATTATACTTCTTTTTCTTCCTCAAGTGGTTTTCATCTTTTTCAGGCGCACGTATTCTTCGAGAGTATAGCTGCGGCTGTCGTCCTCCCGGCCGTCCGTATCCGCGGCATCACCATCGGATGAATGGGAAGCGGTGGAGTAGCTCTCCGGCCTGGATTCACCTTCTTCGCGCGGCAGGAAATGGGTCTTGGCCGCGACTTGGGTAACGTCCGGTCCCATGGAAAAGAGTTCCATGTTTTCCAGGGCGGAAATATCGAGACGGGGCAATTCCTTTTGGATTTTCTGGCTGAGATTCTGACCTTCGCTGGAGGCTTCGGCCAACATTTCCTGGAGCCTGACCGGAATGGCGAGACGGCCGAGCATACTGGTGATTTTGACCGTGGAAGGGTTGCCGTGTTCGTAAAGGCCGAAATAGCAGGTGGCGCCGTTGGTCAGGGATTTGAACTCTTCACCCAGGAGATTGAGGAAGCGACTCGACGTCTTTTGCAACAGGGCGGCCGGGGCATAGATGCTCACGGCGCCGACCGCGGCAGTGGTGTGATCGAATCCTTCCGCCATCAGTCCGCCCGCTTCCCAGATTCCGTGCAGGCGGGGAAGGATATCGTCCAGAGTGGTCAATTCGCTGGTGGCCAATTCCTTTTCTCCGAAAATGAGTATGCCGTGCGAAAGCAGCACCTTGCGGAAATCCTCGTTATCGAAGCTGATGAGGCTGCGGCTGGCCATTTCGGTGGACATGGAGTTGAGATTGGAAAAGGTACGGGCTACGTAATCGTTCGCCTGGGAGTAGAACGTGGCCAGATTGCCTTCGGGAAACAGGGATAGGATTTTTCCGTTGTCGATGATGACGAAGCTTTCGAAGTTCTGCCCGATAAGCCGGTTGACACTGCGCAAGGCGTTCACCTTGGCCAGTGCCGATTCGTTCTGGGTGGGAATGGTGGTGAGAGCCACTACGGGCAGGCCCAATCGCTTGAGCATTTCTCCGAGGTAAGCGACATTGCTTCCCGTGCCTCCACCCAGACCCGCGGTCAAAAGGATGGCGTCCGCGCCCTGCACGAATTCCTGGAGACTGGAGGTGAGATACGATTGGTGGGCGCGCAATGCCTGTTCCCCGATACGCGGATCCTTGCCGGCACCGTCGCTGTCCTTTAGCGGTATATGCACCTTCCGGTTATCCGGAATATTGGCCAGGTCTTTCAAATCGAGAACCGAAGTGTTGATGGCCAGGCTGGGATACCCGTATTTGGCGAAGGCGTTGGCGAGATTTCCGCCGCATTGGCCCAGTCCCACAACTGCGAATTTAAGGCGATTGGACATTAGGTATTCCTTTTACGAAGGTTCGAACTTTGCAGATAAAATAGCCCCGTGGAGGATTTTCGACCAGCGATATTCCTCTGTCAGACCGGGCACGCAGGCGTTTCCTGCGCAGCCGGGGGGGTCAGGCTTCCGTGGAGGCTATTTTTTCGCGCTTTAGCGCGCCCATGAAGGCATGCCAGGCCAGGGTGGCGCATTTTATGCGGGAGGGATAATCCTTGACCCCATGAAAAAGCTTAAGCTTGCCTAGATGGTGTGGCTGGGTCTCGGGATCGAAATCTCCCGTCACCATATCATGGAATTCCTGGAAAACCACTTTGGCCTCTTCCAGTTTCTTCCCCTTGAGAAAAGCCGTCATCATGGAGGCGCTGGCTTTGGATATGGCGCATCCGTTTCCTTGAAACGCCACATCGCTGATGGTCTGGTCGGCGTCGACGTTGAGGAATACCGTGATATTGTCTCCGCAAAGGGGATTATGCCCTTCACAGGCATAGTCCGCCGGGTCCAGGGCCCGGAAATTACGGGGGTTCTTGTTATGATCGAGAATGACCTGCTGGTAAAGTTCGCTTCCGCTCGACATCAGGCAAATACCTCACGGATGTGCAGGAGGCCTTTGACCAGGGCGTCGAGGTCCTCGGGGGTATTATAGGGACCCAGGGAGGCGCGGGCCGTGGCCGGAACCCCGAAGCGGTCCATGACCGGTTGGGCGCAGTGATGGCCGGCGCGGATGGCTATGCCGCTTTGGTCGAGCATGGTGCCGATATCATGGGGATGGATATCTTCCATATGGAAGGAAAGCACGGAAGCCTTATTCCGGGCGGTGCCGATAAGGCGAAGTCCCGGCACGCTTTTCAGCGCTTCGGTTCCGTAATCCAACAGGGATTTTTCATGCCGGGCGATATTGTCCATGCCCACGGATTGCACATAGTCCAGCGCGGCGCCCAGGCCCACGACTTCGGCTATGGGAGGGGTTCCCGCTTCGAAGCGATGGGGAGGTTGCTGATAGGTGGTCTTCGCGAAGGTGACGCGGATGATCATGTCGCCCCCGCCCTTGAAGGGGGGCATTTTTTCCAGCAGCGACATTTTGCCGTAGAGAATGCCGATGCCGGTGGGGCCGAAAATCTTATGGCCCGAAAAGGCGTAGAAATCCGCGTCCAATTCGCGCAGATTAACCTGCATATGGGGAGTGGATTGGGCTCCGTCCACCAGCACCACGGCGCCGACTTCATGGGCCGCTTTCACGATTTGCGCGATGGGATTCACGGTTCCCAGGGCATTGGAAAGATAGGTGACCGCCACAAGACGGGTGAGAGGGGAGAGTAGCCGGGAAAAGGCCTCCATATCGAGCTCGCCGTCGTCGGTAATCGGCACCACCTTGATTATCGCCCCGGTTTCCTCTGCGGCCAATTGCCAGGGAACGATATTGGCGTGATGCTCCATTTCGGTAAGCAATATCTCGTCGCCGGCCCGCAGGAATTTCCGGGCATAGGCATGGGCCACCAGATTGATGGAGTCGGTGGTGCCTCCGGTATAGATGATTTCCTTTTCGGAAGCCGCTCCCAGAAAGGCCGCCACTTTTTTGCGCGTGCCTTCGTAGGCCGCCGTGGCTTTTTCGCTGAGGCGATACACGCCCCTACGCACGGTGCCGTATTCCTCCCGGTAGAATCTGTCCATGGCGTCGATAACCGCCGCGGGCTTCTGGGTGGTGGCGGCGCTGTCGAGATAGTGGAGGGGCGCAAGCTCCTTGCGGTTCAATAAGGGAAAGTCCTTTTTGATGTCCAGCAATGCCAGGGTGTCCAGCGCGGGCATTTCAGTTCTCCTTTCCGGGCGTCGCCAGGTGGCGCATCAAAGGCTCCAGCAGCAACG
>CAYNXV010000177.1:0-7177 GCA_964401245.1 uncultured Bifidobacteriales bacterium | reverse complement strand
TCTATAAGCGTAATCAGCAAATGCGCGCCGATGGGAAAAGCATCCTCGGCAGCGCGGCCACCGATGGTCAGGCAGGCATTCAGGTGCAACTCGGCGGTGGGATAGATATCAGCTACTTTTTGTCCCGAGCCCTCCCCCAGTTCGTCATGTTCCGTCGGAACGTAATAATTGGACAGTTGGGTAAGGTGGTCTGCCATGATGGCCGCGGGATAGACCCCCACCCCGGCACCATCAGCCATGATGTAACCGGGGGTAGTATTATAGTCTCCCAGCACGAAAATCCGATTGTTGCTGGCTATGGTGAGTGGACGGCTCAGCGTCGCGGCGTTATACAACAGAAAACCGCCCGCCTGTTGATTACCTTTAATCCTATCGAAGGCCATGTAATCGTCATGCAAGTAGATAATGGAATCTAACGGGCTGCGCGATTGGAGGAGGTTGACATCGATGGGAATGGGAAATATCAGCCTATCTTCGCTTAAATCGTTGATGGTAACCCGGATTCCATCCACCACCGCCCACGCTGCGGGCACCGGTGGTGGTATGGCGCGGGGATTCGGGACGACGGTGATGACTTCCTCTTCCCCGTTAAGCCATTCGCCACCCTTGTAGATAAGTCCCGCTTTCCAAGCCGGCTTTTGCCTCCTTGCATTTCCACCGTCTTCGGGTCGGCGCCACTCTATCAACTCCCGGTTGCCCTCAGGACCCTTTACCGGCACGATTAATTTCTGCACCGGTCCGCAGCTATTTTCCTTGTCTCCGTAGGCCACACGGTGGTTTTCCTTGAAGTCGTCCCAATTTCTCACCATGTCCTTGAGTTCCTTATCGTCCCCGTCTCTACCTTTCACCGGATTGCGGTCATCAGGCACTTCCATATTCAAATGCGCGAACCAGAGCTCACCTCTGTTGCTCACTGGCTTTACCCTCATGGTAGTAACTGCAGTTACCCAATTGGTAAAACTTATTACACGCCTTTTAGAAAACAGGAGGGTGTCATTAGTGTGCACCTTGCCATGAAAACCCATGTCCGGCCCGGGGTGAAGATTCATGTTCCCATCGTAAAAGAGGGCAAATTGATAAAGGGGAACTTCACCCAAGGATACGTTCTCTTCCAAAGTGCTTTGCTGTGAGCTACCGTCGCCGCAAGTGCTTTTCAATTCCATACCGGTTTGAAAATAATTGAGGTCATAACAACCTTTCAAAACCTCCGAACTTATTCCCTTGATTTCCACCTGGCATGGATGCGTCGGGCGACCCTCGCCTCCTGAACAACCGACATTTCGGGTTGTATCTCTTATCGTCGCGCCGCTTGACAGCGTCGTTGTGGCCCGATTCACCTCCACTGCCAGAATTCCTTCATTACACATGCGGGTTTGCAGGTGGCCTATTTCGGCACCGGCCACGTTCATGGCGACTTGGGATCGCCGCATCATCTGCATGCCCAGCATCAGGACACCGATTAATACCACGGGTACGATGAGGAGTATATATCCTCTTTGGGACTCATTCGGCATGGGTGATTTCATCTGGCACATCCTTAGGGGAAAGTTCCGCCTCCGGCGCTGTTTCGCTCCCCCTATCCATTCTACTTCCCGGTTCAGGGTATCCGCAACCTAAAACCAGGAGTCGGCTGACCAGAAACCGTCCTCACCCGTGGTATCCTAAAGGACAATTGACACCCATATCCACAAAAGCTCAAGGCCTGGGTAAAAAAAAGGGGGGTATGCCAAAACTCTTCGAATGTTATTTTTAAACGGACCCACCCCTGGACTCTGGAGGCCCCTATGTTGCGTATGTTGTTTGCCGGAATCGTTGTATCAGCCACTCTGGGCGAAGCTCAAACCTCGAAATTCCTGGCTGGGCAACAAACTGCGAAGGACGGACTGCAGCTTCCATACCGCCTGTTCGTTCCGGATAACTACGATTCCCTGCAAACCTACCCTATCGTGTTCGCCTTGCATGGCGCCGGGGAGCGCGGCACCGACAATTCCCTCCAGCTCACCACCCATAAACTCGCAACCATCTGGGCTGCCGATTCCATCCAGTCGAAGCACCCTAGTTTCATCCTCGCTCCCCAGTGTCCGCCCAATCCCGCGGTCTGGGTCCACACGCCCTTTGGGGGAGGCACCTACGATCATAGCAAGGTCGCTCTGTCCCGGCCGTTGCGCGCAGCCCTGGAAATTCTGGACTCGACCCTGGAGCGGTACAATATCGATCGGAACCGCGTCTACGTGACCGGGCTGTCCATGGGAGGCTACGCCACCTGGGACGTGCTCATGCGATTCCCCGATCGATTCGCAGCCGCAATACCCATCTGCGGTGGCGCGGATACTACGAAGGCAGCGCTGTTGAAGAACATCCCTATTTGGACCTTCCACGGAGACGCGGATCAAACGGTGCCTGTTTCCGGTACGCGGCAGATGATCGCGGCGATCAGGCAGGCGGGCGGTACGCCCCTGTATACGGAATATCCCGGCGTCGATCATGGTTCCTGGGGGCCGGCCCTGCGGGAACCCGAGTTGGCGGGTTGGCTTTTCGCGCAGAAGCGAACGACGGTGGTCACCCTCGCCCGGAGTCCAAACCGGATCGAGCGCGGAGCTTCACTGGGCCTGCCCACGCTCATCGTGCAGGGTCGTCGCAGCTTGGGCGGGACGGCGAGCGGCGTCGACGGACTGGGAAGACTCGTCCTGCAACGCTGGTAGGACTTTGTCCGGGATTCCCGGCGCCCAAGCGGCGGGCTTACACCTCTGAAGAGTCCATGCGACTCCCATTAAACCTTTCCATGTCCTATAATCCAGTAGATGTAGTCTTCCACGAAAATTGGGGGTACAATCCGCTATGGCAAGCCTGATTGAGCGCCTGGACATATTTTAGCGTCAAGTAAATACGTGTTGGAAAGCCGGATCGCCCTGGAGGCGTCCCTACGGCGCAAACATACCAGCCCCTTTTCACTGCTGAAGTTGCCTTGCCGACGGCACAGGCGAATCTTTCGAAAGGAACACAGATGACGCTATTGAATCGGATAATCCTATGCCTTATAGCCATAGGTGCCGGCAGCGCTCCAAGTTGGGGCCAATTGCTCTCCCAGCCCATCGTAGGGCACACCACGGATACCAGCGCATCGATATGGGCCTATGCCGGCAGTGGAAAAACGGTCGAGGTGGAATACGGTCTTGCCGGCTCGGCCAACTCCGCCCTTACCAAAATTTCCGCGCCTCCGCGCTCCGACAGAAACCACTCCTCCCTCGCCAACATTTCGGGGCTGAAAGCCAAGACGTCCTATCGCTACCGGGTTTTGGTCAATGGAGTCATGGCCCAAGAGGGGCAGTTCACCACCGCGCCCCATGCCCATAAGCCCCACCAATTCAGCTATTTCCTGGCTTCCTGCATGGACCACAAGAATGCGGGATACCAGCATGTATGGGATAAGGTCGCCCAGCAGAATGCGGCGTTCAACATTCTGGCCGGCGACAACGTATATGCCGACAACACGAATCGCGACGTCCTTTGGAATCAGCACATGACCCAGAGAAAAATTCCTAATTTCGCGGCCCTTCTGCGCAACGCTCCTACTTGGGCGACATGGGATGACCATGATTTCGGTCCCAATGACTCCCATAAGAACACCGCAGGCAAAGAGAACTCGCTCAACGCTTTCAAGGACCTATGGCCCAATCCGTCCTATGGGACGCCCCAGACACCCGGGATTTTCTTCTCTTATCATTGGGCCAATGTACACTTCATCGTATTGGATTCCAGGTATTATCGGGACGATGAAAACGCTTCGAGCCCGACCGACAAGACCCAATTCGGTGACGCCCAGTTGAATTGGTTTTACCAGGAACTCAAGGCTTCCAGGTCGCCCTTCAAGGTGGTTGTGGCCAGTTATGATGTAATGTCCCGTCCCTATCCGAATGAAATAAAAAGAATCTCGAAATTCATAAAAGACAACAAGATTTATGGCGTGATCTTCCACAGCGGGGACATCCACAAGAATAACTTCAAGCAGCAGGATCATGGCATGGGATATCCCGTCACCCAGATCACTTCTTCAGGGATTACCAGGGTGGCTTCCCGGTCCTGGGTGATGGTCGACGTGAACACGACTCTCGCGGATCCGACCTTATCGACCCGATTCTTCAGCCGTGAAACCCTGGATTCCACCGTGGTGGTGAAATTGAGCTCACTCACCCCCGCAGGCGTTAGCGATTTGATCGTGAACAACCCCGTGGGAGGAGAGGTATTCGCCGCAGGAGCACAAGTCGACGTTGCGTGGACGCGGGTCGGCACCGGCATCAGTCAGGTGAATATCGATTACAGCCTGGGTGGCTCACAGTGGGTTTCAATCGCAAGAGCCGTACCTAATTCGGGAAGCTATAAATGGACCATCCCCGGCAATATCAATTCCAAAACCGCCAAGGTGAGGGTATCGGACGCCGCAAACCAGATTCAAGCGGAAAGTCAAAGCGCATTCATCGTCAACGGCCCTCCCAGTGGGATTAATGCCAGGGAAGGCGCAGGAGAAGAACCCATCTTGACCCGGCTTCCGGGCAGTCGGGCCTTCCACCTTAAAGTTTCCCCTCAGGTCGAATCCATCAGGGTATATAACCTTCACGGAATCTTGATAACGAATCTGCCCGTCCTGCAAGGGGTTGCCGTCTGGACCGCACCCGGGAACGCGGGAGACCGGAAGGCGCCGGGGCTGCATATTTTCAAACCCATGTTGGCCGATGGAAGCCAGGCCGGCGAAATCTTCAAATTCATATTCTAAGTATCGGAGGAAGCGCTTGGAGATTGCCGTAATCGAAATATGTGGACCTAAGCAGCTATCCATAATATCAATATTTTAGGGGATTTTTGTCCTAATACCGTTTTTTATGCTGATACTACCTCTTATGACGTTAAAAGTGTGGACCAAATTTCTTCATAATCAATCCATATACGCCTGGTAATTTCCCAGCTTCGGCCCTATTTTATGGGCGATGCCATTGATTTTCGACTATTTGGATTATCCCGGCTATTTGACTGCTTTCCTGGCGGAAAAAAAGGCGGAGGGGTCGCGCATTTCCCTGCGCTCAGTTGCCAAATCCTTAGGCTGCGATGCCAGTTTCCTGGCCAAAGTTCTGCACAATAAAAAATCCCTGCCGGCGAATCTCAAGGGGGGGCTGTTCGAATTGCTGGGCTTGTCCAAAAAGGAAAGGGAATATTTCGAACATCTCATCCTCCTTCGAAAAGCCAAACTCCATTCCGAAAAAAACCGGTTGTTGCAAAGCCTGAACCGGATGCGGAAGGACAGGTTTCCTTCCCTGGCTCCGGACCAATTCGTCTTCTACGAAAAATGGTATTACACGGTCGTATTGCAATTGTTGGATTTCATGGATTTCAAGGATGATTATGCCGCCTTGGGCAAAGCCTTGGATCCTCCCATCTCTCCGGCTCAAGCCAAGAAAAGCATCGCCCTGCTTTCCAAGCTCTCCCTCATAGTCAGAGATAAAGACGGGTATTTCAGGAAGACCAGCGCAGCGCTGACTACCGGGGAGGGCTGGCAATCCGTCGCCATTGCCAATTATCAGATGGAGAATCTGGATCTTGCGCGGAAGGCTTTTGAAAAACACTCCTTGAAAGCCCGGCGGTTTTCCACCCTCACGTTGAGTCTTTCCGAAGCCGCAGCCGGGGATTTGATGGAGCAACTCCAGGCTTTTGAGAAAAAATGCCTGACACGAGCCGTGGAGGATACGGCCCCGAGCCGCGTGTACCAATTCAACTTTCAGGCCTTCCCGGTATCCAGGCTCGATCTCACGGAGGAAGACTGATGCGCGTCATTCTCTCTTCTCTAGTACTGGCGTTGGGAATCGCCTTGCTGTCCGGATGCGGCCAGCCCACGGAAGTTGCCGGCGGCGGATCGCAAACGGGGAATGGAACCAAGGTAACGGGAATCATCACGAACTCCTCCGGATCTTCGGTGGCCGGTGTTGAAATACGGGCGTATTCCTCCCGGTTCAATCCGGTCCTGGATTCGGTGGCTTCCATTTCCAAAACCCAGACCGATGAGGGCGGGCGCTTTTCTTTGCAAATCGGGGATACCGGAGTTTACAACCTGTATGCCCGGGATGCCATGACCTCAGAAAACGCTCTTACGCAAGGCGTTCAGGCGAATGCAAACGGCGAAATCCAAGTAGAAGATATGGTGCTCCGTGTGCCGGGAACCGTTTCCTTTCCATTGGCGGGCATGGAAAGCGCGCTCGGGAATTTCGTTTACCTGGAGGGCACTGGGCACTATGTAAAAATCGATTCCAGCGCCATCCGGGAAGGCCAAATCCTGTTGGAATCCGTTCCGGCGGGAATTCTGCCGCGAATGCTGTCCATGCGGGATGGCGTGACATCACCTCCATTCCTGGTGGCCGATTCCCTGGAAGTCGCTTCGGGAGAGGTACTGGAGGTGCCTAAATTCTGGGACTGGGCCCACCGATTGGAAGTCAGGATCAACACCCAGGCGGGTGGCCTGGGTCCGGCGGATACGCTGATAAACTTTCCCTTGCTGCTTCGACTGAATGCGGAAAATTTCGACTTCTCCGCCGCGCGGCCCGATGGGAGCGATATCCGGTTTTCCAAAACCGATGGCAGCGGCGCGTTGCCCTACCAAATCGAGCGCTGGGACTCCATGCGGGGCCAGGCCGAGATCTGGATCAAGCTGGATACGCTGCATGGAGGTTCTTCGGATGCGGTCATTTTGATGCACTACGGCAATGCCGGGTCGGTAAGTGAATCCGACGGCAGCGCGGTCTTCGATACCGCCAATGGTTTTGCCGGAGTATGGCACCTTCAGCATGCGGGCGAAACTATTCCACACGGATACGAGGACGCCACCGCGCATTCCAATCATGGGACGGGTTTTGGAATGAGTGCGGGTGCTTCCATGGAGGGCGCGGTCGGACAGGGACAATTTTTCGATGGGCTGAATGATTATATCCGGGTGCCCTCCTCAGCCAGCCTCAATTTCGATACCGGCGACTTCACGGTTTCCGCCTTTTTCAAGAGCGGAGCTTTGGATGGGAAAAAGCAGATCATCGCCAAAAGGAGCGACAGCGGGAATTACGAATTGCAGTTGGATACGGACCAAAGGGTTCATGCCTATATGTTAGGTGGCGGTGGCCCTGATACCCTCACAAGCGTCAAT
>CAYNXV010000176.1:6542-7204 GCA_964401245.1 uncultured Bifidobacteriales bacterium | reverse complement strand
TGCCGGATTCAACCGGGTGATCTTTGTGATCCGCGAGGATTTCGCGGAGGCGTTTCATGTGCGGTCCGCGTAGCCGGGTGATTTCCTCCCATTCGTTTAATGCTCCAATCCGATCAGGCATGATGTCGGTGGCCAGCAGCTTCTTATTGGAGGCTCGCATCTTTAGGTCCAAGTCCTCAAGATTCGCCACCTTAGACGTTATCTCGTTTTGCTGAAGAAGCAATTCCGGGCGCTCCCCTTCCATCCTAGCTTTCCATGCCAGACAGGCTTCCCGCTGTAAGATGCTGCGAACCTCGCGTTCCAATCTTTCGGGAGCAATGCCTTCGAGCTCCTTCTCCCTTCCACGCAGGATTGCAAAGGTGGAGATCATGATCGGTTCCAAGCCCGGCACCCGGACCCGAAACATTTGAAACGCCTCCAGAGTCCCGAAGGCGTCCTGTATGGTTTGAAGAGTTCCCAAAGCCGATTGACCGTCTTCAATCGACGAACGGATTTTTACCAGCCATTCTTTTTTGAACCATTGGTCCAAAGGTCCAATCGCCGCCCGGCTTCGCTCCTTCACGGAATACCGTTCTAAAGCGGCTTCGATGAATCCTTTTGTCCGGGTGTAGCCATCCAAGGATGCGGACTTGACCATTTCTTCCGCTTGGACCGCATTGGGA
>CAYNXV010000176.1:0-6532 GCA_964401245.1 uncultured Bifidobacteriales bacterium | reverse complement strand
AAGGCATGGTGAGCCGCGGCAGGAATCGGTTGCAGACGCGCGAAAAGGGGCGCTATCTTGGCGTTCAAATGTTTTACGGAAAGGGGCGAATGTTCATTCGGAAGCCTAAGCTCGAGTAATGCGTCTTTATAGGCCTGGCGAATGGGAGCCAACTCCAATTCCAATTTCAGTTGTTTCCTGAATGCCTCAATCCGATCATCCGTCGGGTCGATTCTGTTTTCTTTCAGGAACTTCCGGATCAACCTGCGCTTGAACCACCGCTGGGGATTCAGGCGTTCGAAAAATGTTTTTGCCTTGGAAAATTCGATGTCTTTGATCCAGATACGGATCTCATCTGTGTTGAGCGCGGAGATGGATGCGAAAAGAGTATCATCGTGGCATTTTCCATCCACATTATTAAGGCTAACTATCGCCTGTTCCAACCGGGCAATTTGCTTGTCTCCGCTACAGGATTCATCGTTGCGGGGCCTGAACAGGTCGGACCATAGGGCAAGATCCTGTCTGATGGATTGGTCCTGGATTGCGATGGCGGGGCCATGGTCTTTCAGCCAATCCTGATATGGGTTCGGATCGGTAATTTCGAATGGCGGCGCAGGTCGGAGAAAGACGGCTGCACGCACCGCTTCGGCATCGCAGAAATTCGAAAAATCCTCCCGGAAAGACTCGACTGTAGGTTTGTCGACGCCGAATTGCTGCAGTACGTGCAGGGCGCTTTCCTCGAAATCGGATGCGAGCCAAAGACGCGCCAATGGCCCGCAAACCTCTTCAATCCTGGAGACCTCGTCCCTTTTCAAGCGGACCAAGGTCGGCCGCAAGCGCGGTACATCGATGATGGAGCCGCCGGACTCCAACCCGATCAAATGCCCCAACAAGGAACGGTAACTGAATCCGGTATGGGTATCGACCGCATGCAGCGCCCGGTGGTGGCTGTCTATCTCGGCTTCGATGGTCTCGATACGTGTTGCAAGCACGTCACGGTCGCGCTTCAAGGCGATGACATTCCTAGAATTGGATGCACGGACCGTATCGACCTGGTCCCTGATGGACCGAATGATGGTCTCCCGGTCGCGATTGACATCCACTACCAGGAACAGCCGTTCCCCCAAGCCTTCCGCAGCTAGCCGTTTCTGGACGACTTTGAGAGCCGCTTGTTTCTGGCAAATAATGAGTACCGATTCCCCCCTGCCTATGGAATCGGCCACGATATTCACGATGGTCTGGCTCTTACCGGTCCCGGGGGGCCCTTCAACAAGGAGCCCGGGAGCAGACCTTGACTGCAGGACCGCCGATTCCTGTGAGGGATCGCTTTCCACGGTAAAGTACCGATCTATTTCCGGAACCTTGGGAACCGGTGGAAAAATTGTTTGCCCCGCCCGCACCCTCAGGACCGCCTCGATGCCCGTTCCTTCCGCGGGCATTCTCCGCATCTGACGCAGGTTTTCACTGATGGCTTGGCCCGTGAACTCGGCATTGAACAAGGCGGCGCAGCAGATAAGCTCCGGTTCCGTGGATCCGGATTTGCTATCCGGTCCCGGTACCGCGGTCAAAATGCGACCGCGGGGGGTAGCGAGAGCGGAAAAGGCATCCACGACATCCGCCATAAAGCACGAGGGTCGGCCAAGGAGGTCTTCCCGCGCCGACTTCCATTTTGCGAACTCCACCGGTCCCAACAAGCCTTCCAAGGCGGGATTGATGCGGATCTCCTCCCGCTCGCCGTCGAATTGGAGAGAGCCGACCCCTGTGGCCGCCTCCATGTCAAAGACCACCGGCCATAAAAGAACGGGGGCCAACCGCCTTTTTCCCCCTGGAGTCCCGAACTTTCCCGAACCAAAGGTGAGGAATGGAAAGCCCAAATACCGGCCATCGATACCGGAGTCCCGCCTGAACATATTGGCGTGGCTGACCAGGCGACGCATGCGGGCATTCAGGTTCTCGTCCTTGTTCAAAGCGAGCGGATCGAGCATCAAAGGAGAATTGGTTCGCGCAATGACATGGTTGAGCAAAGCCTCGGATGGCCGCAATACCGTTCCCACCTGGAAAAGATCGACCCGGGGCGTGGTCTTGCCAATTGCAAAACGTGTAAGGGGACCGCGCAGGACGGAACCGGAAACCCGCTTTTCGAAAAACTCCAGCAAATTGGCCAAATACTGCTGTCTTGGCGGTTCCTTCCAGAGGTCCCTAGCGGTGGAGAGAAGAACAATGGCCCGGTCCAAAGAGAGACGCCGCTCTATGCGGAACGTATCCGCCCATTCATCGATTCGCTCCAGACCGCACCTGGCAAAGTTGGCGGTGCGCTCATCAATCCCGGCGAAGAGTTCCCGCCTGGGACGGATCAATTGGACCGAAGTCCAGTCCCTATCAAGGGTGATACCGTTTCGTTGCGCCAACTTTTCAGCGTTTTCAATCAAGGTCGCAAGAGGGATAAATTGGTGCGTGCCTGCGGTTATCAGAATGATCAGTTCTTCATCCGTAAGCCTTGACCGCTCCAGAATCGATGAGAGACCGGCATGATCCGTGTCGGGGTAGATTTGCCGGTACCGATCCCGCTCCACTTCCAGATTCGCCCGGGACGAGGTCAGCAAGGCCGGCCGGACCCGCTCTTCATCCAGCTCTATTTCCAGCATTTTCGCACGATCGCGAACTTCGATTGCACGGGTATTCAAACGTACGATCCATGGTTCGCGCTTCAGATCATCGAGATACCAGGCAACCCTGCCGGTCACAACCGAGTACCCTTCAACCAAGTGGATCAGTAACCAAGCGGGCGTAACAATTTCACCTGAGACGGTAAGGGGCAAGGAAGGGTTCATGACCATAAGGGCCAAAGCGTGCCGGAAGTCATCCTCCAGATGCTCATCAGTGGAAATCCGGCGGATCCTTGCCGTCAATTTCGGATCGGATCCCATTTCCTCAAGCCAAGTGGCCACAGCGCCCTTGAGAGTAAGGTTCCGGCCCTCTTCCCAATTCCGCGCCTCCGCGGCGGCAAGGGCAAAGAATTCCGGACGATGAAAGGATTTTCCGCCCAAAGTAATCTGCCGGCCGGCCTGTTCCTCCTGGGGCATTGCGGCTTCGGGGGGCGCCTCCACCGGTTCCCCCGCCAGCCAAGCCCGCACTTGCGGCCACGACCAACGTTTCAGTGGATCCCGCGCTAAAAGGCCGCGCAAAAGAATCCGAACCCTAGGTTCCAGGTCCGGTGGTATTTCCACGCCCCGGGTCACCACGTGAAGGTGAAAGGCTTTTTCATTGATGTCGGCAAAACAGGCACCGGAGGTCACCTGTTCGAGCACAATCATCCCCAGACTCCACCAATCGGACGCACCACTGACCGCGCCCACGATTGTTTCCGGAGCCGAATAGAAAGACAACTCCAGGGGAGCGACCGCGTCGAGATCGAAGTCGGACAACCGCGCGGAGCCGAAACTCGTGATCACCAGGTCGAGCGGATCCAGCGTACGCAGAAGGATGGTGCCGGGTCGGATATCCCGATGCCTAAGACTGATTTCGGAAAAGTGGGCGATGGCCCTCCCCAGTTCGTCCACCATCCTTTTGAGAAGCTCAGGATCCTTGGCACCCAGCCAGCCCGCTTTGGCCAAAGCTTCGCCTTGGATATGCTCTATGATTTCGAAGGCGCGCTCCTGAAACCGACCGGAGGCCAAAAGTTCGGGGATATGGTCCTTGTGAGTCCGCCTCAAGGCATCCTGGACGGCGGTATCCGGCTCGAATCCCTCACGATAAAGGGTCAGGACGCCATTCTTGCCCTGAGAAGACTCCTCGACAAGGAATCGTTCCCAAGGCTCGGTTTCCGTGGGTATCCGGGATAGCACCCGCCATCCCTCCACTTCCGTCACCTGGACCGGAGCTTCGGGTTCTATGGGAGCCGACGCCGTCGAATCGGCACCGCATAGGATGCAGAATTGATCCCCTGGTTCCATGGAGTGGCCGTTGGCACATTGCGGCGAGGCGGAGATTTGAGGAGCCGTAATTTCCGGCTTTGGTTCCCCATTGTCTCTGGCCGTAATGGGAAGATCGGTGAGAGGCCAATCGCATCGCCCCTCATTCCACGCCCCCTCGCAATAGGATTCGGAAGGAGACCGTTCACTTTTGCATTGAGGGCATAGGCGGATCATTCTTGTCCCATTCCGTCTTGCGGACCAACTGCGGTTTTTCCTTCGGTGGTGGAGGCGCTCCCCCCACCGAGTTGCAAATACGCGGATAACCGTTGAATGTCCCCGCGACCGGGAATGCCGGCCATCCAGACCTCACCGTCATCTCCCATCATCAAATCCAGGACATGGTCGTTCGCTCCAAGGGGACGCTCAAAGGACCTGAACCGGGCCTCACCAATGGGGCTTAGACAATGAAGGCGTTGGTTATCGCTCCCCCGCAGCGCAAGGGTATGAGACCTCTCAATCAAAAAGGGATCGGTAATCAGCGCATCCACCAATCCCTGAAATCGGACCAATCTATGCAAGAGGAATTCCCAAGAATACCCCGAAAAAACCAGGATATCCGCACGAGTGGTGGCTCGAAGCCTCGTCAAAAGCTCGTGAAGCGCATCTTCCTGATCGAAAGGCTCCCCGCCAGACACCGTTATCCCATCGGCATCGGAAATCCACGGGGCAAGTGAATCCATCAAAGCCTCCACGGTGGTCATCCCCTTATGCCCAGTCCAGGTATCCGTGGAAATACACCCGTCGCACCTGATCGAGCAGCCCTGGAACCAAATGCCGACCCTTGCCCCCGGCCCAAGGGTGTGGATGGGAAAATGGGCCCGAGACAAGGAAAGCCGCATCTGATTCAACCCTTTAAAGGCAACCGCTCAAGGCTCAAGGTGGTCACCGTTCCCGCATCCACCCCGGTTATCTCGAATCCCTCGCCGGAAGCCGCATTCGAATCGAAGAGCGCACGGCCCAAGGGGTTGAGAAGGTGTTTTTCAACTTTGTTCCGGATCCCGCGCCCGCCATTGGAAAGGTCCGCCAGGCAAAGATCCTTGAGCTGGTTCCTCGCCGCTTCGGTGAGGGTTATCCCGATTCCCTGGTTCGATGCGATGTCCGAAAGCACCGTATCGGTCATTCCCGAGAAAATCTGCCCCGCGATGCCGTGCCTGATGAAATCGAAGACGATGAGGTTGTCTCCAATCCGATTCAAGATTTCCGGTCGATTCAAGGTGACCTTGAAATGCCTCTCGATTTCGGATCGGACTTTGGCTTGGACTTCGGCGTAGTCGTTCTCCGGAGTGACATTGGGAACCCGGTTGCCCTCGGCATCCATGCGGTAGATTCCCAGGTTCGACGTGAAGATGATGAACGATTCCGAAAAATAGACGCGATCGCCGCGTCCGGACGTCAGGACGCCATCGTCAAGCACTTGGAGAAATTTGTCCAGAATCCTCGGGTGGGCCTTTTCAATCTCATCGAAAAGCACCACGCTGAAGGGTTTTTCCCGGATGGCATTGGTCAATTCGCCGCCCACATCGTAGCCGACATAACCCGGAGGAGCGCCAATGAGCCGTTGATCGGAATGCTCCGCGCTGAACTCGGACATGTCGAAGCGGATATAGGCCTTCTCATCCCCGAACAAAAGACTTGTGATGGTCTTGGCCAATTCGGTTTTACCTACGCCTGTAGGGCCGGCAAGGAAGGCCACGCCACGGGGTCTCCCCCCTCTCCGAGGAGTCCCGATTCCGGTCACGGCGCGTTTGACGATATCCAGCACGTGAGTCACTGCGTGCTCCTGGCCTTTTACCCTTGCAGCGACGAAGTCACCGGCTTGGCGGATTTTCGCCCTATCAATCTTTGTCCAAGGGTCTTCCGTCACTCCAACCTTGTAGCGACGGACGGCGTCCGGAACGGCCGAGAATCCCAACCCTTCGGTTTTACCCAATTGCACAATGGCGGCCAGGTCCAAGAGCAATAGCCCTTCGGTCTGGTCAACAAAAGCATCCAACGCCGTCTTTATCTCTTTTTCCCCGGCATCTCTGTACCCTTCCAAACTCCGAAGGAGGGATGCGCCGAAAACCCGTCGGAGCAAATGGTCGGGCTTGGAAACCGGAATATGGCGGATACGGGGATTACCGAAAATCAACCAATCGGGAAGGTCGCCTTCCTTTTCGACTATCCACAGAACGGTATTGAAGAATGGTCGGCTGGGTGTGCCGTAAGGACGTGAGCGGGCGGTGTGGGATGAAACGAGCGCGCGGGTGAAGGCCTGATGTTCGGAGGTGGAGAGGGCATCGTTGCGAACGACTAGGCGCGAGGCGAAGTCCGCGATGACGGCTATGGGCTCGCCGGGGCGGGCGATGATTCGCTGGATGGTTTCGGAGAACAGGTCCAGGCCGGCGGGGGCGATGCCGTTGACGGGTTGGAGGCCCAGTTCTCTGAGGAGGTCGTTTCCTTTGGTGGAGTCGTCTCCGGGTTGGCTGAGGGTTCGAAAGCCGGTGACGGGATCATATCCGATAGTATACGTGTACCCGAAAACCCTAAGTTAACGGGTGAGGTATTGCAGCATTGGCAAAGAGGCGACGATAACAGGA
>CAYNXV010000175.1:1314-7306 GCA_964401245.1 uncultured Bifidobacteriales bacterium | reverse complement strand
ACAAATTCCATTTCCTCCAAATGGGGCTCCAAGTCGTAGGAACTTTCGACTTGTTGTACCTTTTTTCCAAGCTCTGAGCTGTCTTGGTTTTCTCTGGCAATGAGTCTGATTTTATTCAGGCCTTCCATGTCGCGCCTGATTTCCGGTATCACATTTACCAGGAAATTCAAAGGATTATTGATTTCATGGGCAACACCGGCGGCCATTTGACCCAGGGAAGAAAGCTTCTCACTTTGTATTGCCATTTCTTGAGCAATTAACAGTTTTTTATGGGTCGACTCCACCTCCGCAGTCTTCTGATCGATTTTGGCTTCCATTTCGGCAAACAATTCAGCTTTAACCAATGCATTCGCCACTATGTTTGAAATAGATTGGAATAGCAGCCTGTCCTTGTTATCGAGCTTGCGGCCATCATGATGTTCTGCTGCCAGAACTCCTATCGGTTTCTTGGTTTCAAATAGCGGGGTTACAATGAAAGAACTCAATCCGAGCCCCCGTAGAAATCCGGCGCCCTTTTCCGATAAATGGGAGAGGGTTTCATCCACTTCATTCACGAGCAAGGTTTTACCACCGCTCAATGTTTGCGCAAGAATTCCTTCCGGGTTTTCCCACTTTTCTTCGAAAGGAAACGGGGTGTCTTTGATTCGGGCTTCTACTTCTTTCGGATACCCCTTGGCACTTCGGCAATGAACCGAATTTTCCCGTTCGTTTACCAGCCAAATTTGGCTGGATCCGTACTTATACTCCCGAGTCAAGAAATCCACCGTCAAATCACAAACCTCCTGTATGGAAGTGCTTCGGTTTAAGTTGACAGTGAAGTTCTGCAAGCCCTTTACTTCATTATTGGCTCGGAGTAAATCTGAATTCTGACTCTCCAAAGCGTCAGTAATCAGCAGGCTCCATTTCAAAGATTCGCCTGCCTGTAAATGTTTAAAGATTGCAAAAAAACCGACCGAGAACATGCCTGTAATTGTTATTCCAATTGAATTTACGGAAGTGAAACCTTGGAAATAGGCGACAATAATCCAGCTTATGGATGTAACTCCAGATAAGGCGAACAGCCGCCTGTATTGAAGAAATCCCCATGCAGGCATAGTCACTAGATACTCACACTTATCATCACCCTTAAAAACACATTTTGGATGATCAACTTTGGCCCAGGGAAGCCCAAATGGGCGAGGTATCGCTTCGTATGAACCTATTCGATTCCTACAGGCATGTATGGTCTCTTTAAAGCCATCTCGAAATGAAATTACCACCCGATAAAGGCCTTTTCTATCATGGGTAATGACGGGAATGGTCTTAAGAGCCAACTTGGGCTCGACCTTCATCATTTGCTGCATTACCACTTCGGGGGATGTCATGCCTATTACTAGACTTCCCATCAAGCCCAGGCTTTCGGATAGATTTCTGCCGATCAAATAGGGTAAGTTTTGTTCTCCTGTTATAAGAATTGCCGCATCCATTAATTCAGTGCCGAATTTAAGGGATTGAAATCCCCTGATATCTGAAACTTCAAGCCGATCCGCTCCGACTTCCTTTAGTATCTGGGATACGGTATCCGCTCCATAATGTTTTTCAACATACTCCAACAGGGAGATCCAAATACGGTTGGAGTAAATTCTTTCTTCCATCATGAGGAATTCCGGGCTTGGTTTCAAATCGAGTTTTTTAACTGAAGACTCATTGGCTGGACGCCGGCCCCAAAATTAGAAGTTTTTCCCCTTAATTGGCCAAATTTTCCTTTTTTACCCGATTTGTTGATTCCGTTTCATATAGGCGTAATGAAAATGTATGAAGATGACTTTTAGCCTATTTCATATTCTTTCGTAAGGCCAATTAATGAATGATCGGAGCGAAATGTCTTCTCAAACCTTAAATTGGAGCATTTATCGTCCTCTCGTCCAGGATAATATTTCCATTTTGAATTATCCTACCTGGCAGCAGGAATTGGCGGAATTTCGAGGTCGGATATACTACCAAAATGGCAAGCGGCCCCAATATTTGGATGGCGCCGGAAAGGTATTTGATTGGGAAACCTGTGATGACTACTCTTATCATTTGGTATTAAGGTGGAAAGAGAAAGTGATTGGTTGTGGGCGGATTTTAGCACCTATTTCCTCTTATTCGAACCCACTTACTTTTCAAACTTGTGATAGTCATTGGGTTTTAAGTGCTTTAAGTAAAATTGGAATCGATGAAAATTCTATCGCGGAATGTGGTAGGTTGACGCTGGATGAAAAGTTCAGGGGGGAGGGATTGGGAATGAAGGTTATTGCCGGTTTGTATGCTTTGTCTCATATTTTAGGTATGAAAACCGCAATAGCTATTGTCGGAACCATTTTAGGACAAGACCTTATCATAAAAAGATCAGGGGCCAAGCCCTTTCCAGGCTTGGAACCCATTTTTTCGCCTATTTTTCAAGAATTGACCATTCTATTTTATAAGGATTTAACTGTTCATCCACGTAATTTTCAAGGAACCTTTCAAGAAATGAAAAATATGTTGAAAGAAATGCTTACCTAACTATAAATCAAACTAATTAGAAGGAATAGCCATGGATATACTTAATGAAATACAAGCAGAATGGATTAATGAAAGCCAATCGTTAATGCATTCACCATTTTTTTCCCAACTAATGGGTGGGAAGTTGACCTCCCTTCATTACAAAGTACTTCTTCGGGAAATTTATTATAACACCCGTGAAAATCCGCAAATTTATTCTTTATTTATGGCTCACTTAAAGGGCAACAAGCGAAACATTTGTCAACGTGTCTTACGGCATGCTGCCTCGGAATTTGGACATCACTTTCTTGCTCTCAAAGACCTTCAAAATTTGGGCGTAGATACCACAGAAATACCCCGAAGAAGACCATTGCCGACTACTGAAATTCTTACAGCATTTGGGATTTATCATATCCAACATTCCAATCCATTGGCCTATCTGGGTTATGTTTATCATCTGGAGATGCTACCTGCCCGTAATGGAAATGCCCTGCTCAAGGTGCTGCAACAAATGGAGATCCCTGAAAATGCATGTTCGTTCATAAAGGAGCATGCCGAAGTCGATTCCGCCCACACTCACCTCATGGAAAAAAACTTTATCGAAGCAATTGAAACCCAAGCGGACTTGGATGCCGTGATCTATGGTGCAAAGGCAACCTGTAGACTTCATGGAATTATGCTTCAAGGAATTTTGGATGACGTGACTAAACAAGAGAATTGGGGAGTCAACCATTTAGAATACGCTGAAGCTTCTCAAGCTATCCAGGTATAATAGACGCATTAGGAGGCGAATCGGTAGTTTCCTCCTGAAAACCTCAAATATCCCTTATTTCTTTTCCTACCGGCCCACCCCGGGCCCATTCCACTTTGACTCAGTCGCCTGCCGGCACCTAAAATGGTCAAGAAGTCTGTGCGTATATCCCTTTCTGACATGGAAAAAATAGGCAATCATCGCGAAATCGCCCGGCCCAAAGAACCGCCGGAATTTGAAAATATGACCACAGTTATTGATTTGAACAGGTTACCCGCTTCCGTCTGGCGGCCATTTGAAAGCCTAAGTGGAGGCTCGGGGTCACGCATTTCTGAACGGGAACTGTCTTCCCTATCCTTCTGGATCAAATCAGCGAAATATCCCGATTGGGTTCCGGTAAAACTTTGGGGTTATTCCAATCTTGAGATCGAACTGGTCTACTCCTCCAATTGCGGGCTACTGTTTTCAGCTCTACCAGGTGATTTCATCGACTTCAAGGTGCAATTCTGGACCAGTGACTCCGATGTTTATACGGGATTGGGTTGGATCGAATCCACCCAAACCCATGAACAAGGGTTCCGACTCCGAATTAATCGAGTTGATATACTCCCGGACGTTTCCCTGGCCCAAAATCATCCGGATAGGCATACCCTATCGCATAATTGGCTGGGCGCAACGCTCAAATCCCCCTTCCTCTATAAAGAGCGCTGCCAACTGACTGCGGTATACCTTTATCCCAACAGGGGTTTTTGCTTCATCTGCACAGACCCTTCCCTAATGCTGTTCAAAGGTATGCGCGTTGACATCCACTTCGACCTACCCAGTATCCATTCCACTCTAATGAAGGGCCAAGTGGCCCTGCTCAAGCGGGACTCTGAAAGCCGCTTTCTATTCATTGTGGAGCCACTTAGCCTATCGCCTGAGTTGTCCAATATTTTGGGCGAATATCTGCTTGAAAGCGAAGGCCTCACTCCCAGCGCCATCGGCAAATTCGGTTTTGTCATGAAACGGTTCGGGGAGCACCTTCAATTCAATTTTGCCCAAACCATGGAGGATTATGCCGACGTATTGGCTCTCCGTAAAATCGCCTATGTTCATGCCGGGAAAAAGGATCCTAACGCAACCGTGGAATCCCTGGCCACCCCACTCGATTCCAGGAGCCGCATACTTTGTGCCTACCATTATGGAAACCTTGTCGCCTGCGCAACGCTCACTTTTGTCGATTCAGAGGAGACCGTTCTCCGATCCGAAGAGTTGTTTCCCAACCAAAGATATCCCGTCTCCGTTCCCCCGAAAAAAAGCATGGTGGAAGTATACGCGCTTTGTACCCATGTGAATTACCGCGGAGGAGACTTGGTCCGGAAAATCCTGGTGCAAGGAATAAAAACCATTATCATTTCGGATCGGCCATGGGTAATCACCATGTGTACGGATGCCCTCTGGCCCTTGTACCGGGATATCGGATACATCAAAGCCGGCGCCTCATGTCGTCGTGACGACCTGGGCGGTCATATTCACCATCTCATCCTGGGACATCGTAATTCCTTCCTTTTCGGCCGCAGAATGTCCATATTCCGCTGGAACCTGCTTTTTTCCGAAATGGTCGAAGAACTGATGGAAAAGGGCATGCTGCGCCCAGCCCTATATCAGCGCCTCTATCTCAAATTCCTGATCGCCTTCCGGCCCCTCGCACGTGCCTGGGAGAGCCTATCGCTTGGCCGCGAATATCGGCGCAAGATTTCCTTGAAGGAGAAGTAAACATGGACGTCATTGAACAAATCCGCAACCAATGGCACGACGCCCGCGCGCGGCTAATGCAGACACCTTTTTTCCAAAAGCTCGCCGCCGACGATCTCACCCTCGATCATTACAAAACCCTATTGCGCGAAACCTATTACAACACGCGCGACAACCCCCATACCTATGCCCTGTTCGCATCCCGCCTGCGGGGAAAACAGGCCGACATTTTCCAAAGGGTGCAAAGGCATGCCGCTTCGGAGTACGGGCACCACCTGCTGGCCCTCGAAGACTTGCGTAAACTGGGGGCCGATATCAGCGGCATCCCCGCCGGCAGGCCCCTTCCCACCACCGAAGCCATGTCGGCCTTCGCCGTTTATCAAATCTCGCATAGCCACCCGCTCGCCTATCTCGGCTATGTCTACCACCTCGAAATGCTTCCTGCCGAAAACGGCCCGGGATTGCTCGATAAACTCCGCGCCATCGGCGTGCCCGACGAAGCCATGGAATTTCTGTCCGAGCATGCCCAGGTCGACGTCAGCCATACCAAACTCATGGAGCAGAATTTCCGCGAGTCCATCGAAACCGAATCCGATTTGGAGGCCGTGCTCCATGGAGTTACCGGAACCTGCCGCCTGCATGGCGTGATGCTGCAGGGAATCCTCGACGACGTTGAGCAAAGAGTCGATTGGAATATCTCCTCGGCTAACCGGATAAAGCCGATAGGAGCCGTCCTGCCGGGGAATTGACGCCCGCCAAATTTCCGAAAGCCACCGACCATGGGTAAAAAACAGAAATCACGCAACTCCAGCCTCCAGCAGAAAAACCGGATGGCTATGTCCATTGCCCATGAGATGCGAGAGGCCCTGGATGAACCTTCCGGGCCCCACGGTGGGGTTCTCCATGAAGCGCTATCCTTCGAAGAGGCCCATCAGGATAATGCCCTGGACAGGCATTTGGATCGTTTCATCGACAAAGATGAGGAGTCCGGAGATAACC
>CAYNXV010000175.1:0-1214 GCA_964401245.1 uncultured Bifidobacteriales bacterium | reverse complement strand
CCCACCCACTCGGCCGCTTACTCTCCCATCCCAATATCCGCTTCCCATGCCGGAATACCCGAGGTGGATTGGAGCGCCTCTCCCCCGCTCGATTTCGACAACCTGGTGACGGGTGAATTCAAACCCCGGCGCGGTGAAGAAATGCGCCACTTGGAACGCATCTCTTGGCGTGAATTGGGAATGTTCAAAACCCAAATCCGCCTTCCCGGCAGCCAATGGCTTATGGTGAAGTTGTGGGATTTCTCCTCCATCGGATTCGGCGTCGTGGTGGAAGAGGCCGTCAGCCAAAAGCTGCACGCGGGCGATGAATTGCACTTGCGCCTCGAATTGAAACCCGGCGTCGAATTCGAAACCGCCTGCGAAGTCAAAAACCTGGGCGCCGTCAAAACCGGAATCCGCCTGGGATTGCGCCGCCTCGATCTCAACTTTCCCCGCGTCGTCTCCACCGATCGCCGCGATGGATCGCGCCTCCTGCTCACGCCCGGCCTGGCCTTGCGCGCCCGCTTCAAGCATCCCCTGCTCTTCGATCGCTGGTGCCGCCTCGAAGTTTCGGACATCAACCGCGACATGGGCATGGCTTTTCTCTCGCACGACGCCTCCACCCTGCTCTTCGAAGGCATGGAAATCGAATTGCATTTCGAGCTGGCCGGATTCCGGCAGTTGGTCTACCTGGGCCGCGTCGCCTGGGTGCAGGCCTCCCGCGCCGACGAAGTCAAATTCGGCGTGCAATGCCTCGACCTCCACTACCGCCTCCACAACGCCCTGTGCGACTATCTCATCTATACCCATTGCTGGACGCCCGCGCGGCTGCTGGCCAGCGGCTTCCGTTCGCGCCGCATCCGCGAGCACCTCCGCTTCCGCTCCGTAAAGACGCTTGAAGACTACGCCCGCGTGCTCCACCTGCGCCGCGACGCCTATGTGCTCGCCGGCAAGGTTCCCGCAGGCACGACTCCCGAAGACATGGCCAACCTGCTCGACGCCCGCAGCCGCATCCTTTGCGCCCTTCACGGCGATAAGCTGGTGGGATCGGTCACCTTCGCCTTTCCCAACTCCGAAGACACCCTGCTCGACAGCGAAGCGGGTTTTCCCGGTAGGAGATACCCCGTGCCCATACCTCCCAAATCGAGCCTGATCGAGGTATCGCGCCTGTGCATCGACGCCGACTACCGGGGCACGGATTTGCTGCAAGGGCTTTTCGAGCACAGCCTCAAGCA
>CAYNXV010000174.1:2684-7353 GCA_964401245.1 uncultured Bifidobacteriales bacterium | reverse complement strand
GCGGCATTTTTATTGGTGCCCAGAAAGCCGCCGATGGCGCCGGCCCCTCCCGTCAATACCAGGGCGAGCAAAGTCCACCATGATGCCTGGCTGACTCCCGCGGCGATATCGCCGCCGATTTCCCGGGCTTGCCGCTCCATGTTCCCGTTGGCCATCGCGCCGTTTCCGGCGGGAGCGCCATTCCCCATGGTTTCTCGTGCCTGCAGGGCGATTTGCCGGCCGCCTTCAATCCAATTATCGACGGTTTGCTGGGCTTGGGCGCGTTCCATCCCCGCATGATTGACCATGGCGTTGATCACCGATTGCCTTTCGGAAGCGCTGAGGATTTCCTCCTCGCCTTGGGAAATCCTCTCCATTGTCAGTTGCATGGTGGACAGCGCATGTTGAGGGCTTCCCGGCGTCTGATCCTGGGCGCTTGCGGCGGGCTGTTGGACCGCTCCTTGCAGCGCCCGGGTCACTTCATCAATCATTCCCTGCAACTCCGAGCCCGGCTGAGCGGCTTGTCCACCGCTTCCGCTCATGGCCACCGCTCCCATACCCGCGGCCGTAAGGCCTTGACCGAGCAAGCCGGCCGTTCCGCCGATTAGGCGACCCAAGGCTGTGGTCAGTACGAAGAATGTAATGAGTGTAACGACTCCCCATGTCAAAAGACCGTGAAACATTCCCGCGAATGGTTTGGATGTGCCCGAGGCCCGGGCCGCCACCCACCCTCCTACGAGAAGCGCGATGATACTGCTGACCAGCCACCAAACCGCCGAGCCTATACCGAGGCCGGCGAAAGGTTGGGCTTCCTGGGTCGGATCGATGGTTCCGAATCCGATGCCCAGACCGAGCACGCTCAATAGCAGACTGATCATGATTGCCGCGACGACGCCCGCGAAAGCCGCCGCCCAGGATATGCGCCGGATGAAATCGGGAATCCCGGGAAATAGGGGATCGGATCCTTCAGCGAATTGACCCGTCTGACCGCTGTAAACGTTGGTTGCCATACACACTCCTTGTGGATGAAATATTTATCATGCGGAAGCCCTGGCCACACCGCCCCGCTTTCCCAGCGAAGGCGCAAAACAGCGACGGACTTCATGACGGGAACCTAATTTCCACAGAGGGCGGAGTCAAGAAAAGCCAAGACGGGAATGCCCGAAGGGGAACCCGATTTCTACTTTCAATCCGTGAAAAACCATAGCCCATCCAAAAAACCGAAGCCCTCCCTCCGAACCTTGCGACGCGCTTTCGTCGCCATCATCTGGCCCCGACGCAAGCTGTTGGCCCTGGGTCTACTGCTTATCACCGTCAATCGGCTTTCGGGGCTGGTATTGCCCGGCTCCACCAAATTTCTGGTCGACGACGTCATCGCCGATCAAAACGTCCGTCTGTTGTGGATTCTCCTTGCCATAGTGGGAACGGCGGTTTTCATCCAATCCGTCACGTCTTTTACATTGACCCGACTGCTGAGCGTAGAGGCGCAAAACCTGATATCGAAGCTGCGGGCGCAAATGCAGGCGCATATCATCCGCATGCCCGTGGGATTCTTCGACAATTCCAAATCCGGCATCCTGGTATCGCGCATCATGAACGATCCCGAAGGGGTGCGGAATCTGGTCGGTACGGGCCTGGTTCAGCTGGTGGGAGGCATCCTGACCGCCGTGGTTTCCTTATTCCTCCTCTTGAACATAAGCGTCGGGTTGACCGTGGCCACGCTCGCCCCCCTGCTCCTTTTCTCCTTCATATCCTTCAAGGCTTTTTCCCATATCCGTCCCATATTCCGGAAACGCGGCGAGATAACGGCCGATGTCACCGGCCGATTGACGGAAACCCTCGGAGGTATCCGTGTCGTAAAAGGATTCCATGCCGAAAACCGGGAAGTAGGCGTTTTCGAAGGCGGGGTGAAACGCATTTTTGAAAACGTCAAAAGCTCACTGACCACCACCAGCCTGGTAACCAGTTTGGCGACTTTGTTGATGGGAGTGACGAGCGTACTGATCATGGGCATTGGCGGGCACCTTATCCTCGATGGGGCGATGTCGATAGGCGATTTCGTGGCTTTTACACTGTATCTCGGATTCCTGGTCGCCCCTATAGTGCAAATGAGCAATATCGGATCGCAGATGACGGAAGCCTTCGCCGGACTCGATCGCATGGAGGAGATTCTTGCTTTGAATCCGGAAGGAAAAGAGCCTGAGCGACGGGTGGAATTACCGAAACTCACGGGAGAAATCCGTTTCGAAAAGGTCGACTTCAGCTATGATGCGGGGAAGCAGGTATTGCATGAAATCGATTTGATCGCTCCCGCGGGAACGGTAACGGCTTTGGTCGGCAGTTCGGGTTCGGGAAAGACCACCATCGCCGGATTGGCCGCGTCCTTTTTGCGCCCTTCGCGAGGCAAGGTCACCATTGATGGTACGGATATGGACCGAATCATCCTGGACAGCTATCGACGGCATTTGGCCGTGGTGCTTCAAGACGAATTTCTCTTCGAGGGTTCGATTCGCGATAATATTCTTTTCGGTAGGCCCGATGCGGGAGAAGATGATTTACAGGCGGCAGTAAGCGGCGCCCATGTGGACGAATTCTCCGCGAAATTGGAAAAGGGGCTCGATACCCTTATCGGCGAAAGAGGCGTGAAACTTTCGGGAGGACAGCGACAGCGTGTGGCCATCGCCCGCGCCTTGCTTGCCGATCCCCGGATTCTCATTCTAGACGAAGCCACGTCAAATCTCGATGCCGAAAGCGAAATGTTCATCCAGGACAGCTTGGCCCGGTTGATGCGAGGGAGAACCACTTTCGTGATCGCCCACCGGCTTTCCACCATACGAAAGGCGGACCAAATATTGGTCGTGGAAGGCGGTCGCATCGTCGAATCCGGAAATCATGAGCAACTTATCAGCCGACAGGGCCGCTATTATCAACTCAATACTTTTCAGACCCGCATTTAACGCCCCGGTAGTCACACCGACGCGGTGTAATGCCCTTCGACTATGCCGCGAATTCGGGAACGCGACTGGGCGGGGGTAAGGGAGTTATCCGAGGAAATACTTTCCACCTCGCCGGCCATGCCTTCGTCTTTGATGGCTTCCCGAAACCACTTGGCAACGTCGCCCTGGAGAAGATGGAACATCCAGGTTTCATCATCCACTCCATCGGCCAATTGCAGGAAAATCAGCAGATTCTGAGCTCTCAAATTCAGGCGGCTCTCCGGTCCCCGAAAATAAAAGCTTTTGTCCATGCCCAATTCGCCTTCCGCGTATTTGCGAATATGACGCCTCCTTTCCATATGCGACTGGATATGATGGAAAAAAAATGCTCCGGTTTTTTCCCCTGGGCGCCAAGCCAAAGCCTGTCCGGGATGGGAACCGCCGTCCGGCAGCTTTCCCGGAGAAGTTCCGGATTTTTTTCCGAACGAATGTAGGGTTTCCTGGGGATTTTCTCCCAATGCCAGCACCAGGTCCGTCCATTCAATGGCCGACGAATGCAGATGCTCAGGATGCACGGTGATGAGCAGGAGTCCGGACGGTTTTTTAAGTCCGCCAATCCAGGCGGGGTTCCAATCCGACGGGAGCAGGTGATGGGCCTCGTCGATGATAATCCAATGGGGGCGGCCGAAGACGGCCCGCATTTCCAGCAGGCGTTGCAGCAATTCCTGGAAAAAGGCCGGTCTCTCCTGCAAACTCATCCCCAATAGATTCACGGCACAGTTCAAACTCGGAGAACTCAAAACATCAAGTGCCTCTTCCACCGAAGGAATGTGGCGGGAATCACCCAGGGAGAGCACTTTCGGCAAGGACCGGTAGTCGCCTTCGGGATCGAAGATGCAAAATTGGTATTTGGCTTCGGTGAGCCGCTCCGCGAATGCCGATGCCAGTGACGATTTACCCCCGCCGGAAGTTCCCGCCAATAGGATATTGCCGCCATGCGGCGGGATATTTACAGTCGTTCCGTCATCCCTCGTTCCGAGCAGCAAATCATGCCGTTCGAGCTTAGGAGTCAGGTCCCGCAAGTCGTTGCGAACCAGCAACTCGGCAATTTCGCGCGCGCCCTCTCCTTCTCCCCCCTGGGTAACGAAATCCGTTTCGCGCTTGAGCATGGGTATGGCATCGGAAACCGAAACGGAACATTCACACATGGATAAAAAGGAGAAATCATTTTCGGCGTCCCCGACTCCCACCATATTGCGCGGTGAAAGACGGAGTTCCTTCAATGCCTTACGCAGGCCCGCGGCTTTATTCGTTCCCGGAGGCAGCAGCATGAGCGCGCCTTTATTGAATATGAGTTGGTATTCAAGGCCCAGCAAATGCAAAACCTTCAAAACCTTGTTCTCTTGATTGCTGGAGGTCGCCAGGATCACATGTCCTCGCGAAAGGGGTTTGACCTTCGCCTTTCGCAATTCCGCTTCCAATTCGGGCGGAGGTTCCTTTGCCAGCGGGCGGATTTCCTCCGTTCCGGGATGATAGAGAATGGCTCCGTTTTCTCCCACCACTCTGTCGAAAAGCCTTATGTGGGGAAAAACCGTTATCAAATCCTCCACTTGACGGCCGGTTACGAGGACCAGGCGCCGCCCGCTTCTTTTCACCGCTTCCATGGCTTCCAAGGTGGAAGGCGCGACGACCCCATGTACCGCAAGCGTGGAATCGTAGTCCGTTGCCAGAACCATATACCGCATCATGCGTTC
>CAYNXV010000174.1:0-2584 GCA_964401245.1 uncultured Bifidobacteriales bacterium | reverse complement strand
ATGGGAAAAAGCAGCGCCCGGGCATTGCGCAGCAATTCCCCTTTGGCTTCTTCATCGACTTCACCCAGGAACTCCACTCCGGGCGAATCGAGAAGCGGTCGAACCACGCTTTCGAAATACTCCCGGTCCGCCTTATCCACCTTGGCGGCTATCTTAAGGGGCATCCCTGCCTTGACGGCTATGCTGATGGCGGATTCCACTTTTTTTTCCGGGGCCAACCTGCCTACAAAAGCCAGGTAAGCGCCTCCCTTTCCCGGCCGATGCAATAACCCGGGCAATCCGTGAGGAACATTGCCCTTCCATCTCGCAAAGGGAAGAGGTTCGCGTTGCGCGTTCGAAATGGACACCATGGCCATCTCCGAAAATTCCCGATACAATTCATTATAGGCGGGCAGATCCAATCGTCCGTGCATGGTGCTAAGCGACGAAGAAAAATTGACGCGCCGCAATGCCGAAAAGGGCAGAAAATCGATATGCCAATGCAGGATGTCGAATTCATGTTGCCGTGACAACACCTTTTCCACCTGCAGGATATGGCAAGGAAGGTCATCTTCGGGACGGTTTGATGTACGCAGTGCCTGCCGGCATCCGGCTACTATTTTTTCGGCGGCTTGGGAATCGCCGCTCGCGAAAAGTGTGACATCATGCCCCAATTCAATCAACTCCTGCGTCAAATAGGCCACGATGCGCTCGGTTCCTCCATAGGTTTTGGGGGGGACACTTTCGTATAGCGGTGCTATTTGTGCGATTCTCATGGGATTACGCCTCCGAAGCGAAGGTATTCCGTTAATTCGGAAAGCCCCGTGTCAGGAAGATATATTCTGCTGTGATCGCCTCAAAAGACGAAACGACGGGGAAGGAGGATTTTCAAAAGCTCCAGTGCAACCGCAAAAACAAACTATTCGCGACGGCGCGTAAATCTTCGTTTTTTCGCAATCCCAAGGCGAAAAAAGATTGAGCCAAACCCTGCAGACTCCAATTTTCCGCCAGGCTGTAGGTCACCGAAGGCGTGGCCACCATTCCATCGAGGCCGGGTGCATAGATGACAGTCAGGCCGCCCGAGAGAAGGAGAGTGAAGGAATGCGATCCCTGGACCAGAAAGGCCCA
This sequence comes from uncultured Bifidobacteriales bacterium, assembly GCA_964401245.1. GTDB lineage: Bacteria > Fibrobacterota > Fibrobacteria > UBA11236 > UBA11236 > JBGTHM01. The sequence continues at coordinate 1,477 of CAYNXV010000174.1, read as the reverse complement.
TCGTGAGGGGAAAAGATTTCTCGGCGAAAGGGGTTCGCCTCCCGACGTCGCGCCTAACCCGGTCAAATCCCCGACCCTCCCCGAGGCGGCGCTGTTGAACAACGCGGAACCGGCCACGAACACTCCGCCGGCGGACACATAATCCAGGCCCATGGTCACGGCCACCGAACGCGATCCGGAATCAGGCCAAGGCTCGAACCAGGCGGCTTCGCCTTTGAAGCCCGCGTCGCGGAGATTACCTGCCCAACCCACGCCGGCCACCCAATCGTCCCGGTGCCGACCCGCCAGAACTTGGAAGTCGTAGGTCCACCGGTTGAAAGCCAACCGCGTAGCCGCGGTCGCCTTTCGGCCCCGGTCGAGTTTGGCTGCGAAATCAAACTGGATTGGAATCACCGGATATACTTGTAAGCGAATCGCGTCGGATCCCGGACGTTCCTCATAGTCGAAATCGAGAACATCGTAGGCGTTGAAAAGATCGTTGGGGTTCCACGCCAAAGCCATACCCCAATGGATGCGCTGCCTGCCGGCGCGTGCCTGCCAACTTTCCGCCCGCCATTCCATCCAGGCTCGGTCCACCTCGAGGTTCCATACTGCGCCCGCTTCGTCAACCGGTGTGACGGACAGGTCTACCCAACCGGGATCGCGCGCCAGGGCATTTCCCAATCCGGGCGACAGGCGCGGCAACTCCCCGAAGTAAAGGCGGTTCCGGGCCTCCAGGACGGCGGTGAAAGGGGTTTCCGGAAGGAACTGGAAATTGAGGCGGTTGTGCAGAAGGTTTCCCGCCACCAGGGAGTCGAGATCGTCTACGAAAGTGGCGCTTTGCAGCGATTTGACGTAACCGCGTAGCGATAGCGGCCCGAACTCAAGCGCGGCCGCGGTCGGAAGCGAAGCCCCTGCGAATGCCAGCAAGTATGCCGCCCACCTTGCACCTAGCTTGGGAGCGCGACCGGCCGCCGCTTCAAACATTTTCAAACGTTCCTTTTCTCATCGGATGCGATGCGACCGTCCTCCAAGCGGATGACCCGGGTCGCGCGCTCCACCACCCTGGGATCATGCGTGGAGAAGAGGAAGGTGATATTTTCCTCGCGGTTGAGGCTGCGCATGATGTCAAGCAGGTTGAACGCCGAGTGGGAATCAAGGTTGGCCGTGGGTTCGTCGGCCAAAACAAATCCCGGACGCGAGGCCAAGGCGCGAGCCACGGCTACCCGCTGCTGTTGCCCGCCGGAAAGTTGCGACGGACGGGTCTCAAGTCTGTCGCCCAATCCCACCGCTTCAAGCAAACGCCGGGCGCGCTCCTCTCTTTCCGGTTTCGGTCGACCCTGCAGCAACATGATGAATTCCACATTCTCGCGAGCGGTGAGCACGGGGATGAGGTTGTAAGCCTGGAAAACGAAGCCGATGTGGTGGAGACGGAAATCGATGAGCTTGTTGGGATTCATGGCGGAGAGATCCTTCCCATCCACGCGCAGAAAACCGG
>CAYNXV010000173.1:0-7375 GCA_964401245.1 uncultured Bifidobacteriales bacterium | reverse complement strand
TTCGGCCCCGGAGATTTCGGCGCCGATCAAATCGACGCACAGGCCATCACGCGCGATTTCGCGGCCGATCCCTTCATGATGCAGAATATCGATCGCGAAGAGTTCGAGGGTAAGATGGTATTGCGCGGATTTTCCGAAGAAAAGGAAAGGGAAAAGGAAGCGCCCCTACCCTGAGCCCATCGGGGACCGGGTCATGACTTCGGCCACCTTGCGGATAAGCTCCGCTTTTTCCATCTCCTCCAAAGTTACCGGCAGCGGAACGCTCCAATTCGTGGGGAGCACGGTACCGGGCAGATTCGGCCTGCGTTCCACCGCCAAGGCGTCTTCCAGCGCCACCGCCAACAATCGGCAGGGAGCTTTTCCCAGAGCGGCATAGGTTTTGACCACCACCTCTTCGACCGGAGCATCGGTTGCGATTCCCAGCAGGTTCCGCAGCCTATCGCGAATTCCGGTGATGCCCTCCTCATGGGGGTTAAGTCCCAACTCCTTTTGGATGGCCACGTCGGCGCCGGTCCAGAGTCCGGCCACCGTGGGCAAGTCATGCGTCGTCACCGAAGCCAAAGCCTGTTCGGGATAGGCTTCGGGCGCCGTGGACTCGAACCAAAGCAGGCGATTCGACATCACGCATTGATCGCCCAATCGCTCCCTGACGCCGTCCTCCACCGTGCCCAGGTCTTCGCCCACGACATAGGCCTTCGCCTTGTGGCTTTCCAAAGCGATGATGCCCAGAATCTCCTCCGCCGGATAGCGGACATAGGCTCCGCACTCGGGGCCCATTCCGGAGGGGATCCAGAAAAGGCGGAACAATCCCATGACATGATCGATTCTCAATCCCTTGGCATGGCGCAGGCAGGCGGACAGGGTTTGACGCAGAGGTTCATAAGCGACGGCCCGCAATTTATGCGGAATAAAGGGTCGCAAGCCCCAGTCCTGTCCCTGGCGATTGTATTCGTCGGGCGGGGCGCCTATCGACACCTGGGCGGCCAACAAGTCCTGCCAGGTCCAGGCGTCTGCGCCCCCGGGGTCGAATCCGATGGGCAGGTCCTGCATGAGGGGCAAAGCCTCGCCTGCCTTCTGCATTTGCTTATCGAGTAGCCATTGCACCCAGATATGAAAATCGATGCGCTCCTTATGGTCCGCGGCGAAACGGATCAATCCGGCCGCATCCGGTCGGCGATGCTCCGCATCCCAGCGGGCCCAATCGGCGCGGTCGGGGCCGTAATGCTCCGACAAGGCGCAGAACAAGGCGAATTGATCCAGCGCCCGTCCCTGTTCCAGGCGATAGCTTTCGAATCCCGGCTCTTTTTTGTTCCGCAGACTCCAGATTTTTTCGAGAGCGGTCAATTTGAGTTTAAAGCAGGCATCGCGGTCTATGAGAGAGGCCCGGTTCAAAGCGCGTCCCTGTGCGGAGAACTCTTCCAAAGAGACTCCGGCCTCGGCGGCGCCGGCGATATTCTCGATGCGCAGATAAAGGAGGTTGTTGAAACGCCGGCTGCCCGGGTAATAGGGACTGGTTTGCTGCGGAGTGACGGGACTTACGGCATGCAGGGGATTCACCTGCAAAAAACCCGCATGCAATTTTCCCGCCAGACGACCGAATCGTTCCAAGTCGGCGAGATCGCCCATTCCCCAACTCGCTTTGGAGCGCAGTGAATACAGTTGGAGGGCGAATCCCCAGGTTTTCAAGTCGGCCGGAAGAAAGGAGCGTTCGGGAACCACGATTAGGCGGGTGGGGCGGCTCTCCTTTTTCAAGGACCGTAATTCATGGTAGCCCAAAGGAAGGTCGAGCGGCAGGGCGTTTCCCGTATCCAAAACGGTGCCGTCTTCCAGAATCAATTCACTGGGATTCTCCAGGGGGGTGAAAGCTCCTTGCCGCACGATGCAAACGTCTGGTCCGCAAGAGCCGCCGGACTCGATATCGCTCAAGGACCCCATCGATTGCAGGAGCTTGCCGCTCGCAGCCTCGGAGCAGGGGCGCCAATTTCCGAAAACATCGTGATAACCTTCTTGAATGCCCATGGTTCGAGCGCGCTCGAAAATGGATGCTCCGGCTTGATTGGTCTCCGGCATGCCACTGCTCCCTTTTTTTGATTAGGGAACAAGATACCTTTTGCCTGCAATTCATGAAGAAAAAACCGGAGAAGTTTACATCTCCGGGGGAAGGGAGGGATTTCCGGCCGCTTCGGTATATATTATGGGGCATGGCCGAGACACCACGAAAGAACGCGAACGAAAGGGATATCAAAGCCCTGCTGCTGCGCGCCGGTATGCGTCCGACGGCCCAACGGCTGGCCCTTTGCGGTTACGTACTCCGCGAAGCCCGCCACCTTACCGTGCAGGATTTGAAGGAATGGAAGAAAGCCCATTTCCCCAAAATCAGCGTCGCGACCCTATATAACACCCTGAATGCCTTGGTGGAGGCGGGCCTGGTGCGCTCCCTCAAATTGCCGGAAACCGAAATGGTCATTTACGACACCAATGTAAGCGACCATTATCATTTTCTGGATGAAAGCACCGGCGAGCTTTTCGATTTGGACCGCGATCAGGTGCGGATTTCTCCCCGGCTCACTACCGGGTATTCCGTAACCGGAATAGACGTGGTTATCCGGGGAACCCGGCATAAATAGCCTTTTCAAAGCCCGCGAATCAATATATCTTTATTTCAAGATATATTGATATAATACCCCATGGACATACCCAAGACCCTTCCCGTAGAACAATTGACCGGAATTTTCCGGCTTCTCAGCGATGAAACCCGTCTGCGGATTCTGGCCGTGCTCCAGGACAATGAGCTGGCGGTGGGGGAATTGCAGAAAATTCTGGGTTTGGGGCAGAGTACCCTTTCCACCCAACTGGGCCTGATGAAAGAGCAGGGACTGGTGGCCAACCGGAAGGAAGGCCAAAAAGTCTATTACCGCATCCCTCGCGAACTGCAACCTGATTCCGCCGGCCTTCCCCTTTTGACCAATGTCCTGGACAGCGTACGCACGGCCAAGTGGTATGGGCGCGATCAGCGCAGCCTGCAAAACGCCTTGCGCGAGAGAGCGGAAAGCTCGCGCGAATTTTTCAATAAAATGGCGAACCAGAACATTCCGGCGCCGGGCCAGACCTGGAAGGCGCTGGCGTTGGGAATGTTGAAACTCGTCCGGGGAAAACGCATCGTGGATTTGGGTTGCGGCAACGGCAGGCTCACCTCGCTTTTGGCCCAGGGCGGCAATGCGGTTACGGGAGTCGATAACAGCGAAGAGCAGATTCGGCTGGCCCGCGAACTGCAGGGCGAAAGGCCCGAGGCCCTGACTTTCCTGCATGCCGCCATGGAAAATACCCGGCTTCCCAACGGCGAATTCGATTTGGTGGTGCTTTCCCAGTCGCTTCACCATGCGGCCAAACCGTTGGAGGTCTTGGGCGAATGCCACCGGCTCTTGACCCGGGGTGGGCTATTGCTGATTTTGGATTTGCTGCAACATGAAGAGGAGTGGATGCACGACCGCTTCGGGGATTTCTGGTTGGGCTTCAGCCTGGAGGAATTGCAATCCCAATTGCATAAAATCGGATTCTCGAAGGTGCAGGCCGAAATCACCGGCGGGTCGAAGTCGCATCCCGAAATCGAAGGTATTCTGGTCATCGCGGAAAAGGATTGAACAATATGGCGGATAAATCGACGAAGAAGAAAATCTGGGGCGCCCAAAGCTCCGTGGTGGCCGAGGCGAAAAAACGCATCCTCTTTTTGGATGGAGCCATGGGAACCATGATTCAGAAATACTCCTTGAGCGAAGCGGATTTTCGCGGAGAGCGTTTCCAGGGGCATTCCGTGGAATTGCGGGGCAACAACGATTTACTGTGCCTGACGCGCCCGGATATTCTGGACGAGATCCATCGGGCCTATCTCACCGCCGGCGCGGATATCCTGGAAACCAATACCTTCAGCAGCAACAAGGTTTCCATGGCGGATTATGCCCTCGAATCGTTCTGCTATGAACTCAATTTCGAATCGGCACGCATCGCCAAAAAAGCCTGCGACGATTTCACGGCGCAAAACCCGGATAAGCCCCGCTTCGTAGCCGGCTCCATGGGACCCACCACCCGTATGTCCTCCATTTCGCCCGACGTGAACGACCCCGCTTTCCGCAACATGGATTTCGCGACTCTGGTCGAGGCTTTCACCGAGCAGGCTAAGGGGCTGGTGGACGGCGGATGCGATTTGCTGTTGGTAGAAACCGTAACCGACACTCTCAATTGCAAGGCCGCCCTTTTCGCCATCGACCGGTATTTCGAAACCTCGGGAAAAGAGGTTCCCGTCATGGTTTCCGTAACCATCACCGATAGAAGCGGCCGCACGCTTACGGGTCAAACCGCTGAGGCATTCTGGATCTCCATCAGCCATGCCCCGGTTTTCAGCGTGGGCATCAATTGCGCCTTGGGAGCCGAAGACATGCGCCCCTATGTGGAGGAACTGTCTCGTGTGGCTCCCTGTTTCCTCAGTTGCCACCCCAACGCTGGCCTCCCCAACGAGTTCGGAGGTTATGATCAAAGTCCTGCGGATATGGCCAAGCATATCGACGACTTCGCCCGTAGCGGTTTTCTGAACATAGTAGGGGGATGCTGCGGCACCACGCCCGATCATATCAAAGCCGTGGTGGAAGCCGCCAAACCATACAGTCCGCGCAAGCTCCCTGAAATCGAACCCATGCTCCGCCTCTCGGGACTGGAAGCGTTGGAAGTCCGTCCCGACGCGAATTTCGTCAATGTGGGCGAGCGCACCAATATCACGGGTTCGCCCAAATTCTCGAAGGCCATTCTCTCGGGTGATTACGATGCCGGTGTGGCCATCGCTCTCCAGCAAATCGCCGGCGGGGCGCAGATTTTCGACGTGAACATGGACGAAGGCATGTTGGATTCCGAAGCGGCCATGGTCCGATTTTTGAATCTGGTTTCGGCCGAACCCGACATCATCAAACGGCCGGTGATGATCGATTCCTCCAAATGGTCCGTCATCAACGCCGGGTTGCGCTGCGTGCAGGGAAAGGGAGTGGTCAACTCCATCAGCTTGAAGGAAGGCGAAGACGCGTTCCGCGAAAGGGCGCGCGAAGTAATGCGGTACGGGGCGGCGGCCGTGGTCATGGCCTTCGACGAAAAGGGCCAGGCGGACTCCCTGGAGCGCCGCGTCGAAATCTGCAGTCGCAGCTATCGCATCCTGGTCGACGAGGTGGGTTTCCCTCCGGAAGACATCATATTCGATCCCAATATCCTCACCGTGGCCACGGGCATGGAGGAGCATAACAATTACGCCGTAGACTTCATCGAGTCGGTGCGCTGGATAAAGAAAAATCTGCCCCATTGCCATGTCAGCGGAGGCGTCAGCAACATCTCCTTTTCCTTTCGCGGAAACAATCCCATTCGCGAAGCCATGCATTCGGCTTTTCTCTACCATGCCGTGAAGGCAGGGCTCGACATGGGAATCGTGAACGCAGGAATGTTGCAGGTGTATGAGGATATCCCCAAGGACCTGCTCGAAATGGTGGAGGACGTGCTTCTCAATCGCAGGCCCGACGCCACCGAGCGGCTGGTCACCTTCGCCGAAACCTACAAGCAGTCGGGACGCGCCAAGGCCGACACCGAAGCATGGAGAAGCGGCACCGCCGAAGAAAGGCTTTCCCATGCCCTGGTCAAGGGTATCGTGGAATATATCGACGCCGACGTCGAAGAAGCAAGGCAAAAATATCCCGATTCCCTTTCCGTAATCGAGGGACCCCTGATGGCGGGTATGGGCGTGGTCGGCGACTTGTTCGGTTCAGGACAGATGTTCCTACCCCAAGTAGTCAAAAGCGCGCGGGTGATGAAAAAGGCCGTAGCCTATTTGTTGCCCTTTATCGAGGCGGAGAAGAAGGCGGGCGGCAACAGCCGGGCGGCCGGAAAAATCCTTATGGCTACGGTCAAGGGCGACGTGCACGATATCGGCAAGAATATCGTCGGCGTGGTTCTGGCATGCAACAATTATGAAGTCATCGATTTGGGCGTCATGGTTCCCGCCACCCAAATCCTGGAAACGGCCAAACGGGAAAAGGTGGACGTAATCGGTCTTTCGGGGCTTATCACCCCTTCGCTGGACGAAATGGTGCATGTGGCCAAGGAAATGCAACGGGAAGGTTTCACCATCCCGCTGCTAATTGGCGGCGCCACCACCTCGGTGGCCCATACGGCCGTCAAGATTGCGCCGTCGTATCAAGGTCCGGTGGTGCACGTGCTCGATGCGTCGCGCAGCGTGCCCACTACTTCCAGCCTGTTGAGCGACGAGTCGCGCGGGGCGTTCATGGAAAAAATAACCGAGCGATACGACAAGGTCCGGGCGGATCATTTCGCCAAGCATTCCGAAAAAGATCTGGACGGAATCGAAGTGGCCCGTGGCCGACGTTTCACCACCGATTGGAAAGCCCTCGCCGCATCCGGCGGCATTCATGCGCCGCGCCAGGCGGGGGTGCAGACATTCACGGATTACCCGCTGACCGAGATATGCGAATTCATCGACTGGTCGCCTTTTTTCCAAACCTGGGAACTGGCGGGACGCTATCCCCGGATACTGGAAGACAAGGTGGTGGGCGCCGAGGCGCGCAAACTTTTCGACGACGCCCGCGCCCTGCTTGACCTCATTGTGTCGGAGAAACGGTTGACCGCCCGCGCCGTGGTCGGGCTCTTCCCCGCCAATAGCGTGGGTGATGACATCGAGGTGTATACCGATGAATCGAGGCGCGAAGTCCGCTGCGTCTTTCATACCATTCGGCAACAAACCAAAAAGGAGGAAGACAGACCTTCTTTGGCCCTGGCGGATTTCGTGGCTTCGAAGGACAGCGGCGTCGCCGATTATATCGGAGGCTTCGCCGTGACCACGGGCGTCGGATTGGAAAAATGGGTGCAGGCTTTCGAAGCCGACCACGACGACTATAACAGCATCATGATGAAGGCGCTGGCCGACCGCTTGGCGGAAGCCTTCGCGGAACTCATGCACCGCAAGGTCCGCATGGACTTATGGGGTTATGCACCGGATGAGAAGCTGGGCGGAGAGGAGCTTATCCGGGAGAAGTACCGGGGCATACGTCCGGCGCCGGGATATCCCGCCTGTCCCGATCATACTGAGAAAGACACTTTGTTCCGCTTGTTGGATGCGACGGCAAATACCGGCATCGAATTGACCGAAAGCTTTGCCATGTATCCGGCTGCGGCCGTGAGCGGGCTGTATTTCGCCCATCCCGAATCGCGGTATTTCGGCGTCGGTAAAATCGGCAAGGATCAGGTCGAAGACCTGGCCCGCCGGAAGCAAATGCCTTTGGAAACCCTGGAGCGATGGCTTTCACCAATTCTGGCCTACCAGAATTGAAGA
>CAYNXV010000172.1:0-7381 GCA_964401245.1 uncultured Bifidobacteriales bacterium | reverse complement strand
CGGGACTCACCTTCCACTCTCCCAGGCGCCTGCCATCGGGAGCATGGATGGAAAAGCCGGTCGCGCCCTCCGGAACCTCGATATGGACGGGAGAGGCCGAAAAAGGAACGAAGAAAGCGCTGGCCGTCCGATTCCCTTGTATGGCCGACTCCGAGGCTGGTAACAGGCCGGTCACGTAACGGGGAGCGCTGCGCCCATCGGCATTGTACTTGTTCAGCAGGGCCGTCAGGGAGGTGACGATATCCTGCCGCTGCAACCAGAGGTTGTTCTTTTCGCCGGGGTCTGCGGTAATATTGTAGAGCTGTCCCTTGGGTCCCCCCTCCACCGGATTGATTTTTTTCGGCTCCGAGAAGCCGCCGCTGCCTAATCCGGTGATCAGCTTCCAATCCCCCTTCCGGATGGTGAAATAGAGGCCGCCCGATGTGACCAGGGCTTCGCGAATGGGTTGGCCGGAGGAGGTGTTGCCGAGCAAGGCCGGAAGCATATTGTAACTGTCTTCACCCGCATTGTCCGGAACATCCGCCTTAACGATGGCGGCGCAGGTGGTGAAGATATCGACGAGAGATACCAATTCCCCGCTGACTGTCCCCGCCGGAATCTTCCCGGGCCACTTGGCCACCAGGGGCACGCGATGGCCCGCTTCCCAATTATCCATCTTCATGCCGCGCAGAGGACCGGCGGAAGCGTGGCCGAATTTGGTTACGTCCTCCGGGTACCAGACGGGACCATTGTCACTGGTGAAGAACACCAGGGTATTGTCCGCGTATCCCAGGCTGTCCAAGGCCGCCATCACCCTTCCGACGCCCTCATCCATATAGGCCATGAAATCGCCATAGAGTCCCGCGCCATTCCCGGCCGCGGGAGCGAGCGGAAGCCAGGGCGTATGGGGGCCGGCCAGGGCCAGATAGAGGAAGAAGGGGTCGTTCGGCCGGGTCTGCTTGTGGAGGCCCATGAATTCGACGGACTTCCGTATGAAAACATCCTGCACTTCCTCATGGACGAATCCCGGGGCGATTTTCCCTTCCCGCCAGAACGCGCCTTGAATCGGGCTCCAGCCTGGGGTACTGTTGGCGCCGATATTGCCGGTGGGCGCCGCCACGCAATTTCTGTTTTCGATGTAGAAATAAGGGGCGATATCCAAGGAGGCGTGAATTCCATAGAAGGAGTCGAAGCCGCGATCCCTCGGCCCGCCCTGCAAGGGGGCGTTGCAATTGAACTGGAGCCCCCCATCGAATCCTTGGTGCCATTTGCCGACCATGCCCGTGTGATATCCCGCCTGCTGCAGCATCTTACCCAAGGTCAAGCGCGAAGAGGATATGATGCTTTCCTTTTCCCATTCCCAGGGGGCGGTTCGATGGGGATATTGCCCCGTCAGCAGGCCGTAGCGCGAAGGCACGCAAAAGGAGGCGGGGCTATGGGCCTGAGTGAATATCCGACCTTCCTGGGCGAGCTGATCGAGGGAGGGCGTGGGGATTTTCGAGTCCGGGTTGAAGCTTTTAAGGTCCCCATATCCCATGTCGTCAGCGAAAATGAAGACAATGTTCGGTTTGCTCTGGGCGATGGAAATGCCGTATAGGAACAGGGTGAAAAACATACCGAGCTTGAGTGTCGACATCCGGGCTTCTCCTCTGGGCGGAATTTTTCTCGGCCCTGATATTTGAATATAGGGAAAATAATTCAATGCACCGGAGCCATCCGGCAAAAAGCGTGGATTGGTGCCGGTTGAGGCTTCTCCGCAATTATCGATATTAGAGTTTGTGGACTTGTAATTCCACACTTTTGCTCCGGTTGACAGGCTAAGTAATCGCCCTCGCCTTATACTCTCTATTGAAGATCGACTATCATACAGGTCGACGGAGAAGAGATATGCAAATTCCCCAAATCAAACGAACAATCCGGATATCGCTCACTACCCTTTGCTGGATTTTCTTGGCAGCCCCGTTATCCATGGCCAACACGAAGTTCGACAGTTATAAAGGTCTCGTGATGACGGGATACCAGGGATGGTTCAACACCCCCGACGACGGGGCCAACAGGGGGTGGGCCCATTACGGGAGGAACGGACAGTTTGAACCGGGTAATGTCACCATCGATTTCTGGCCCGATATGAGCGAATACAAGGTCACCTATCCCACCGGATTCAAATTCGCAGACGGCAGTACGGCGCGTATTTTCAGCTCGTATGATCCCTCCACCATCGATTTGCATTTCAAGTGGATGAAGGATTACGGAATCGACGGCGCCTTCATGCAGATATTCATCCATGCTTTGGATAAATCATCGGTCAACAACCACTATGCCAGGGTTTTCAATTCCGCCATGGACGCCGCCATAAAATATGACCGGGCCATCAGCATCCGCTATGACCTCTCGGGCATGCAACCCGGAGACGAGAAACTCCTTCTCGCCAACCTGGACCAGCATATTTCCAAGTATGCCTTGAAAGACCGGAGCAAATCCCCCAACTTTCTCTTTCACAAGGGCAAACCCCTGATTGCGTTGGGAGGAGTCGGATGGGAAGAGGATAAGTCGGGCACTTCGGATGTAGGGTACCTGGAAGCGGGTAAGTTGATCATAAAGGAGCTCAGGGAGAGGGGATTCAACATCATGCTGCGCGTGCCTGCGCAATGGAGGATGTTATCGGGCACTCAAGTCGTCCAGAGTGCAGCGCGCCAGAAAATCCTGCAAGACTTGATAAAGACAGTGGATATCGTCATGCCCTGGCATGTGGGCGCGTTCAAGGAAGACTCCTACTTGGCAGGAAAATGGCCTCTTAAAATCCAGGAAGACATGGAGTGGTGTAAGAATAACGGCCTCGACTATGTGCCCGTAGTGTATCCCGGGTTTTCCCGTTACAACCTGAAAGGCGGCGAGGACGGTTCCTTCCAACGTCGGAACAAGGGCGAGTTTTTCCGGATGCTGGCAAACTCCGCCATCGAAGTGGGAGCCGAAATGCTCTTCGTGGCTCAGTTCGATGAAATGGATGAAGGCACTCAGATTTTCAAATGCGTGAATCAGGTACCTGTAGGAAAAAGCCCCTTTGTGCCCTATGAAGAGGGTCTGGGTAGCGATCATTACCTTAAAATCACCGGAGAGGCTCGAGAGGCTTTGAGGGGCAGTCTCAATCCGACCCGAATCGGCATATCGAGAGAGCCTACCCGGAATTCACGGGGCGCGCTGGGGGGTGGAGTCATCCGCATCGAAAACCTGAACGCCGGAAAGGGCGAAACCTCCCGGTTCCAGTGGGTTTACTCCCAACGGAACCTTTACAACATTACCGGCCGCCAAATCGGTATCGGAACGGAAGCGGGAAATCGGCTAATCGAGATGCCAGGGCATTAGCCGATTAGGGATTGATGCGGAACTCTTGCCCTTACCAAGCAGCATTTCCATGGTTTAATCAGAAGGTGAATTTCCGGAAGTGAAGCCCCGGCGGCAGTTCCCCGCCGTTAAACGAAAAGCGGCGCGAATCGGGACTCACCTTCCACTCTCCCAGGCGCCTGCCATCGGGAGCATGGATGGAAAATCCGGTCGCGCCTTCGGGAACCTCGAAATGAACAGGAGAGGCCGCAAAAGGAACGAAAAAGGCGCGGACCGCCCTATTCCCTTGTAATGCCGACTCCGAGGCCGGTAACAGACCGGCCACTTGGCTGGGAGCGCTGCGCCCATCGGCATCGTACTTGTCCAGCAGGGCCGTAAGGGAGGCGACGATGTCCTGCCGCTGCAACCAGAGGTTGTTCTGTTCTCCGGGATCTGCGGCAAGGTTGTAGAGCTGTCCCTTGGGCCCACCCTCCACCGGATTGATTTTTTTCGGCGAAGAGAATCCGCCGCTGCCCAGTCCCGTGATCAACTTCCAATCCCCCTTTTGAACGGTAAAATAGAGGCCACCCGATGTGACCAGAGCTTCGCGAAGAGGGGGCTCGGAATCACCGTTCATGAGAATGGGAAGGAGGTTATAGCTGTCCTCACCAGCATTGTCCGGAACTTCCGCCTGGATAATGGCGGCGCAGGTGGTGAAGATATCGACGAGGGATACCAACTCCCCGCTGACGGTCCCAGCCGGTATCTTCCCGGGCCACTTGGCCACCAGGGGTATGCGATGGCCGCCCTCCCAGTTATCCATCTTCATGCCACGCAGGTGTCCGGCGGAAGCGTGGCCGAATTTGGTCACGTCTTCAGGGTACCATTTGGGGCCATTGTCGCTGGCGAAGAACACCAGGGTATTTTCCGCATAGCCCAGGCTGTCCAAGGCGGCCATCACCTTACCGACGCCCTCATCCATATAGGCCATGAAATCGCCATAGAGTCCCGCGCCATTCCCGGCTGCGGGAGCGAGCGGAAGCCAAGGCGTATGGGGACCGGCCAGCGCGAGATAAAGGAAGAAAGGGTCATTAGGCCGGGTCTGCTTGTGAAGACTCATGAATTCGACGGACTTCTGAATGAAGACGCCCTGCACTTCTTCATGGACGAATCCCGGAGCGATTTTTCCCTCCCGCCAGAACGCGCCCTGTGTGTCAGTCCAGCCCGGAGTGCTGCCCCTGGCGATATCTCCGGTGGGAGCCTCCACGCAATTTTTGTTTTCGATGTAGAAATAGGGCGGAATATCCAGAGAGGCGTGAATCCCATAGTAGGAGTCGAAGCCGCGATCCCTCGGCCCGCCCTGCAAGGGAGCGTCGCAGTCGAAATCGAGACCCGAGTCGAAACCCAGATGCCATTTGCCGACCATGCCCGTATGGTATCCCGCCTGTTGCAGCATCTTGCCCAAAGTCAGGCGCGTGGAAGGGATGATGCTCCCCTTCTCCCATTCCCAGGGGGCGGTTCGATGGGGATATTGCCCCGTCAGCAGGCCATAGCGCGCTGGCACGCAAAAAGAGGCGGGGCTATGGGCCTGAGTAAAAATCCGCCCTTCCTGGACGAGCTGATCGAGGGCGGGCGTGGGGATCTTGGAGTCCGGGTTGAGGCTTTTGAGATCCCCGTATCCCATGTCATCGGCGAAGATGAAGACGATGTTCGGCTTGCTCTGGGCGAAGGGAAGGGTGCATAAAAACAGGGTTAAAAAAATACCGAGCTTGAGTGTCGACATCCTGATTTCTCCTATGGGAGGAAATTCTCCCTACCCTGATATTTCAATATAGGGAAAATAATTCAATGCGCCGGATTGTCGGGATTGTCCAACTCCCTATCAAACACCACCAGTCCCACTCTGTCAATATGTTCTCTGAGGGCGGGTTCGGAAATGCTGCCGTAATTCACAACGTCGAAAAAATAGGGCAGCGGAATTTCTTCATTCAACGCGACCGCGAGTTGGACGGCATCTTCATAACCGGCCGCATCGCCTTTGATAGCCAGATCGACATCCGATCCGGTTTTATGAGTGCCTTTTGCTCGCGAACCGAAGAGGAGCAATTGTCTTACTCTCGTCAACTTACGCGCCTCATTTTGGACCTGTTTCCAATCGGCTTCCCTCAAGCCAGTAGTCCGGTATTGGGGCATTTTCAGGAACCTGCTTTTGCAGCAAAGGTTTCGTGAAGCTGGACTAGAAAGGGGAAGTAATCATTTCGGATTTTGCGCTCGACTTCCAAGGCCGTTTCCTCATTATAAGTGTGCGTGGTGAGATTCCGATCTTCCAGTGCCTGAATCCAGGAATGGCCATCGATTATCAGGTTTGACTGAAAGGCCTGTTTAACGGCATCGCGGGGGCTGCGAATTTGAAAACCTTCGGCTTCCTGATAATCCTTTAAAAGTTTCCACCCCAATTCAAAAGCCATTTCAAAAAATTGAATGATTCCTGCCCGCTCCAAAACGGACGGGTTTTGCAATTCGACTGCGGAGCTGAGCAATGCAAAGGCCTTTGCAAATTGGTGGTATCGCTGCTTCCAGCGAACATCCTTGTCATTCATATAATTTTCCCATTGGCCGGTATTGCACAAAATTGAAGCGCCGCCAGGCGCGGAAAAGGGTATCTGCTCACCTCTCGAAATCTAGTTTGAGTACCTAAATATGGCGATTCTAAATACTGCGATTCGAGATCATCGGGCCGACTACTTAAAGGTTTTTTTTGTTGAATTTATGGGAATTTCGACATTTCGGGTGCGGCGAAGAATGAATCGAAAAGTGCACCGACCAGGATTCGAACCTGGGACCGACGGTTTAGAAAACCGTTGCTCTATCCAACTGAGCTATCGGTGCATGACTTTGGGGCAGCGTAAAAGTATCAAGGAGAAGGGGGCATTGCAAGCCGACTGGCGGGAGGTGGCCTCCGCACGCCGGTGCGCCGAAGGCCTCGAAGGTTGATGCGAAACCACTCTGAAAAAAGCCGCGCCTAAGCCGGCGCCCCCCTGCTGCCCCGCGTTCCTCCGAATCCGGCTCCGCGTTTACCGTAGGCCCGGTCCGCGGCCGGGTAATCGGTGGTCAAGTACACGAAGAAGAGGGCCACACCCGCGATGATGAAGAACCACAGGGCCGGCGCATGGGAGCTGAATCCCGCCAGCCAGGGCATGAGAATGAATATCGGCGCCAACACCAGTTCCACCCCGCCGTGGACGGTGAAAGGGAGCGCTTTAATCAATCCCAGTGGGTAGGCCGTCACCAATACCATTACCAAATAGCCGGCGCCGATGATATAGGAGGCCAAGGCGGCGTTTTGCGGGAAATTCAGCAAACCCGGAAGAATGAAAAGCAGCAGAATCACTCCGTAATCCAAAATGCCGTGTGCCGTAGGGGATAGGATTTTCATGGGAACTCCTTTTTCCAATGTGTTCAGACTCCGGGGACTGCGACCCCTGCCTCTCCAAAAAAACCAAAACCGGGCTCCGGGGAAAGCTTTCTCCTATACAGGGCCTATATTTCACGGCAGCGGAGAGACCCTGGGGAGAGGAAGCGCCATGTACGAGGAATTGACGGGCAACTGCCCTTATTGCGGAGAGCCCAATATTTTTGAAGCCGATTTTTCGGAAGGTCAACGGCAAAGTTACGTCCAGGATTGCCACGTCTGCTGCCGTCCCATAGAAGTTACCGTAACCGCCGATGACCGAGGCCGCATCCGGGTACGGTGCCGCACGCAGGACGAAACCTATTAATATGGCCGAAAATGGCGAAAAGTCATTTTTTTGAGTTTTTATTGGTCTGTCCAAGACCTTTTTGTATTATGCCCCAGTCGCATTTTTCAAACCGGCACGCATGCTCCGCACCCCGCCCCCCAAGGCTGGGAGTGCGGATATCGGGCTGTTTCGGAAAATCCGCCACAGCCAGAAAAGGCAACGTTACCGGAATGTCACCCAATCCCCAAGTGGGGATGCGCTTCTCTTTGCCCATCCGGTAGCTGACCTGAACATTGACCCGAAGGAGAACCCGACCATGCATTTCCCGACATGGCCCGTCA
>CAYNXV010000171.1:0-7435 GCA_964401245.1 uncultured Bifidobacteriales bacterium | reverse complement strand
CACCCCCGCCCTCATCAGCGGAGCGTTTGCGGAACGCATGAAATACGGTGCCTTCGTCCTGTTCACCATACTCTGGTCCACTTTCATCTATTTCCCTCTCGCTCATATGGTCTGGGGAGCGGGCGGGCTTTTCAATTGGGTGGACGGCGCGACCATACCCGCCCTGGATTTCGCGGGCGGCACCGTGGTGCATATCAGCTCCGGCGTTTCCGCCCTCGTCTGCGCCTTGGTTATCGGAAAGCGTCTGGGTTATCCGGCCGAAGCCATGCTGCCCCACAATATCGTCTTCAGCTTGATAGGCGCCGGCCTGCTCTGGGTAGGCTGGTTCGGCTTCAACGCGGGTAGCGCCCTCGGAGCCGGCGCTTTGGCCTCCAGCGCCTTCGCGGCCACCCATTTCGCCTCGGCAGCCGCCGCGGTGGGATGGATGTTGGCGGAAAAATTCATCAACGGCAAGGCCACGGTATTGGGCGCGGCTTCCGGCATGGTCGCCGGTCTGGTCGCCATCACCCCGGCCGCCGGGTTCGTCACCGTGCCCTCGGCGTTACTGATAGGTTTTATTTCGGGAATCGTCTGCCTGTTGGCCGTATCCAAGGTGAAGCACACTCTCGGCTACGACGATAGCCTCGATGCTTTCGGAATCCACGGAGTGGGCGGCATTGTCGGAGCTTTGGCCACAGGTGTTTTCGCCAGCGCCGCGGTGAATCCGGCCATCGCGTCGACCTATGAAGTCGAAGGGGCGGTCATTTCGCTGGCCGGCAGCGCAGCCCAGCTCATGCGACAGGGCCTGTCCATACTAATCACCATCGCCATAGCCGCCGTGGGAACCTATGTCATCCTCAAAATCGTGGATGCCGTCATTGGTTTGCGCGTCACCCCGGAAGAGGAGAACAATGGCCTCGACGTGAGCCTGCATGGCGAAAATGCCTATATGGGCTGATTTCAATCTCCGGGTTCCCGCTCTCCGGGACTTGCTATGCGGGAGCGGGTGTATTAAATTGTCTCCTCTTCGGCGGGGCTCATTCCAGGGCTTCCCGCCGGGCTGACGGAACGCCCGGGACCCTTATCAGGTTCCGGACCTAAGTTTTTCAGCCCAATTTTCGGGATGTGGCTCAGTCTGGTAGAGCACTTCGTTCGGGACGAAGGGGTCGTCGGTTCGAATCCGGCCATCCCGACCATTCAACTCCTTGGTGGTCGGTTACTTTCATTGCGCCGGTTATCCTGTTGCCCCGGGTAACGGTCGCATGTATACTGGGATGAGGAGTTTCTTCAATACCACCCATGTCCGATCCAGTTTGCTATTGCCGGGATGTCCTTAAAAGGACCATTATGGAGGCCATTGAGGCTGGATGCCTTACGGTTGATGCCCTGAGCAAGGAACTGGGCGTCTGCACCGGCTGCGGGAGCTGCCGTCCCGATGTGGAGGCGCTTTTGCGGTTCGCCGCCGAGGAGAAACGGTGCCAGCCCAACGCCCCCAAACCTCCCCTGGATTGAAACCAGGTTCAAACCGGCCCGGCTTTCGGTGGATCCCGCCCTTCAAATATTGTGCGGAATTCCACCATATCAATTAACTTAAATTCCGAAACCGGAACTTAGGCGCAAGTATTTATAACTGAGGAGCAAGTATTTATGGCTGATTATTTCAGTGACGTTCCCGCCATCGGATTTGAAGGGGCGAACTCCAAAAACGATATGGCGTTCAAATACTACCAGGCCGACAAGGTTATCCTGGGCAAAACCATGAAGGACCACCTGCGGTTCTCCGTTTCCTATTGGCATACCTTCCGGGGCACCGGCGGCGATCCTTTCGGCCCCGGCACCATCAAACGACCCTGGGAAGACGGCACCGATTCGGTGGAAAACGCCGTCCGCCGCATGGGAGTCAACTTTCAATTTTTGCAGAAGCTCGGGGTGGAATATTACTGCTTCCACGACCGGGACATCGCCCCCGAAGGCAAGTCACTGGCCGAGTCGAACCGGAACCTGGACGCGGTGGTAAAAGAGGCCAAAAAACTGCAAGCCGATACCGGAATCAAACTGCTTTGGGGCACAGCCAATCTCTTTTCCAATCCCCGTTATATGAGCGGAGCGGCCACCAATCCCGACGCGCATGTATTCGCCTATGCCGCCGCCCAGGTGAAAAAAGCCATGGAAGTCACCCTCGAACTCGGCGGTGAGAATTATGTCTTTTGGGGCGGACGCGAAGGGTATCAGTCCCTGCTGAACACCGATATGAAGCGCGAACTCGATCATTTCGCCCGTTTTCTCCACATGGCCGCCGAATACAAGAAGGAAATCGGATTCAAGGGCACCCTGCTTATCGAGCCCAAGCCCAAGGAACCCACCAAGCACCAATACGACTTCGACGCGGCCACGGTTATGGGATTCCTCAAGCATTACGGCCTGGACAAGGAATACAAACTCAATATAGAGGCCAATCATGCCACTCTGGCGGGCCATTCCTTCGAACATGATCTTGAGTTGGCTTCGCGCTACGGTCAGCTCGGTTCCATTGACGCCAATACGGGGGATCCGCAATTGGGCTGGGACACCGATCAATTCCCCATGGATTATCGCAGCACCGCGCTGGCCATGTGGGTGGTCCTCAATCAAGAAGGCGGCCTCGGTACCGGCGGTCTCAACTTCGACGCGAAAGTACGCCGGGAATCCACCGACGTGGAAGACCTGTTTCTCGCCCATATCGGGGGAATGGATGCCTTCGCGCGTGGGCTGCTTGTCGCCGCCAGGATGAAGGAAGACGGTATCATGGCCGCCAGGGTCAAGCAGCGTTACGCGTCGTTCGAATCCGGCATCGGAGCGAAAATCGAAGAAGGGGCCGCAAATTTCAAGGAATTGGAAAAATGGGCGCTGGAAAACGGTGAACCCGCCCGCATATCCGGCAAGCAGGAGAAATTCGAGATTTTGCTCAACTCCTACCTGTAACCCATTTTTGTAGTTTATGCACGCCGTTGTAGCCTAAAAAAGGAGGATTCTCTTGGAGAGTATCTTGCGTGTATTTCTTCCCGGCCTTCTTTTCACCCTGGTTTGTCTGCTGCCGGTTGAGGGCCAGGAGACTCTTTCCTCTCTCCAAAGGGAATTGGATCGGGTGGAAAAGGAAATCGCGCGCGAGAAGGAATTGCATCAATCGGAGCGGAAGCGTGCGGAAGCTTTCGAGCAAAGCAAAGCCGAAAAACTGAAAGCCATCAACCACCAATTGGCTTTGACGCAGAACAAAATAGACAGCCTCAAAAAAGAGGTGGGAAGGTCCGCCTTCCGCAAGAATTCCCATAAGAGTCAAATTTCCCTTTACCAACGCAAGCAGGAAGAGTTCCGCTCCCGCCTGGCGCAGGAATGCCGGGAATTGGCCGCATTTTTCCGGCGAGACTTCGCTTACCAGCAGGAGCGCCGCATCATTGAGCTGGAAAATCTGGCGCAATCCCTGGAAACCGGGGTAACCACCGTAGAGGAAGGAATGTTCCGGGTATTCGGCGTGCTGGAAGAGGCCGTAGCTTTTACGCGCGACAGCGAAGTTTACGCTGGGGTACACCGTACTGCGGACGGCCGCAATCTTGACGGCAAATTCGTCCGCCTCGGCGCGATTTTCCTGGGATTCGTCAGCCAAGACGGAAAATATGTGGCCCATTTAACGCGCGCCGACACCGGATATGTTTGGATGGAGGGCGATTCCACCCCCGAAATCCGCAAGGGAATCGTAACGGCCTTGAATGTGGCGGAAGGCAAGGCACCTCCCGAACTGGTTTCTCTTCCCTTTTCAACCTCCTCACCCCAAACCGAAACGAAACGCAGCGAGGCCCTTAAGGTCCGCGATTCGGCTTCCGCCGATTCAGCTCCCGATTCGGTAAAGCCGGCTCAAGGAGGCCGTCCATGATGCTTGGCAAATCATCCCCGGGAATTTACCGCTTCAGGCAATTAGCGATGACTGCTCTGGCCACCGCCGCGTTGACTCTCCAGACTCATTCCCAGGTTCGTACCGACGAGAAGGCCGATCAACGCGAAGCCATCAAAATCGAATTGGAAGAGGCCAAGCGTCTCCGCGACCGAGTCGTCTCCAAAAGGTGGGAAGACCGTCGCCTCGATATGGAAGCGCGCGAAAAGTTCAATCAGGAATACGAAGAGATTAAAATGCGGGTGGAAACCCGGAATTTCGAAGGCGATCGGTTGCACGAAGAACTTCAGGTGCTTTTGCGCGATGCCGAAAGGCTCGAGGCCGATTTGGAAGCGGAAAAGAGCGCCTTCCTTTCCCTGAACGGCGTAATGCTCGAAAGAATGCAGCATCTGGCCGGCCAGGTGGATAATGGATTTCCCGTCAAGATTCCCGAACGGCTCGATAGATTGAACCGCTTGCGCAAGGCCGGCGAAGTGAAGAAGGATGCGCCGCAAGAAGTACTGCGCGAATTGCTGGACTTCGAACTCGCCGAAATCCGCCTGACGCGCGAAGTCGTCGCCGAAACCGGAGGATTCGTCGGAGCGGACGATGTGCCGGGCCAAGGCACGGTATTGCGCCTGGGTACGGTGACCAAGGCCTATCGCGATCGCGAAAGCGGCCGGGTGGGTTTGATGCTCACCTCGCCGTCGCTTTCGGGTACCCGTTACCAATGGCGGGAGGATATTCCCGTTCAGGCTTCGCAAGCACTGGCCAAATCGCTGGAAGCGGCCGCGCAGGGCGAAGGCGTAAACCTGGTTGTTCCCGTCGATATGCTTCCCAACCAAAGCCAGGGCAAGAGCTATACCCAACAGGAGAAGTTGGGAATTTGGGGCGGTTTCGTGGCGGCCGTAAAAACCGGCGGGGTGTTCATGATTCCCCTGCTCATTCTGCCCGTGGTGGGGTTGGTGCTTTTCACCCGGAAGATGATGTATCTCACGCGGAGGCGCTCGGCGCATCCCGAAGTCTACTCTCAAGCCATAGCGGCTTTGAGCGCCGGTAACTTCGACGAGGCGATACGGATTTGCGATACGCGGCCGCACAATCTCATCCTGGGAATCATCAAAACCGTGGCTTCCAACCGGGACAACAGTCGGCAGCAGGCGGAAAAGTCCGTGCAGGAGGTCATGCTGCGGGAAGTTCCCGGTTTGGAAAAACATTTGACCACCCTATCGGTGCTGGGCGCGGCGGCGCCATTGCTGGGTCTGCTGGGTACGGTATCGGGACTTATCGCCATGTTCCACTCCATCACCCAATACGGCGTCAACGATCCCAAGCTCCTGGCGGGCGGCATCGGAGAAGCGTTGATAACCACCGAGGCGGGATTGATCATCGCGGTTCCGGCCCTTCTGATCCACAACTATCTGGCCAATCGCGTCGATAAAGTCGTCAACGAAATGCAGTTCTATTCGGTTAAAACCCTGAACGCCCTATGGCCGCAGGACTAGGACGGGGTCAGGCAGCGGATTAACCATGAGCGATTTCCAATACTCCCTATACGAACTCTGGTATATCACCCGGCAGGGAGGGTGGATCATGCTGGCCATATTCGTCCTGGGGCAGGTGGGCTGGATAATCGCCCTGGAACGTTGGTGGTTCCTGCGCGGGGCCCGAGGGAGATTGCGCAGCGAACTCGAGAAAACCTTGGCCGAAACCCATCCCCTGGGGGATAGCGCCTCTCGTAATCGCACTCGCGAAAGCCTCCATAAAAACCTGCCCGCTTTGCACGAAAATCTTTCCACGCTGTCGGTAATCGCCGCCGCCTCCCCTTTATTGGGCCTGCTGGGAACGGTATCGGGCATCATGGCCACCTTTCATGTGATCACGCTTTACGGCGCCGGCAATCCGGCCATGATGGCTGGCGGAATCGCCAAGGCGCTATTGACCACCGAAGCCGGACTCGTGGTGGCGTTTCCGCTCATTCTTCTCCACAACCACCTGCGCAATCGGGCGGATGAAATCGAAAATGAAACCCTCGAAACGGCATTGGGACTAGCCGGCAATCCCGACGGAGCAATCAGGGCATGAAGGACTTGCAAGACATGGGATTCAGCCGCAGGCCGCGGCGTACGGCGGAGCTGAACCTCATCAACCTCATCGACATGCTGTTTTTCCTGCTGATTTTCTTCGTGCTGACCAGCACCTTCACCGAAGAAATGGGATTGGATATCAACAAGCCCAAGGCGAGTAGTTCGCAAATCCTGAGCAAGCAGCCGATTCTCATCGGCATTACGCGCGAAGGCAACATCCATGTCAACGAAAGTCCCGTGACTTTGAGAAGCCTGGGAACCGTGCTGAAAAGGTTCATGGCGCAAGACCCCAACCGCTCCGTAGTCATCGTGGCCGACCGCGAGGCGTCTATCGCCGCCACCGTGGACGTACTCGACGAATGCAATCTCGCCGACGTGAAAAAGGTTTCCATCTCTTCGGTCAAGGAATGAGCATGGGCGTTCGCATCGCACTTGTCCTGGCCGCCTTCGGAATCAACATGCTGCTGTTTCTGCTGGTTCCCGCCATTCAAGCCTTCATGCGACAGGATGAAATCAAGGCGCAACTCAACCGGGAAGTGGAAAGGGAAATCGCGTATGCGCCCCTTGAACGCCAGGAAATGGACAAGCGGGAAATCAAGGAAATCAAAACGGTGGAACCGCGCCAACTCACCCAATCGGCGCCCCGGCCCATGTCGGTGGGAGGCATCAAGTTGGATTTAAGCCCCGCCGGCGGTGCGGGACCCGCCCTGGCATCCGGTAGCGGCGGCTCCGGAATCGGTTCGGGGTCAGGCCCCGGTATCATGACCTATGACATGGGCGCCACCGATACCGACGCGCAACTCACGCAGCGTCCGGGCGATCCGCAGGTTCCTCCCCGGGCCCGGCGCGAAGGCGTGGGCGGCAGGGTGGACCTGCTCTTCGTGGTGAATGAAAGGGGATTCGTGGAAGAGTTGCAGGTGCTGGACGAATCCCCCAAAGGCTACGGTTTCGCCCCCGAAGCCCTCCAATACGCGCGCAAGCTGCGCTTCCGTCCCGCGACCCTGCAAAACGTTCCCGTGCGTCAGCGTTTCAAACTGCCAATCATTTTCGAGGTACACTGAAATGCGCTGGGGCCTGGAAATCAATGTGAAGACGACGGTTGTTTCCCTGGTCCTGCTTTGCGCTCTGGCCGCGGCTTCCCAGCCCCCACCGTCACCGCCACCGCAGCAGCTACCTCCTCTATTACGGGGAAACCAGCTCTACGAAAAAGGCGAATATAACGCCGCCGCCGCCCTCTATTATGAGGCCACCAAAACGCCGCAAAACCGGGTTTTCGCCTGGTTCAATCTCGGCAATTGCCATGTACAGAACGGCGATTATCCCAAGGCCGTCATCGCCTATCGCCGCGCTTTGGAAGAAGCGCCAGAGTTCTCGCGGGCCTGGCTGCTGCTCGGCGAAGTGTATTATGAAATGGGAGCGCTGGGAGACGCGGTGGCCAGCCTGAAGCGGGTTTTGGAAATCGACG